>NZ_JARAVL010000005.1:0-315261 GCF_033792725.1 Streptomyces sp. PA03-5A | reverse complement strand
GGGCGGGCCGGGCCCGGGCCGGGGGCTGCGGCGCGCGGCCCGGCCGGCCGGGCGCCTGTGCCCCGTCCGCCGTGTGCCCGGGCACGAACGGCTGGCCGAACCAGGGGTCGGGCTGCCCGTACCAGGCGTCGGGCTGCCCGTACCAGGGCACGGGGGTGGTGTGATCCCCGGAGTTTCGCAGCATCGCAGTCCTTCAGCTCCGACCGGTCAATCATGAGTGACAGTCCGTCATAAATGATGTTAAACCGAAGTATGCGTCAAACGCGGATGGATCAGAGTCAACCGGGCAAAGTGCTCCCCACCCGATCGGGTGGCGCCCTGCGGCAGCGGGGGCAATCCGGCGCCGCGCTGCCAGGACGAGCACCGATGATGCCGACCGTGTCCTGATGGGACCTCACCAGCCGCACGCGCCGGGCCTTGACGTCCTGCGCTCGCTGGCCGTCGCCACGGGCGTCGTGTACCACGCGCGCGCCCCATGGCTCCCGGGCGGTTTCCTGGTCGCGGACCGCCCTGCGCCCGGGGTGCCGCAACGGGTGGCGGCTGCACCGGTGGTGGACGGCGATGGACGAGCGGTTCTCCGCGGCCCGGCCGCTGCCGTGGCTGGGGCGCGCGGCTCGCGCGGGCTCTGCCGGTGGTGCCGGCCCGTGCCCGCGCGCCCTGGTCAACGCCGCTCCGGGAGCTCCGGGTTCACCGGCGCCCGGCTCACCCGCCCCGTACGGATCGCCGGCCCGGGCCGGGCCGTCGCCCCCGCCGGGAAACGGGCGCCGAGGTCGCGGGATACCCGGGGCCCGAGGCCCTCGTGGCGTGGTGCGTGAACACCCGTGGTGGGCCGTTCTGGTGAATCTGCGTGAGATCGCCTGATGACAGGCACCGTTGTCCCGGCGCCATGATCCGTCCGCGCCCCGTAGGGGCGGCGGCGCAGGGCGATGCCGTGGACTTCCCGGTAACGCGCTGTGTTGACGACGCGTCGCCTGACAGGCCATCGACTGACTTCTCATCGCCTGATGCACCGGCGGACTCGTTGCCGGTCACCCGTTTGACCAGCTCTTCACATTTTTCTGACGCCGCTGCGGGTAAGGCTCCCCACCTGCGACAACGCTGTTCCGGCCAGAATTCTGATGCCCCGTCCGGGGGAAGGCCTGTGCCGATTCCGAGGTGCGTGAAGATCCCCGCCCTCGTGCCATGGATCTCAAGGACGCGGTCGCAGTACGTGTCGCGGTGATCTCCAATCCCGCCTGCCCCGTCCGCAAGGAGGTTCCCCCCATGCGTGGTTCACGCATTCTCGCAGCGGCGGCGATGACGGTTTCGGCCGTCGTCCTGCCGGCAAGTGTGGCGGTCGCAGACCCGATCGTCTCCGTCTCCAACAGCGGCCGCGTCGCACCGGGCGAAGTGGTCACCTTCACGCTCGGCGGCTGCATCACGGCGCCGACCTACGTGACCACCATCCCGAAGGTGGAAACGGTGGGCACGGCCGCGACCAACAGCCTCAAGCTCCTGGTGGACAAGGCCACGCCCGCGGGTACCTACCAGGTCCAACTGACCTGCGACGAGCCGGACGGCACCGACGGCCAGGTCACGACGACCGTGACCGTCAGCGTCGACGGCAGCGGCAACGGCAGCGGTCGTGGTGGCGAGGAGGGCCGTGACGGCGGAGGCCGTGACGGCGGAGGCCGTGACGGCGGGGGCCGTGACGGCGAGGGTCGCGGCGACGAGCACGGAGGGAAGGGCGGTTACGGAGGCGGCCACGGCGGCGGTCACGGCGGCGGCGGTGGCGGCGGCTACGGGCGCGGTCACGGCTACGGCGGCGACGACCGGTGCGAGTCGTGGTGGGGCGGCGACGACGACGACAACGGTCGTGGCGGCGGCGGCGGTTACGGCGGCGGCAACGGCGGCGGCGGCGGTGGCAACGGCGGCGGTGGCGGCGGTTACGGCGGCGGCGGCAACGGCGGCGGCGGTGGCGGCGGCGACAACGGCGGCGGTGGCGGCGGTCGCGGTGGCGACAACGGCGGTGACAACGGCGACGACAACAGCAACGACAACAGCAACGACAACGGAAGCGACGACAACGGAAGCGACGACAACAAGAACAGCAGCGGCCTGACCGCCCAGAGCTTCGGCAGCGCGTCCGACGACGGTCGCAACATGGACGACTCGTGGGGCGGCAACGGCGGCGGCAACAAGGGCTGCAAGGGCGGCCACGGCGGCGGCGGTTACGGCGGCGGCAACGGCGGCGGCGGTGGCAACGGCGGCGGTGGCGGCAACGGCGGCGGTGGCGGTGGGGGCGGCGGCAACGGCGGTGGCCCCGACACCGGCTTCGGCGGTTCGATGGGCATGAACACCCCGGAGACCCTGCTCGGCGCCTCGCTCCTGCTCGCCGGTGCCGGTGGCGGCGTCTACATGCTGCGTCGCCGGCGCATGAACGGCGGTCGCGCCTGACCGTCGCGGACCTCCGCGACACAGGCTGACCGTTCTGCCCCCGGGCCGCCCACGCGGCGGCCCGGGGGCAGTCCCGTGCACGGGTCGGGCGGACCGGAGGCGTCCGCCGGATGAACGGAGGAATCCGGCGGATGATCCCCCTCCCCCACCCCGGCCGTGGATGGCATCATGACCGATCACATCGGCAGGGCGCACGACACGGATCGGCAGGAACCACGGGTGACCACGGGCGAGGCGCAGGACATGGCGGTGCAGGACGGAACCGCCGCCCCGGCGCACGAGCGGCGGCGCGCACAGCGCGGCTGGTACTTCTACGACTGGGCCAACTCGGTCTTCTCCACCAGTGTGATCACGGTCTTCCTGGGGCCGTACCTCACCGACGTCGCGGAGGCCGCCGCGGGCCCGGACGGCTACGTCCACCCGCTCGGGATACCGGTCCGCGCCGGGGCGTACTTCGCGTACGTGGTCTCCGCCTCGGTCCTGCTGTCCGTGCTGGTGATGCCGCTCGCCGGGGCCGTCGCGGACCGGACCGGGCGCAAGAAGGCGCTGCTCGGGACCTTCGCGTACGTCGGCGCCGCGGCGACGACGGCGATGTTCTTCGTGACCGGGGACCGCTACCTTCTCGGCGGCGGACTCCTGATCGTCGCCAACGTGGCGTTCGCGTCGGCCATGGTCCTCTACAACGCCTTCCTGCCGGAGATCGCCGAACCCCACGAGCGGGACGCGGTCTCCTCGCGGGGCTGGGCGTTCGGATACGCGGCCGGGGCGTTGATGCTCGTCGCCAACCTGGCGTTGTTCCTCGGGCACGACGCGGTCGGCGTCTCCAAGGGCATGGCGGTGCGGATCTGCCTGGCGTCGGCCGGCCTGTGGTGGGCGGCCTTCACGCTCGTCCCGCTGATACGGCTGCGCGACACCGCGCCCGGCCGGCGGTCCGCCGGGCCGGCGGTCAAGGGCGGGGGTTCGCTCCACCAGGGCTGGCGTCAACTCGCCGACACCTTGCGGGACATGCGCCGCCACCCGCTCACGCTCGCCTTCCTGCTGGCGTACCTCATCTACAACGACGGCATCCAGACCGTGATCTCGCAGGCCTCGCTCTACGGCTCGGAGGAGCTGGAGCTGGACGAGACGGCCCTGATCGGCGCGATCCTCCTGGTGCAGGTGCTGGCCGTCTTCGGCGCCCTGCTGCTGGGCCGGCTCGCGGCGCGGTACGGGGCGCGCCGTACGGTGCTGGGCTCGCTGGTGGCGTGGACGGCGACGATCGGGGCCGGCTTCTTCCTGCCGGCCGGCGAGCCGGTGGCGTTCTACTGTCTGGCCGCGGCCATCGGGATGGTCCTGGGCGGCAGCCAGGCGCTGTCGCGCTCGCTCTTCTCGCACCTGATCCCGCGCGGCAAGGAGGCCGAGTACTACTCGGTGTACGAGGTCAGCGACCGGGGCACGAGTTGGCTGGGGCCGCTGCTGTTCGGCCTGACGTACCAGCTGACCGGGAGCTACCGGGACGCGATCGTGTCCCTGGTGGCGTTCTTCGTCATCGGGTTCGTGCTGCTGGCCAGGGTGCCGATGCGGCGGGCGGTGGCGGCCGCGGGCAATCCGGTCCCCGAGACGATTTAGTGCGGATGGGTGCGGCGCGGTAGTGTACGCCGTTGGCCGTCGGACGGACCGTTACTGCGCGCTAAAGATACCAGAACGCAGGGTGACATCTCTCACGAGATGTGACAAAGCGGGCGTCGATGGGTACAAAAAGGGGCGGCACGACGGGCGACGCACCTCCCGAGAACGGGAATCTTCACCGCCGACCGGACGTTGACCGGATGACGACGACAGCGACACCTGTCCTGTGGGCGACACAGCCCGGGAGGCACGATTCATGAGTGAGCGAGCTCTCCGCGGCACGCGACTCGGGGCGACAAGCTACGAGACCGACCGCGGCATCGATCTGGCACCGCGCCAGACCGTTGAGTACGCATGCCGGAACGGACATCGATTCGAGATGCCGTTCTCGGTGGAGGCCGAGATCCCGCCGGAGTGGGAGTGCCGCGCCTGCGGCCAGATCGCACTCCTGGTCGACGGAGAGGGCCCGGAGGAGAAGACGAGCAAGCCCGCGCGTACGCACTGGGACATGCTCATGGAGCGGCGCACGGTCGAGGAGCTGGAGGAAGTCCTGGCCGAACGACTCGCCGTTCTGCGCTCCGGCGCCATGAACATCGCGGTACATCCGCGCGACCACCGCAAGACCGCCTGACCGAAGGAACTGGGCCCGTGAGGGGCGGGCCCCATCAGACGTGCGCCCCGGGCGAGCGTGGCCTCAGTGCCGCGGCCCGGGGTTTTCGTCGTCCTGCTCGGGGTTGTGGTCGACGACCTCGCCCTGGATCACCTTGCCGTCGGGGCGGTGGATGCGCATCTGCTCCTCGGCGGCGCGCGCCTGGGCGAAGAGGTCACCCAGCGAGCCCGAGCCCGCGCCCCGCTCCCGGGCGGCGGACGCCCGGCGGTCCAGAGCGCGTGCACCCGCCCTCGTCAGCAGGGAACGGGTCGGCGGGAAGAGGAAGAGCAGCCCCGCCACGTCCGAGATCAGCCCGGGCACCATCAGCAGCAGGCCGCCGATCATGATCGGCGCCGCACCGCTGCCGCCGTTCCCGGCGCCGGAGCCCTTCGGCTCCTCCCGGTCCCGCTCCGGCCCTCCGGAGCGCATCGCCTCGTTCAGCGCCCGCCAGGCGCTGCGCCCGGCGTGCCGTACGGCCAGCGCCCCGCACACGAAGCCCGCCACGAGCAGCACGAGGACCGTGAGCCCGCCGGCGGCCCCGGCCACGAGGATGAGCAGCCAGATCTCCAGCAGCGCGTAGGCGGCCACACCGAGCGGTATCCACGTCCCGGCGCGCGAACGCCGCCGCGGACGCCCGTCACCGCCCGGTTGCCGCGGACCGGCCGGCGGCGGGGAGCTGATCGTCATACGCACCATTGTGCCTGCTCCCCGCCGGAGCCCGGAGGGCCGGTCAGCCGCGGCGCCGCCCGGACGTCAGCCGCTTCACACGGGAGCCGACGCCCCAGGCGGTGACCCGCCACAGCGCCTCGGCGACGATCTCCCGGCTCATCTTGCTGTCGCCGCGTTCCCGCTCCACGAAGGTGATGGGGACCTCGACGACGTGGAAGCCGGACGTCACCGCGCGCCGGGCGAGGTCGACCTGGAAGCAGTAGCCCTGGGAGGCCACCTCCTCCATGCCCAGGCCCAGCAGCGTCTCCTTGCGGAACGCCCGGTAGCCCCCCGTCACGTCGCGCAGCGGCACGTCGAGGAGCAGCCGCGAGTAGGTGCTGCCGCCGCGCGACAGGAACTCGCGGGACTTCGGCCAGTTGACCACCCGGCCGCCGGGGATCCAGCGGGAGCCGAGCACCACGTCGGCGCCCTTGAGCGCGGTCAGCAGACGCGGCAGCTCCTCGGGCTGGTGCGAGCCGTCGGCGTCCATCTCGACGAGCACGCCGTAGTCCCGCTCGATGCCCCAGCGGAAGCCGGCCAGGTAGGCGGCGCCCAGCCCCTCCTTGCCCTTGCGGTGCAGCACGTGGACGTGGTCGTCGGCGGCGGCCAGCTCGTCGGCGAGCTTGCCGGTGCCGTCGGGGCTGTTGTCGTCGGCGACGAGGACGTGCGCCTCGGGCACGGCCGCGCGGACCCGGGCGACGATCGGCTTGACGTTGTCGGCCTCGTTGTACGTCGGGATGATCACGAGAACCGAGCCGAGCGGCCCGAAGGCCCTCCCCTGGGCTGCGCCACGGGTGACCCCACCGCCATCGCTCACTGCTGTTCCTCCGTCTCGGTACGTCCTCGCCTGCCCAGCATGATCGCCGCGGCCCAGGACAGCAGGCCCACCATAGCGAGGGTCCATTCGGGAGCGGAGCCGACGCGGTCGGCGACGGTCAGATCGTCGCGGAGCGGCAGCCGGGCGCTGAGCACGGTCTGCGTGAACTCCTCGGTCTGCTGCTCGATCCGCCCGTCGGGGGCGACGACGGCGGTGATGCCGCTCGTCGCCGCCGTGACCACGGCGCGGCCGTGCTCGACGGCGCGCAGCCGGGACATCGCCAGTTGCTGCTCGGGCTGGCCGGTGCGGCCGTAGGTGGCGTTGTTGGTCTGGATGACCAGGGCGCGGGCGCCCGCGGTGACGGTGTCGTGGACGATCCCGTCGTACGCCACCTCGAAGCAGATGACGTCGCCGAGCTTCGCCGGGCCGATCTGCAGGACACCGCTGCCCTTGCCCGGGTAGAAGTCGCGCGGGACCTGGTCGAGCCGTTTGATGACCTTGGTGAGCTGCTCGCGGAAGGGCACGTACTCGCCGAAGGGGACCGGGTGCTGCTTGGTGTAGTGGTCGCCGGGACCGCTCTCCGGGTCCCAGACGATGCCCTCGTTCTGGACGTGGTCCGCGTCCGGGCCGTCGACCAGGGCGCCGACGAGGACGGGGACGCCGACGGCGCGGACCGCCTTGGTGATCAGGGCGTAGGCCTGGGGCTCGGAGAACGGGTCCATGTCGGAGGAGTTCTCCGGCCAGATCACCAGATCGGGCTTGGGCGCACGGCCCGCCTTGACGTCCTCGGCGAGCTTCAGGGTCGCCTCGACGTGGTTGTTGAGGATCTTCAGGGGCCGGCCCAGGAAGTGCATGCCCGGCTGCTGGACGTTGCCCTGCACGATGGCCACCCGGACGGTGTCGTCGGCCGCGGTGGGCACCGGCACCGCGTACCCGGCGGCGAAGGTGGCCACCGCCAGCACCGCCGCCGTCGTGGCGGGCACGTGACGGCGCGGGCCGAAGACGACCGGGCCCCTGCGCAGCCGCCACACGGCGACCGCGGCCGCGGCCAGCAGCGAACCGCACAGCGCGACGGCGAAGGTCACCAGCGGTGCGCCGCCGAGCGCGGCGAGCGGGGTGAAGGGGGTGGCGGTGTTCGCGAAGGCCAGCCTGCCCCACGGGAAGCCGCCGAACGGCAGCCGGTCCCTGACGAGTTCCTCCGCCACCCACAGGCAGGCGCCCCACAGCGGCCAGGCGCGCAGCCGCGATGTGACCGCCAGACCCGCGCCGAGCACGGAGACGAAGGCGGCCTCGATGACGGACAGGCCCACGACCGCGTCCCAGCCGATCACCCGCAGCCACAGCAGGAGCCACACGAAGAACGGCAGTCCGAAGGCGAAGCCCAGCCACGCGCCCTGGCGGGCGGTACGGCCCCGGGTCAGCAGCGCCAGGCCGGCCACGGCAGCGACCGACAGCGGCCACACCCCGTACGGGGGGAACGCGGCCGCCAGGGCCAGGCCGCACAGCGCGGCGAGCGCCGACCGCCGCGCGTTCGCCCGCACGGCGCGCGCCGTGCGGGCGATGCGGCCGGGTGCCGGAGCGGGTGGCGGCGGCGGTTCTACGGACGTCGCCGGCGGCGCGGCGGGGGCCGGTGCGGCGTCGGAGCGCGGTCGCAAGGTACGCGGCCTTCCTGCAGGTGGTCACTGTGTGACAGTGACCGTACCCCCAACGGCCCTGTCCGCGGACCCCGGGCGGGCAAAGCCTCCCGCGGCGGACCCGCGGCGCGGGAGGGGCGTGAACTGCTCGGGGCCCGGAACGCCCTTCGGGCCGACCTGGGACCCGCTGGCTGCGGATCGGCGACAAGGCCGTTGTCTACTGGGCGTCCGGGCCCCTCCCGGGTCACACCTGCCGACCGGGCGGAGCCTCTCGTTGAGGCGGACCGCGTTCCGTGCCGCGAGCGCTGGACCTGGCTGCCAGTGGCGCACGCCGTACGGCGCGACGCCCCGTGGCCCAGCTGCGGCCGTCGGCGCACGGAGATCCGGTCGGACGTCCGGTGGTGGACCCGGCCGAACCTACTCGCCCCCGACCGTCGCCTGTCAACAGCCGTTTGACCTGCGCGGATTGACCAAATCAGCAGGTCAACGCGAGGCCGGGGAAAGTTCCACGCCATCCCGACGGAGAACCGTTCGGGGGCATCGGCCGTTGACCCGTCACTCGTTCGGCCGTGCGAAGACCGTACGGCCTCCGACCACCGTGCGCAGCGCCGTCGGCAGCGGCAGCCCGGGGGTGAGTTCGGGCAGCCCGGGGGTGCCGGAGCGCGGGTCGGTGGACCAGTTGGCGACCCGCTCGTCGGGGGCCTGGACCACGAGGTCACCGGCCTGCCACACCACGTAGTCCGCGGGTGCGCCGGGCACGAGGACGCCCGCGTCGTCGCGGCCCACGGCGCGCCAGCCGCCGCGGGTGTGCGCGTTGAACGCGCCGCGGACGGAGATGCGGTGCTCGAGGGTCCGGTGGAAGGCGGCGGCGCGCACCGTGCCCCAGGGGTCGAGCGGCGTGACCGGGCTGTCGGAACCGAGGGCCAGGGGCACCCCGGCCCGGGTCATGGCGGCGAACGGGTTGAGGGTGCGGGCCCGTTCGGCGCCGAGCCGCTGGGCGTACATGCCGTCCTCACCGCCCCAGGCGGCGTCGAAGGCGGGCTGCACGGAGGCGACCAGGCCCAGCTCCGCGAAGGCGGCGACGATGTCCTCGGTCATCATCTCGGCGTGCTCGACGCGGTGCCTCAGCGCGCGCACGCGGTCCAGGCCCACCCGGCGGGCGGCCTCGCGCATCCCCTCCGCGACGGCGGCCACGGCGGCGTCCCCGATCGCGTGGAAACCCGCCTGCACCCCCGCCTCGGTGCACAGGGCCACGTGGTCGGCGATCGCCGCCGCGTCCAGGTAGGCGGTGCCGCCGACGGCGGGGGCGTCGGTGTACGGGGCGTGCAGGCAGGCCGTGCGGGAGCCGATGGAGCCGTCCACGAAGAGGTCGCCGCCCGCGCCGACGGCGCCCAGGTCCCGGATCCGCTCCAGGTCCTCGGCGCCGGTCACGGCCTCGGCCCAGTAGCCGTACACGCGCGGCCCGGGCTCGGCCGCGGCCAGCCGCAGCAGCGCGGTGAGGTCGTCCTCGGAGGAGATGTCCGGGCCCGCGCACTCGTGGACGGCGCTGATGCCGAGCGAGGCGGCGTGGGCGAGTGCGGTGCGCTGCGCGGCGGCACGCTGCGCGGGCGTGACGGCGCCGTAGGCCGCGCGCCGGACCGCGTGGTGGGCGTCGCGGGTGAGCGGCCCGTCGGGGTGGTGGCCGGCCATCGTCCCGACATCGGGGACCAGCGCCAGCAGGGCGGTGGTGACGACCGCTGAGTGGACGTCGGCGCGGGTCAGGTACAGGGGGCGGCCGCCGGTCGCCGCGTCGAGTTCCGCGCGGGTCGGCGGGCGCTGCCCCGGCCAGCGGCTCTCGTCCCAGCCGTGGCCGAGCAGCACCCGGTGGCCGGGGTTGGCCTGCGCGTACGCGGCGACCCTGGCGAGGGCGTCGGTCAGGTCGCGGGCGGGGGCCAGGTCGAGGCCGGTCAGCGCCAGGCCGGTGGCGGTGGTGTGCACGTGGGCGTCGGTGAACGCGGGGGTGACCAGCGCACCGGCGAGGTCGACCACCTCGTCGACGCCCGCGGCGAAGGACTCCGCGGCGCCCTCCGAGCCGAGCCAGGCGACCGTGCCGCCGTCGACGACCATGGCCGTCGCGAAGGGGTCGGCGGGGCTGTAGACGTTGCCGCCGCGCAGCAGCACGGTGCGGCTCGCGCCGGATCCGCTGGTGGTCGGCTCGTTCGTGGTGTGCGGCACTGGGTTTCGCCTCGCGATGTGATGTTGGGCCCGCCCGGGCCCCGGTGGGGGCGAGGGGACGGGATCGTGCGGTGGGTCAGGGGGCCGTGGGGCCTCAGACGCGCGGTGGGCGCGCCTCGTACGGCGTGGAGAGGACCACCGTGGTGCGGGTGGAGACCCCGGCCAGGGTGCGGATCTTCGCGAGCAGGTGCTCCAGCTCGATCGGGGTGGCCACCCGGACCTTGAGGATGTAGTTCTCCTCCCCCGCGACGCTGTGGCACGCCTCGATCTCGGGGACCTCGGCAAGACGGTCGGCGATGTCGTCGGGTGCGCTCGGGTCGAAGGGCTTCACCGAGATGAACGCCGTCAGCGACAGCCCCACCGACTCCGGGTCCACGATCGCCGCGTACCCGCGGATCACCCCGCGCTGCTCCAGGCGCCGTACGCGCTGGTGCACCGCGGACGTGGACAGGCCGGTGGCCTTGCCCAGGTCGGTGTAGCTCATGCGCCCGTCGGCCACGAGAAGTTCCACGATCTGCCGGTCCAGCTCCTCCACAGCGCAAGAACCTACAGGGTCCCCGGACGCCGACGGTATCCGGCCGCCCCGTCCCGGCCGGGCGCGAGCGGCGGCGGCGCGGAGCCGACCTGCCGGGGCCGGGGTGAGCACGGCGGCGGCGCCGACGGGGAGGGGCCGCGCAGCCCGCACTGGCCGTGCGCTCGTCGCCTGCCACCCGTGGCAACTCCGGACGCGCAGGAGTGCCGGCCGCCGGCCGCATCCCGTACGGGCCGCGGCCTGTCGGCGGCGGCGCCCGGATCCGCCCCGCGGACCGCTTCAGCGGTCCCGCCCACGCGGCTGCCCTCCTCGACACGAGCCGGTGACCGGCGCGGCTGCCCTACCCGAGGGCACCGCACCAGACATAGGACCCGGCGACCGCCGGATCAGGACGATTAGGCACATCCGCACCGGGAAGCCGACCCAGCGACGATTCCTCGGAAGGAGCGGACCCATGGGCACGATCAGCGAATCCGTCGACGTCGACGTCCCGCTGCACACCGCGTACAACCAGTGGACGCAGTTCGAGGAGTTCCCGAACTTCATGGAGGGCGTGGAACAGGTGACGCAGGTCGACGACCGGCACAACCACTGGGTGACGAACGTCGCCGGTGCCCGCCGGGAATTCGACACGGAGATCATCGACCAGCTGCCGGACGAGCGGGTCGCGTGGCGCACCGTCACCGGGGACGTCCGGCAGCGCGGCGTCGTGACGTTCCAGGAGCTGGACGCCTCGCACACCCGGGTCAACCTGGCCATGGAGCTCCAGACCTCCGGCCTCGCGGAGAAGGCCGCCGACGCGCTCGGCGTCGTGGACCGGCGGGCCCGGGGCGACCTGCGGCGCTTCAAGCACTTCATCGAGGAACGGGGCAGCGAGACGGGCGCGTGGCGCGGTCGTGTCGCCCCGGGCGGATGACCCCCGTGCCCGCCCCTGGGGCCTCCGCGTGCGGCCGTTCGGGTCCGGCACGGTGCGGGCGGGGTAAGGGGGGTGCATGGGCGATGTGGACGACCGGGCGCCGGCGGGCGGCCTGACCTTCGGGGTCGAGGAGGAGTTCCTGCTGGTCGACCCGCGGACCGGACGGCTGGTCGACGGCGCGGCCGCCGTCATCGCCCGGGCCTCGTGCGTGCCGCCGCCCGCCCCGGACGTCGCGCTGCAGCACGAGCTGTCGGCCGCGCAGATCGAGTCGGCCACCGGGGTGGCCACGCGCCTGTCCGAGCTGACCGGCCAGCTGGCGGCCACGCGCCGCCTGCTGGCCGACGCCGCCGCCGCCGAGGGCACGCGGCTGGTCTCTTCGGGAACGCCCGTACTGGACGGCCCCTCCGGGATCAGTGCGGGCGAGCGCTACGCCGCGATCGCCGGCATCTACGAGAGCCAGGCGACCGGCTACCGGGCCTGCGGCTGCCACGTCCACGTGGGCGTACCGGACCGGGAGACCGCCGTCGCGGTCCTCAACCACCTGCGGCCGTGGCTGCCGACGCTGCTGGCGCTGTCGGCCAACTCGCCCTACGACCGGGGCCGCGACTCCGGCTACGCCAGCTGGCGTGTGCTGGACCAGGCGCGGTTCCCCGGTTCCGGGATCCCCCCGTGGTTCGCGTCGGCGGCGGAGCACGACGCCGAGGTCGACCGGCTGGTGGCCTGCGGGGTGCTGGTGGACCACGCCATGACGTTCTGGCTGGCCAGGCCCTCGCCGCGGCTGCCCACGGTGGAGGTCCGGGTCGCGGACGCGCTGGGTGCGACATGGGAGACGGCGTTGCAGGCCGCGCTCACGCGGGCGCTCGTGCGCACGGCGCTCGACGACCTCTCCCGGGGCGTCCCGGCCCCGCGCATGACGGCTCAGCTCGCCGCGGCCGCGCTCTGGTCGGCGGCCCGCTACGGGATGTCGGGCCCGGGGATCCATCCCGTCCGGGAGACCCGCGTGCCCGCCACGGCGCTGCGTGACGAGCTGCTGCGGCGCGTCGCGCCCGCGCTGGAGGACACCGGCGACCTGGCCTTCGTCCGCGAGGCCACGGCCGCCCTCGCCCGGACGGGGAGCGGCGCCGACCGGCAGCGGCGGGCCGCGGCGGCGGGCGGCCCCCGCGCCGCGGTGGACATGCTGGTCGAGCAGACGGCGACGGACGGCCGCATGCCCCCGGCGTCAGCGGGCAGGGGCACCGGCGGACGCCCGTACGCCCAGGACGTCCCCGCACCGACCCACGGAGGACCCGATGGACACGGTCTGCGACCTCTCGACCGGTCCCCGGACCGCTGAGCCCCCGCCGCCCGCACCGCGCGGCCCCCTCTCCCGGGCCGTGCTCGGCGCCCTCACCCAGGGGCCGCCGGGTACCGCCCTTCCGGTGTCCACCGGGGCGGTCGAGGCCGCCGATCCGTACGGCGAGGACGTACAGCTCGCGCTGCACGTCTGCTACGAACTCCACTACCGGGGTTTCGCCGGGGTGCACCCCGGCTGGGAGTGGGATCCGGGGCTGCTCGCGCTGCGCGGCGCCATGGAGGGCTCCTTCGGGGCGGCCCTCCGCGCCGAGCTGCCGGCCACCCCGGGCGGCGCCGCGGCCCGCACGGCCCTCGACCGGGAACTGGAGGGGCTGCTGCACGAGCCGCGCGACGGGCGCGGTGTGTCGCACTTCCTCCGCGACGAGGGCACCTGGGAGCAGTTGCGGGAGTACTTCGTGCACCGGTCGGTCTACCAGCTGAAGGAGGCCGATCCGCACGCATGGGTCATCCCGAGGCTCACCGGCCGGGCGAAGGCCGCGCTCGTGGCCGTCGAGTACGACGAGTTCGGGAGCGGGCGCGGAGAACGCGTGCACGCGCGGCTCTACGCCGACCTGCTCCGGGACGCCGGGCTGGACGCCTCCTACGGCCACTACGTGGACGCCGTACCGGCCGTCACCCTCGCCACGGTGAACCTGATCTCCTGGCTGGGCCTGCGCCGGGAACTGCGCGGGGCGCTCGTGGGGCACTTCGCGGCCGCCGAGATCTCCACCCCGCCGTCCGCCCGCCGGACGGTGGAGGCGATCGACCGGCTCGGCGGCGGTGCCGTCTGCCGGCACTTCTACGAGGAGCACGTCGAGGCCGACGCCGTGCACGAGCAGGTGCTGCGCCGCGACGTCATCGGCGACCTGTTGGCCCACGAACCTCACCTCACCGCCGACGTCGTCCTGGGGATCCGCGCCATGGCGCTGGTGGAGCGGCGCCTGGAGGAGCACCTGCTGGGCGCGTGGCGCGCCGGGCGCACCTCGCTGCGCGCCGTACCGGAGCCCGCCGTGCCGTCCGGTTCGTCCGGGTCGTACGGGGAAGGTGCACCCCATGAGGCCCGGGCAGCGAGCCGCAGCGGCGTCCCGCCCGCCGAGCAGGCCTGAGCAAGGAGGACGAGCCATGCGCTCAGAACCCCTGGCAACCCGGGTGGAGACGGCACGCCTCGCGGCGGACCGCGCCCCCGTGCGCTGAGGCCCCCGCGATGGCAGGTGGGGCGGCCCGGTGGCTCCGGCATCCGTACCGGTCGTGGCGGGACTCACGGGCGGGCCGCATGTGGCACCAGGGGGGCGAACTGGAGCTGCTGCAGCGCTCCATGGGGTTCGCGGCACTGGGTCTGGTGACGCTGGTCCCGCTGCTGATCGTGGTCGCCGCGGCCCTGCCCTTCCACGGCAACGGCTTCGCGCAGTGGGTCGTGGACGGCATGGGCCTGTCGGCGCGGCCCGCGGAGGCCGTGCGGGAGCTGTTCGCCGCGCCACGCAAGGTGATCAGCTCCACGAGCGGTCTGAGCCTGCTGGCGCTGGCGCTCTTCGGGCTCTCCTTCGCGGCCTGCGTCGAGGTCGGCTACACCCGGATCTGGCAGGTGCCGCCCACTCCGTGGCACCACGTGTGGCGGCGGGCGGTGTGGCTGGCGGCGCTGACCGCGTACCTGTTCGCGGAGGCGCAGAGCGGGGTGGTGCTGGGCGGGGGGTGGCCGGACACGGTGTTCCGCGGCGGCACGGCCGTCGTGCTGGGCTTCGTCTTCTTCTGGTGGGGCCAGTACTTCCTGCTGGCCGGGCAGGTGCCGTTGGCGGCGCTGGCGCCAGGGGCCGTCGCGACGATGGTCGGCCTCATCGGGCTGCGGGTCTTCTCCTCCTTCGTGTTCGCCCCGCTGATCGTGACCAACGCCGTCTCCTACGGGGCCGTCGGCACGGTGCTGATCGTGCAGTGCTGGCTGATCGGGGTGGGTTTCGTGGTGTTCGGGGGCGCCTTGCTCGGTCGCCATCTGCAGAATCCGAGCAAATGGTTTCATTCAGGATCTTCCGGGCAGGCGGAGGGAAGCGCTGATCGAGCCCTGGAAGGAGAACCCCATGGGTGCCGAGAAGAAGGTCAAGCACACCGGCCAGAAGATGAAGGGCAAAGCGGAGGAGGCCACGGGCAAGGTGACCGGCAATGAGAGCCTGCGCATGAAGGGGAAGAAGGATCAAGTCGGCAGCGACGCCAAGCAGGCCGTGGAGAAGGGCAAGGACGTGGGCAAGGACGTGGGCAAGGACGTCTTCGGCCGCTGACCGCTCTGGTGACCACGGACCGCGGGACCGGCGGGCGCGCACGCCCGCTGGTCCCGCGCCGGCGGTCAGGCTCGCAGGTAGAAGCGGATGGTGGTGCCGTCGCCTGCGGTGCGCTGGCGCACCAGGTCGGCGATGCGGTGGACCATCAACAGGCCCCTGCCGTGGGGGCGGTCCCGTGACGCGGGGTGGCGGCCGGCGAGCGGGTCGGTCAGCCGTCCGCGGTCGTGCACCTCGCACACCACGTGATCGTCTCCCGCCCAGACGCGGACGACGCCCGACCCGCCGCCGTGCAGCACGCTGTTCGTGATCAGTTCGCCGGCGGCGAGGGAGAACTCGGCGAGCCGCTCGCCGCCCAGGCCCAGTCGGTGTGCCTGGGCCGTCGCGACGTGCCGGGCGTCGGCGAGTTGCGGCTCCGCAAAGCCGAAGGCGAAGGCGCCGTGCGGGGGGTGCGGCAGCCGGTTGTGCGCGGCGATCACCCGGCGTGGTGCGTAGTGCGCGCTGCGTTCCTCGCGGCCGCCGTCGACCACCACGGGATGCGTGGCGCGGGCCTCCGCCAGCACCGCGGCGTCCAGCCGGGCGGCGTCGTAGGGGCACAGGATCGTCACGGGGCGTCCGGCGAAGGCCATGTTGATCAGTGCCTCGTGCTGGGCGCACGCCGGATACTCCAGGGCGCTCCGCCCGGGCCAGACGGGCTCCCCGATGATCCGTACCCGTCCGGTGGGCCGGGTGTCGGCGAAGGCCCGCAGCACACCGGGGATGATGCGGCCGGGATTGCGCCCGGCCCGCTCCATGTCGACCCAGTGCACCTCGGCGCCGCGCGGGCCCAACGCGGCGCGCAACTGGGCGAGACGGGGTGGGGGCACGGCCACCGCGACCGGCTCCCCGGCGGCCATCCCGTCCAGCAGGAAAGGCACCGTGACGGCCGTGTACTCCCGTGCGTTCCGGTAGAACAGCGCGGGGTGCACGAACGGCCCGGCGTCGGAGACCTCGCCGACCTCGCTCAGCACGTCGTCCACCTCCCACCCCCGGGCCGACCTTACCAACCGGCTCCGGGGGGGCGCGGGGTGCCGACGAGGCGTCAGCTGTCGTAGTCGACCGTCAGGTTGTCGGACTCCGCGTAGCTCTGGCAGGTCAGCACGTAGCCCGCGTCGACCTCGGACGCCTCGAGGGCGAAGTTGCGGCGCATCTCGGCCTTGCCGTCGGTGACGAGCGCGCGGCAGGTACCGCAGACGCCGCCCTTGCAGGCGAAGGGCAGATCGGGGCGGGTGCGCTGGGCGCCGTCGAGGACGCTGCGGTCACGGGGCAGGGCGGCCGTGGTCGTACGGCCGTCGAGGACGATGGTGACCTGGCTGACCGGGCCCTCGGCCACGGCGTCCTCGTGGTGCACCGGGGTCACCGGCTCGTCGTCCGCGTAGAACAGCTCCTGGTGCACCCGCTCCCCGGGCACGCCGAGGCCGGCGAGGACCTGCTGGGCGTCGACGACCATGCCGTGCGGGCCGCACAGCCACCAGTGGTCGGCGTTCGGGACGTCGACGAGGCCCTCGACGAGGGTGGCGAGCCGTCCGGCGTCGAGGCGGCCGGAGAGCACCTCGGCCTCGCGCGGCTCCCGTGAGAGCACGTGGGCGAGCTGGAACCGGGCGGGGTGCAGGTCCTTCAGCTCGGCGAGCTCGTCGGCGAACATCACGGTGTCGGTGCGCCGGTTGCCGTAGAAGAGCGTGACCCGGGACCCGAGGTCGGCGGCGAGGACGGACTCGGCGATGGAGAGCATCGGGGTGATGCCGGAGCCCGCGGCTATGAGCACATGGTGCCCGGGCGCGGTGAGGTCGGGGGTGAAGGCACCGGTGGGGCCCATGACCTCGACGGTGTCGCCCGGGCGCACCTCGTGCACCAGCCACGACGAGAACAGGCCGCCGGGCACCACGCGCACCCCGATGCGGGGGGTGGCGCCGGCGGGCGAGCAGATGGAGTACGAGCGTCGCTCGTCCCGGCCGTCGACCTCGCGGCGCAGCGTGAGGGACTGACCGGGCGCGAAGGCGAACTCCCCGGCCAGCTCGTGCGGTATGTCGAAGCTGACGGCGGCGGCGTCCTCGCAGAGCGGCTCGACCGCGGCGACCCGCAGGGCGTGGAAGGCCGGGCGGCGGCGGACCCGCGGGGCCGGCGCCTGCGGGGCGGGGATGGTCGGGGCCATCAGATCTCCTTGACGTACTCGAACGGCTCCAGGCAGGCACGGCAGCGCCACAGGGCCTTGCAGGAGGTGGCGGCGAAGCGCGAGGTCTCCTCGGTGTCCGCCGAGCCGCAGCGGGGGCAGGCGACGTCGCGCCGGGTGGCGGTGAGCACCAGCGGCACCGCCCCGGTGACGCGCCGGGGCGCGGGACCGGGAGGTGCGATGCCGTGCTCGGCGAGCTTGCGGCGGCCCTCGGGGGTGATCCAGTCGGTCGTCCACGGCGGGTCCAGCACGGTGCGGATCTCGACCCGGTCGAAGCCCGCGGCGCGCAGCCGGGCGGCCACGTCGGCGCGCATCTCCGCCATGGCCGGGCAGCCGGAGTAGGTGGGGGTGAGGGCGGCCACGACCGTGCCGTCCCCGGTGACCTCGACGTCACGCAGGACGCCGAGGTCGGCCAGGGTCAGCATGGGCAGCTCGGGGTCCGGCACCTCGGCGGCCACGCGGGCCGCCCGGTGCGCGTCGGTGAGCACGGTCACGGCGCTCACCAGACCGCTCCGGGGTGTGCGCGGGCGATGCCCTGCAACTCCGCGAGCAGCGGGGCGAGGTGTTCGGTGCGGTCACCCTCACGGCCGTGGCCGGGCAGGGGATCGGCCTGGACCGGACGCAGCCCGGCGGCCTCGGTGACCTGGCGCAGCGCGGCGGTCACCTCGTCCCGCACACCGGCCGGGTCGGCCCCGCACGTGGCGCCGGCCGTGAACAGCTCCTCCAGGTAAGGGGCGACCTGTTCGAGGCCGGCCCGCATGCGGCGGTGCGACTCCTCGGTGCCGTCGCCGAGCCGTACCACCCACTCGGCGGCGTACTGCCGGTGGTAGGTCAGCTCGTTGACGCCCTTGGCGGCGACGGCGGCGAGCACCGGGTCCTGCGCGGAGCGGGCGAGCCGCTCGAAGACGGCGAGCCGCCAGCAGGACGTGACGAGCAGCCGGGCCATGGAGAACGCGAAGTCCCCGCAGGGAAGTTCGGCCAGGCGGACGTTGCGGAAGTCGGCGGCGTCCCGGAAGTAGGCGTAGGCGTCCTCGTCGCGACCGGTGCCGTCCACCTGACCGGCGCGGGAGTAGAGCAGACGGGCCTGGCCGAGCAGGTCGAGCCCGATGTTGGCGAGGGCCACCTCCTCCTCCAGCTCCGGCGCGCGGGTGCACCACTCGGCCAGGCGCTGGGCGCCCACCAGGGCGTCGTCGCCCAGCGCCAGGCAGTGGGCGGCCAGCTCCGCGGCGTCCACACCGTCGGGCACGGCGGTGTCGACGCCGTGCAGCGGGTCCTCGAAGCCGGTGCCGAAGGCCCAGCGGGCGTCACTGTCGTCGTGCCCCTCGGCCAGGGACAGGTAGACGTGCTCGTCGCTCATGCCCTGCTCCTAGATGTGGGGGACGTCTTCGGGGATGTCGTAGAAGGTGGGGTGCCGGTAGACCTTGTCGGCGCTGGGCGTGAAGAAGGGGTCCTTCTCGTCCCGCGTGGACGCGGCGATGTGCTCCGAGCGCACCACCCAGATGCTCACGCCCTCGTTCCGCCGCGTGTACAGGTCGCGGGCGTGGGTGAGGGCCATGCGGTCGTCGGCCGCGTGCAGGGACCCGACGTGGACGTGGTTCAGGCCGCGCTTGCCGCGGACGAACACCTCGTACAGGGGCCACTCGGCCCGGGTCGTGCTGTCGCCGGTGGTGCTCATGCCACGGCTCCTTCCTCTGCCCGGGCCGCCTGCTTGGCGGCGTGGGCGGTCGCGGCCTCGCGCACCCAGGCGCCTTCCTCGTGTGCGGAGCGGCGGCGTGCCATCCGCTCGGCGTTGCACGGCCCGTCGCCGCTGATGACTCGCTGCAGCTCCGACCAGTCGGGGGTGCCGAAGTCGTGCCGGCCGCGCTCCTCGTCCCAGCGCAGCTCCGGGTCGGGCAGCGTCACGCCGAGCTTGTCGGCCTGCGGGACAGTCATGTCGACGAACCGCTGGCGCAGCTCGTCGTTGCTGTGGCGCTTGATCTTCCAGGCCATCGACGCGGCCGAGTTGGGCGAGTCGCCGTCGGGCGGGCCGAACATCATCAGCGACGGCCACCACCAGCGGTCCACCGCGTCCTGCACCATCTCCCGCTGGGCCTGCGTGCCGCGCATCATCGTCATCAGCAGCTCGTAGCCCTGGCGCTGGTGGAAGGACTCCTCCTTGCAGATGCGCACCATGGCGCGGGCGTACGGCCCGTAGGAGGAGCGGCAGAGCGGCACCTGGTTGCAGATCGCCGCGCCGTCGACGAACCAGCCGATGACGCCGACGTCGGCGAAGCTGAGGGTCGGGTAGTTGAAGATCGAGGAGTACTTCTGGCGGCCCTCGATCAGACGCTGCGTGAGGTCCGCGCGGTCGATGCCCAGGGTCTCGGCGGCCGAGTAGAGGTACAGCCCGTGGCCGGCCTCGTCCTGGACCTTCGCGAACAGGATGGCCTTGCGGCGCAACGACGGGGCACGGGTGATCCACTCGCCCTCGGGCTGCATGCCGATGATCTCCGAGTGCGCGTGCTGCGCGATCTGCCGGATCAGCGTCCTGCGGTAGCCGTCGGGCATCCAGTCCCGCGGCTCGATGCGCTGGTCCCGCGCGATCGTGGCGTCGAAGTGCTCCTGGAGCGGCGCCTGCGCGCCCTCCGCCGGCACGGTGGCGTTCGGTGTGGTCATCGATACCAGCTTCCCCTACCGACCATTCGTTCGGTTACAGTCTGACGAACTTTGCCGCACCCGGCAAGCCCTGTGGACGACGGTCGCCCGCGGTCCTCCGAAGCCTGCGCTCACACCCGCTCCACCAGCATCGCCACACCCTGGCCGACTCCCACGCAGAGGGTGGCGAGGCCGCGGCGGCCGCCCTCGCGCTCCAGGCGGCCGAGGAGGGTGAGCAGGATGCGGGCGCCCGAGCAGCCCAGCGGGTGACCGAGCGCGATCGCACCGCCGTCGGCGTTGACCCGCTCCTCGTCCAGCTTCAGACGGCGGACGACCGCGAGCGCCTGGGCGGCGAAGGCCTCGTTGAGTTCGACGGCGTCCAGGTCGCCGGTCTGCCATCCGGCGCGGGCGAGCGCCTTCTCCGTCGCCGGTACGGGACCGAGGCCCATGAGGTGGGGCTCGACCCCGGCGGTGGCGGAGGTGACGATCCTGGCGCGGGGCGTGAGGCCGTAGCGCTCGACGGCCGCGCGGCCGGCGACCACGAGGGCCGCGGCGCCGTCGGAGAGCGGCGAGGAGGAGCCGGCGGTCACGATGCCGTCCTTGCGGAAGATGGTGCGCAGGGTCCCGAGCTTCTCCAGGGTGGTGGAGGGACGCGGGCCCTCGTCACGGGTGACCTCGCCGTCCTTGACGGCGACCGGCACGATCTCGCGGTTGAAACGGCCGGCCTCCTGAGCCGCGACGGCCCGCCGGTGGCTGCGCAGCGCGAAGGCGTCGGAGTCGGCGCGGCTGATCCCGTCCAGGGCGGCGACCTCCTCCGCGGTCTCCCCCATGGACAGCGTGTCCTTCGCGGTGAAGCGCGGGTTGGTGAAGCGCCAGCCCAAGGAGGTGTCGTGCACCTCACCCGGCTTGGCCCACGGGGTGCCGGGCTTGGCCATCACCCAGGGGGCACGGGTCATGGACTCCACCCCGCCGGCGACCACCAGGTCGGCCTCGCCGGAGCGGATCGCCTGCGCCGCCGAGGCCACGGCGGTGAGGCCGGAGGCGCACAGCCGGTTGACGGTGTAGCCGGGCACCGTGTGCGGCAGGCCGGCCAGCAGCACGGCCATCCGGGCGACGTCGCGGTTGTCCTCGCCCGCCTGGTTGGCGGCGCCGAGGATCACCTCGTCCACGGCCCCGGCCGGGATCCCGGCGCGGCTCACGGCCTCGCCGACCACCAGGGCCGCCAGGTCGTCGGGGCGCACGGAGGCCAGGGCGCCGCCGTAACGGCCCTGCGGGGTCCGCGCGCCGTCGATCAGGAAGACCTCGTCTGCGGGTCGCGCGGGGAGGTGCTGGGACATGCGTTCCACCTCTTGACAGGCAGTTCGGATGCTGGATTACCTTGGGTGCCGCACGCTAACCGAATGTTCGGTCGGTTCACAAGGGTGGTGACGATCGTGAGGGATGCCATGGACGCGACCCAGGGCCCGGCGGAGAGCATGTTCGCCGCCGACAAGGCGTCGCAGAGCCTGGGCATCGAGCTGCTGGAGACCGGCGAGGGGACGGCCGTGCTGCGCATGACCGTCACGCCCGCGATGGTCAACGGGCACGGGATCGCCCACGGGGGCTACCTCTTCCTGTTCGCCGACACCGCCTTCGCCTGCGCCTGCAACAGCCACGGCCCGGTGACGGTGGCCGCCGGGGCGGACATCTCCTTCGTCGCCCCCGTCCACGAGGGCGACGAACTGGTCGCCACCGCGCAAGAGCGCACCCGCTTCGGCCGCAGCGGCATCTACGACGTGAGCATCCTGCGGGGCGACCAGGTGGTGGCGGAGTTCCGCGGGCGCAGCCGCAGCATCGGACGCACGAAGGAGAACGGATGAGCAGCGAGCCGACGGACCGGGCGACCGCGGGGGCGCGCCTGGGAGAGCCACTCCCCGACGGCCTGCTGGACGCCGCCGAGAAGCTGGGCCCCGGAGAGCTGCGGGAGCTGCAGCTCACCCGGCTCCGGGCGACACTGCGCCACGCGTACGACAACGTCGAGGCCTACCGGAAGAAGTTCGACGAGGCCGGGCTGCGCCCCGAGGACTGCGCGAGCCTGGACGACCTGGCGCGCTTCCCGTTCACCACCAAGGCCGACCTGCGCGACAACTACCCCTTCGGCATGTTCGCCGTGCCCATGGACCAGGTGCGCCGCGTCCACGCCTCCAGTGGCACGACCGGCCTGCCGACCGTGGTGGGCTACACCGAGAACGACCTGTCCATGTGGTCCGACGTGGTGGCCCGTTCCATACGCGCCGCCGGCGGGCGCCCCGGCCACAAGGTGCACGTCTCCTACGGCTACGGCCTGTTCACCGGCGGCCTGGGCGCGCACTACGGCGCGGAGCGCGCCGGGTGCACGGTGATCCCCGCCTCCGGCGGCATGACCGCCCGTCAGGTGCAGATCATCCAGGACTTCCAGCCCGAGATCATCATGGTCACCCCGTCGTACATGCTGACCCTGCTGGACGAGTTCGAGCGCCAGGGCGTCGACCCGCGCGGCACCTCGCTGCGGATCGGCATCTTCGGCGCGGAGCCGTGGACGGAGGAGATGCGCCGGGAGATCGAGGAGCGGATGGACATCCACGCCGTCGACATCTACGGCCTGTCCGAGGTGATCGGCCCGGGCGTCGCCCAGGAGTGCGTGGAGACCAAGGACGGTCTGCACGTGTGGGAGGACCACTTCTACCCCGAGGTGGTGGACCCGATCACGGGCGAGCCGGTACCGGAGGGCGAGGAGGGCGAGCTGGTCTTCACCTCCCTCACCAAGGAGGCGCTGCCGATCATCCGTTACCGCACCCGTGACCTGACCCGGCTGCTGCCCGGCACCGCGCGCCCCGCCTTCCGCCGCATCCAGAAGATCACCGGCCGCTCCGACGACATGATCATCCTGCGTGGGGTGAACGTCTTCCCCAGCCAGATCGAGGAGATCGTGCTGCGCACGCCCGGCGTGGCCCCGCACTTCCAGATCCGGCTCACCAAGCGCGGCCGCATGGACCACATGGAGGTCGTCGTCGAGGCGCGCCCCGACGCCGGGGCCGCGCCGCGCGAGGAGGCGGCACGCTCCATCGCGGCGGGCGTCAAGGACGGCGTGGGCGTCAGCGTCGAGGTGACGGTCGTCGACCCCGACATCGTGGAGCGGTCCGTCGGCAAGATCCGCCGCGTACGGGACCTGCGGGCCGGATAGCGGCGCGCCCTCCGCACCCACGCCCCCGCACCCACGCTCTCGGCCGCACCGCGTTGACATGCAGCCGTCGGGCTGCCTATGTTCGACAGGCAGCCGGACGGCTGCATTTCCGGAACGGCGGGGAAGCGGGATGGACGAGGTATTCAAGGCGCTGGCCGACGCCAGCCGCCGGCGGCTGCTGGACAGCCTCAACGCACGCAACGGGCAGACCCTGCGCGAGCTGTGCGCGGGGCTGGACATGGCCCGCCAGTCGGTCAGCAAGCACCTGGCCGTACTGGAGGAGGCCCGGCTGGTCACCACGGTCCGGCGGGGCCGGGAGAAGCTGCACTACCTCAACGCCGCACCGATCAACGCCGTCGCCGAACGATGGATCGACCGGTACGACCGCGAGCGCGCGCAGGCGCTCGCCGACCTCCAGAGGGCATTGGAGCAGGCACCCATGAGCGAGTCCGCATTCGTCTACACGACCTACGTCCGCACCACGCCCGAGCGCCTCTGGCAGGCGCTGACCGACCAGGCGTTCACCCGCCGCTACTGGGGCGTCGCCTTCGAGACCGACTGGGCGGCCGGCTCGGCCATGGTCTGGGAGGAGGGCGGCGCCCGCACCGCCGATCCCGCCCAGGTCGTGCTGGAGTCCGATCCGCCGCGCCGGCTCTCCTACACCTGGCACACCTTCACCCCGCAGTGGGCTCGGAACGCGGGGGTGAGCGAGGAGGTCCGCGCCCGCCTGGCGGGGGATCGCCGCTCCCAGGTGACGTTCGAGATCGAACCGCTCGGGGAGACGGTCAGGCTGACCGTCGTCCACGAGGCCCACGACCCGGACAGCGGGGTGCTGGGCATGGTCTCCCAGGGCTGGCCCGCCCTCATCTCGGGACTGAAAACGCTGCTGGAGACGGGCGAGCCGCTGCCTGAACCGCAAGGCCCCTGACCGCCCCGCGGGGCACGTGGTGCGGGAGGCTCCTGCACCACGTGCCGGGGCGGGTCGGGTCAGTTGACCGCCAGGACCGCCGTGTTGTTGGTGGTGTCCGGGTCGTACGGGAACTCGCCGAACTCCGGGTGGATGCTCACGGCACCGGTCGTGCCGGGCACCACGGTGTCGATCCGCAGCGAGAAGTCGTACGAGCGCTCGGTGTTCTCCAGCACCCAGTACGGCAGGGCGCAGTCGTAGCGCGGCGCCCCCGTCTCCTGCGGGTAGTAGCCGCCGGAGAGGGTGTGCGGGTCACAGCCGGACGGGACGCCGGTGACCTTGGTGCCCGCGGGGACGATCAGCCGGACCTTCGCGACGGGGTCGCCGGAGCCGAGGTTGCCGAGCCAGGCCGGGCCGTTGTTGCGGAACGTGAGCCGGGCCGTCACCGTCTCGCCCGCCGCACCGGTGACCGCGTCGCCGGTCACCGCGAAGTCCGCGGTGTTGTCGGCGCTGACGCCGACCACCGTGTAGTTGTCATCGCTCTCGAGGTCCTCGGCGCCCCCGCCGGGCTCGACGCTGATGTCGAGCCGCTCGTTCATCGCGTACGGGGCGAGCACCGCCTTGAGCTGCTTGGGCAGCCGGAAGGAGTCCCCCGGCGCCAGCACCCGGTCGAAGGTGCACGTCGCGAAGGTCATCGGCGCGTACTCGCCGTCGTTCGACGTCGTGTAGGTGCAGCGCTTGTACTTGGTCAGCTTCTGGATGCCGTAGGAGGCCATGAACTTCAGCGTGAAGCCCTGCGCGCTCTCGTTGCCGTTGTTGGTCAGCCCGAACGGGAGCCGCACCGTGGCGCCGGGGGCGGCGTGCTGGACCGGGGCGATCTCCGCGAGCGACAGGTCCGGGCCGGAGGAGACGGTGAGCGTGGTGTCGGAGTCGCCCCGCGGGGCGGTGAGGGTGCCGTCGGGGCCGCCGACGGCGGTCGCCTCGTAGGTGATCCGGCCGGACGCCCCGTTCGCCGCACCGTCCGCCGCGCGTACCGGGAGGTGGATCTGCCTGCGGTAGTCGCCGCCGATCACGGGCACCTCGGGCACGTGACAGACGGCGATCGTGCCGCTGGGCGTGCAGTTCTCCGGCCAGGTCACCTCCGCGACGCCCGCGACCCCGGAGATGTCCACGGTGACCTCGCCCTCGGTGACCGTGAAGTTGTCGTTGTCGTGGTAGATGCCGATGTCGAGCGTCCGCGACTGCGGTTCTCCGCCGCCCGTGCCGAAGGGCAGCGACAGTTCGGACGGTGCGTTGATCCACAGCTGGTCGGTCTCGGCGGCGTGCGCGGGCACGGCGAGACCGGCCACGAACAGGCCGGCCGCCGCGACGGCAGAGGCTCCGAGGCGCAGCGAGCGCCCGACGGAGTCAGATCGCATGACTCTTCCCCAAGGGTGTGGCCACATCAGTGGTGCACCGGGGTCTCCGGTGCACCCGTATGACGATCAAGGAAGAGCAAAGGTTGTACGCCCTTCCAGCTCAAGTCCACATGATGAGGCCGCACTTCACGTTGCCGTCAGAAGCCCGCGGAGGAAGGCCAGTGCCTCCTCGTCGTCGTCGATGGCGCCGCCCTCGTGCCCGTTCCAGGGCCAGACGGCGATCTCCTTGGGTCCCGCGTACGCGTTGTACGCGGCGAAGACGGTGGAGGGCGGCGTGATCTCGTCCATCAGGGCCGCGGAGAAGCGGGCCGGTACCCGGGCGCGGGCGGCGAAGTTGACGCCGTCGAAGTAGGACAGGGTGCGCATGGCCCGCTCGGCGTTGCCGCGGTGCACGGCGAGGTAGCGGCCGATCTCACGGTACGGGTCCGCGTCCGTGATCACCGTGGCCCGGGGGAAGTCGCACAGGAACGGGACGTGCGCCACCAGGGCGTGGACCTCCGGGGCGAGGGCGGCCACGGCGAGCGCGGTGCCGCCGCCCTGGCTCGCGCCGAGGACGGCGATCCGGCCGGGGTCCACCGAGGGCAGCGTGCGGACCGCGTCCACGGCGCGGACGGCGTCCGTGAACAGGCGGCGGTAGTAGTACGTGCGGGGGTCGTCGATGCCGCGGGTCATCATCCCGGGGGCCTGCGGGCCCGTGGTGCCGGAGTCGGGGGTGTCGCCGCGGCTCCAGCCCGACCCCTGGCCACGGGTGTCCATGTGGAGGTGGGCGAAACCCGCCGACGCCCACAGCAGGTTGTCCACGGCGTGGCCCCGGCCGCCGCCGTAGCCGACGTACTGGACGACCGCGGGCAGCGGTCCCTCGGCACCGTGCGGCAGCCGCAGCCAGGCCCGCACCGGCTCGCCGCCGTAGCCGGGGAAGGTGACGTCGAAGACGCGCACCGTGTGCAGCCGCGGACCGGGCGCGGGGGTGACGGTGACGGCCGCGGTCCCGGCGGCGCGCGACTCGGCGAGCGTCGTGCTCCAGAAGTCGTCGAAGTCGGCGGGCGCGGTCTGGCTGCTGCGGTGGTCCCGGAGTTCGGCCTCGGGGAGATCGGTGAACAATGTCGGCTCCTGGTCAGGGGGCGAGAGGCCGGTAGTCGAACCAGTCGATGTCGGCGACGGTGGTGGAGGAGGCGCCGTGGGCGGTGGCGTACGGGCCGAGCCAGACGCCGAGGAAGCCGCCCGCGCGGGGCGAGCTGAGGAATCCGCCGTCCACGGAGGTCAGTTCGGCCTCCGCCTCGGGCCCGGCGCCGGCGGGGGCGTAGCGCAGCCCGTAGCGCTGACCCTCGGCGTGGATGCGCAGGACCACCGGGCCCGAGGGCAACGGCGCCTGCGCGAGCAGGCGTTGCTCGCCCCGCGTGCGGACCGCGGCGAGCACGCGGCAGCCGCCGCGCCCGTCACCGGCCACCGCGAGCACCAGATGGTCCGCCTCGGACTGGCGGACGGCGAGCCCCGCCCACTCCTGCGGCGTCCCGGGCGCCACGTCGAGGAGCGCGGACACGCTGACGTCCTGGTGCTGCTGGCGCCGGCCCAGGAAGCAGGGGGTGCCTACGTCGGCGAGCGTGGAAGGCCCGAGCGGCAGCCGCAGCGAGCCGGGACGTCCGGTGAGCGACCAGAAGGGTTCCCCGGTGCGCACCTGGTTCCACCGCGGGTCCAGCCGTGGGCCGTCGAAGTCGTCGCGCACCGGCTCCGGGTGGGGATCATGAGGGGACCCGGCGACCGCGGGCGGACGGAACGGGCCGAGCGTGGTGCCGACGCCGGGCGCGAAGAGCGGCCAGCCGTCCTCCCAGCGCACCGGGACGAGGAAGGTCTCCCGCCCGAGGTTGGGGTGGTACCCGCCGTACGGACGGCTGCCCAGCAGCACCGCCCACCACTGCCCCTGCGCCGTGCGCACCAGGTCGGCGTGGCCGACGCCCACGACGGGGAAGTCACGGCCCAGGTGCCGGTGGGTGAAGACCGGATTGGCCGGGTTCCCGGTGTACGGACCGGTGACGTGGTCGGCGCGGGCGACGCTGACGGCGTGCCCGTGCTCGGTGCCGCCCTCCGCCGCCAGCAGGTAGTAGCGGCCGTCCACCGTGTACAGGTGGGGTCCCTCGGCCCACACGGCGCCGTGCAGCGCGCCGCGCCACAGCAGGTGCTCGGGGCCGGTGAGGGTCAGCTCCGCGGCGTCGAACTCCCGCAGCCAGACGTCGGTCTGGCCCTCCCACTCCCCCGGTTCCGCGAGCCGCGTGCCTGTGCACCAGGCGCGGCCGTCGTCGTCGAAGAACAGGGAGGGGTCGATGCCGGGCGCGTCGTCCAGCCACACCGGGTCGCTCCACGGCCCGGCGGGGTCGGTGGCGGTGACGACGAAGGTGCCGCCCTGTCCGCTGCCGCCCACCAGGGTGGTCACGACGTAGAAGCGGCCCCGGTGGTGCCGGATCGTCGCGGCGAAGATCCCCTCGGAGGAGGCGACGGTGCCGAGGTCCACCTGCGAGGGCCGGTCCAGGACGTGCCCGATCGGCCGCCAGTGGACCAGGTCGCGGCTGTGGAACACCGGGATCCCCGGGAAGTACTCGAACGTCGAGTTCACCAGGTAGAAATCGGCCCCGACCCGGCAGACGCTCGGGTCGGGATGGCAGCCCGGCAGGACGGGGTTGGCGACGTCCACCGTCGACACGGCCGCCTCCCCCGTCCCTTCGGGCAGGTTCACCTGGACTCCTCCGGTGCGCCGGTGACCAGCACGTGCAGCCGCCGGGTGTGGTCCACCTGCCGTGCCGGGCCGGTGAGTTCGGCCCGCACGGTGAACCGGACGTCGGTGCTGGAGGCCGCCAGCCGCACCTCCAGCTCCCCCGGTTCCACGACGCGGCGGCCGTCCCGGCCGGTGAATGCGGCGACGTCGGCGGGGACCGTGACGCCGATGCGCCGCGCCTCGCCCGCCTCCAGCGGCACCCGGAGGTAGCCGACGAGCCGCTGCACCGGCTGGACGACGGAGGCGATCGGGTCGTGCAGGTAGACCTGGACGACCTCGCTGCCCGCGCGACCGCCGGTGTTGCGGACGGTGAAGGACAGTTCGACCTCGCCGTCGGTGCCGGTGACGGCCCGGCCGTCGGCGCCGCCGTGCACCTGCGGCGCGGACCACTCGAAGGCCGTGTACGTCAGCCCGTGGCCGAAGCCGAAGGCCGCGGCCGGGTCGATGTTGGAGACCTCGCTGGCCCGCGCGAGCGGCGCGGCGAGGTAGGTGGAGGGCTGGACGCCCGGGTGCCGGGGCACGCTCACCGGCAGCCGCCCGGACGGGTTGATGCGCCCGCTCAGCACTCCGGCCAGGGCCGGGGTGCCCTCCTGTCCCGGGAAGAAGGTCTGGACGACGGCCGCGGCCTCGTCCACGGCCCGTCCGAGGGCGTACGGGCGGCCGGCCAGCAGGGTGAGCACGACGGGCGTCCCCGTGTCGAGGAGCGCGTCGAGCAGCCGCTGCTGCACGCCGGGCAGGGTGAGCGACTCCGCGTCGCAGCCCTCGCCGCTGGTGCCGCGGCCGAAGAGCCCGGCACGGTCGCCCAGCGCGGCGACCACCACGTCGGCGTCCAGGGCCGCGCGTACGGCCGCCGCGATGCCGGAGACATCGCTGTCATCGACGCCGCAGCCCGCCACGGTCACGATCTCGGAGCCGGGGAACTCCGCCACCAGGGCCTGGCGCAGCGTGGGCAGGTCGATGCCGAGCGGGGTGTCCGGGTGCTGGGCGCCGACGTGCACGGGGAAGGAGTAGCAGCCCAGCACGGCGGTCGGGGTCTGCGCCTGAGGGCCGACGAGCGCGATGCGGGCGGGCCGCCCCAGGGGCAGGGTGCCGTCGTTGCTCAGCAGGACGGCGGACCGCTCGGCCAGGCGCCGCGACAGGTCCCGGTGGGCGGCGGAGTTCAGGTCGACCGTGCCGCGCAGGCCCTGCGGATCGGTGAGGTCGGCCCCGGCGAGCGCGGACGGCACCGGGCTCCACCCGGGGTCGAGCAGGCCGAGCTGCGCCTTCTGGGTCAGGACGCGGCGCAGCGCGCGGTCCACGAGCTTCTCGTCGACCAGACCCGCGGCGACGGCGTCCCGCAGCGGCTGCCCGAAGGTCTTGACGGTGGGGAGCTCCACGTCCACGCCGGCGTGCAGCGCGGTGCCCGCCGCGTCCGCCCAGTCGGCGGCGACGCCGTGCAGGGTCTTGAGGAAGGCGATCCCGAAGTAGTCGGCGACCACGGTCCCGTCGAAGCCCCAGGTGTCCCGGAGCAGTCCCGTGAGCAGCTCCTCGTCGGCGGCCGAGGGGACGCCGTCGGTGTCGGTGTACGCGTGCATCACGGACCGGACGCCGCTCTCCCGGACCGCCATCTCGAAGGGCGGCAGGACGACGTCCGCGCGCTCCCGCGGGCCCATGCTGACCGGCGCCAGGTTGCGCCCGGCGCGGGAGGCGGAGTAGCCGGCGAAGTGCTTCAGGGTGGCCACGATGCCCGCGGACTCCAGGCCCTGGATGTACGCGGTGGCGATGGTCCCGACGAGGTACGGGTCCTCGCCGATGGTCTCCTCGACCCGGCCCCAGCGCGCGTCGCGCACGACGTCGAGGACCGGGGCCAGACCCTGGTGGACGCCGACCGAGCGCATGTCGCGGCCGATGGCCGCGGCCATCACCCGGACCAGCTCGGGGTCGAAGGAGGCGCCCCAGGACAACGGGACGGGGTAGGTGGTCGCGCCCCAGGCCGCGAAGCCCGCGAGGCACTCCTCGTGGGCCATGGCCGGGATGCCGAACCGGTTGGCCGCGGCGACCCGTTGCTGGGTGCGCATCAGGGACAGCGCGCCCAGGGCGGGGTCGACGGGGACGGTGCCGAAGGGCCGGGTGAGCTGTCCGAGGCCGTCCGGCAGGAGGTCTTCCAGACGGGGCGGCTCGTCCATGTCGTGCTGGTGGGGGGCCACTTCGGCCCCCTCACTGGAGGCGCCGACCCAGACGCCGTAGAGCTGGGCGATCTTCTCGTCCAGGGTCATGTCGCGGATCAGCGCCTCGACGCGGGAGTCGGCGGTCACGTTGTCGTTCACTTTCCTCCGACGCCCATGAGCCCCTGCACGAGGGCACGGCGGGCGAACAGGTAGACGAGCAGGACAGGGATCGTGGACAGCACCACGGCGGCCAGCAGGCCGGGGATGTTGATGCCGTACTGGGTCCGGAAGTTGTAGAGGCCCAGCGTGATCACCTTGGTCTCCTCGGACTGGGTGAGCACGAGGGGGAAGAGGAAGCCGTTCCACGCCTGCAGGGCGGAGAAGACGACGATCGTCGACAGCCCGCTGCCGGACAGCGGCAGGACGAGCTGGAAGAAGGTCCGCCGGACGGAGGCGCCGTCCATGGCCATCGCCTCGAACAGGTCGGAGGTGATGTCGCGCATCGTGCCGGTCAGGATCAGCGTGCACACTGGCAGGCAGAACGCCGCCGTCGGCAGGATGATGCCGATGAGGTTGTCGTAGAGCCCGGCCTTGCTGATGACGTAGAACATCGGGACGATCACGGCCTGCGCGGGGATGGCCAGGCCCAGCAGGAAGAGCCGGAACACCCCGGACGTGCCGCGGCCCCGGTTGCGGACGATGGTGAACGCCAGCGGCGGCACGAGCAGCAGCACGATGGCCACCACGCTGACCGTGACGACGACCGTGTTGAGGAAGTACTGCCCGAAGCCGTTGCTGAAGTCCTGGACGTAGTTGTCCAGCGTGAAGGAGCGGGGGAAGGCCAGCGGGCCGTTGGCGCTGTACTCCTCGCGCGTCTGCACGGTGGCGCCGAGCATGACGTACAGCGGCAGGCCCACCAGCGCGAGCCACAGCAGGGCGCCCAGGCCCGCCAGGTAGTTGGGGCGGCGCCTCATCAGAGCCCCTCCTTGGTGCCGGCCATCTTGTCGTAGCCGGAGACGCGGACGACGATCAGTGAGATCACGGTGGCGACGACGACGAGCATCAGCGCGACCGCAGCGCCCGCGCCGAAGTCGAACCCCTTGAAGGCCTTGTCGTACATGTAGTAGGCGCTGATGGTGGTGTCGGTGCCGGGGCCGCCCTGGGTGAGGATCAGCACCGTGTCGAAGGTGGTGAGACCGCCGACGATCATCAGGATCATCGAGGTGATGATCGAGTTGCGCAGCTGCGGCAGCGTGATGTGGAAGAACTGCCGTACGGTGCCCGCGCCGTCGATCTGCGCCGCCTGGTAGAGCACCTGCGGGATCGCCCGGGTCGCACCCTGGTAGATCAGGGCGTGGAACGGGGTGAACTGCCAGGTGCTGACGAACACCAGCACGCCGATCGCGGCGGTCTGCGTGCCGAAGAGGTTGCCGTCGCCGAACAGCCAGCGCGCCTGCGAGGGCACACCGAAGTTCGGGTCGAGCAGCGCGCGCCACAGCACCGACACGGCGGTCGCGGACAGCAGCAGCGGCACGAAGAAGACCGCCGACAGCACGGCGCGGTTGCGCTGGGGACCGGCCGCCCAGACGCCGAGCAGGATGCTCAGCGGGGTTTGGACGACGACGCCCAGCACGGTGAGCAGCACGCTCAGCCAGAGGCTCTTGATCATGACGGGGTCCTGAAAGACCCGGACCCAGGTGTCGAAGCCCGCGAACTCGGGCGAGCCAAGTCCGCTCCAGGTGGTGAAGGACAGCACCGCCACCAGCACCAGCGGCACGACGGCGAACAGGGCGAAGAAGATCGTGGCGGGGAGCGCCCAGGCGAGGCCCGGCCGGCCGATGGTACGGCCGACCGGGCGCTGCGTCTGCCGCTTGCCCGTCACGGAGGCAGTGAGGGAGACCATGCGGGACGTCGCTCTCAGGAGGTGGGCAGGGCCTGCATGGCCTTGATGAAGCCGTCCGCGTCGACCTGGCCGTTGAAGAACTGCTGCACGGCCTGGTGGATCGGCGTGATGCCCGACGGCGGGTAGGCCTGGTCCCACGACAGCTGGAACGAGGGTGCCTTCTGGACCAGGTCGAACTGGTACTTCAGGTAGTCCGGGTTGTCGGCCGAGTCGAGGAACTTGGTGGTGTTCGTGGTGGTCGGCAGGTTGCCGATGGCCAGCTGCTGCTTCACGAAGTCGTCGGAGTACATCAGCTTGAGGAACTCCGCCACCGCTTCGGGGTGCTCGGTCTTCTTCAGCACCGAGTAGAAGTTGTTGGTGTTGCCGACGACGTTCGCGGCGTCACCCTTGCCGCCGGTGACGGTCGGGAAGTTGGTGTAGCCGAGGTCGTTCTTGGCGAAGTCCGGGCTGGCGTCCTGCTGCGTGGAGTACTCCCAGGAGCCCATGAGCTCGAAGCCGGCCTTGCCGCTGGCGAGGAGCTGGGGCGAGCCGCCGTCGGTGAACTTCACCGAGTCGAAGTTGGTGCCGAAGGCGCCGGCGTCGATGAGCTCCTTGAGCATGCCCAGCGCCTTCTTGCTGTCCTCGCTCTCCCAGGCGCTCTTGTCGCCGCCGAGGGCCTTGGTGAACAGCTCCGGGCCGGCGACGCGGTCGTAGAGGTACTCGAACCACATCAGCGTCGGCCACTGGTCGCCGCCGCCGAGCGCGATCGGGGTGACGCCCTTGGCCTTGAGCTTCTTGACCGCGTCGATGAGCTCGTCCCAGGTCTGCGGGGGCTGGACGCCCGCGTCCGCGAGGACCTTCTTGTTGTTGAACATCAGCACCGGCTGGGTGCCGCGCATCGGCACGCCGTAGGACTTGCCGTCGACGACCGCCGTGTTGAAGACCGAGGACAGGAAGTTGTCCTTCAGGCCCGGGTCCTTCTTGATGAAGTCGTCGAGCGGGAGCAGCAGACCGGCCTTCACGAACGGCTGGATGCTGCCGCCACCCCAGTTGAAGAAGACGTCGGGGGCCTGCTTGGTGTTGATGACGGTCTGCAGCTTCTGCTGGTAGTCCGCGCCGGGGACCGTGTCGAGGACGGCCTTGACCTTCGAGGTCTTGTTGAACTCGGCGACGATCGCCTTCTCCACCTTGTTCGCGGAGTCGCCGTACACGAGGACGTGAATCGTCCCGGAATCGCCTCCCGCGGAGGCGCCATCGCCGCCGCAGGCGGTCAGGGTCAGGCCCAGTGCCAGTGTCGCGCCGCCGGCGACGGCACGGGGGAACCACGCACGCTTCTTCATGATCGACCTCTCGAAAGTTTCGGCCGCTTTGCCGAAATTCGCCTGACGACGGACCGTAGGCTCCCTCCTCGCCGGGGTCAACAGCGTGGAATTGACGCGACCAAACCGTTACCGAAGGGCGGTGCTCTATCCTGTGCCGCATGCGTGATGATGAGACCGAGGGCCGTATCACCCTGGCCGACGTGGCTTCGAAAGCGGGCGTCTCACTTTCGACAGTTTCGAAGGTGCTCAACGGACGTCCCGATGTGGCCGCGCCGACCCGGAGCAAGGTCGAGCGCCTGCTGGAGGCGAACGGCTACCAGCGCCCCTCCCCCACCCAGCCCGAGTCGCGGCTGATCGAGATCGTCTTCCACGAGCTCGAGAGCGTCTGGGCGATGGAGCTCATCCGGGGCGTGGAGAACGTCGCCAAGAGCCGCAACATGAGCGTGGTGCTCACCGAGAGCGGCACCCGCCACGCCCCCGGCCCCGAGTGGATCGAGGGCGTGCTGCGCCGCCGGCCGCTCGGCGTCGTCCTGGTCTTCTCCTCGCTGCCCGACGACATCAAGCGCAAGCTGCGCTCACGGGCCATCAACTTCGTGATCATCGACCCGGCCGGCGATCCCGAACCCGACGTCCCGTCCGTGGGCTCGGCGAACTGGGCCGGCGGCGTCGCGGCCACCCGGCACCTCATCGACCTCGGCCACCGCCGCATCGGCATCATCACCGGGCCCGACGACATGCTGTGCTCCCTGGCCCGTCTCGACGGCTTCCGCTCGGCCATGGGCATGGCGGGGCTCACCGTCGACAACGACCTGATCCGCTACGGGGACTTCCACGTGCAGGGCGGGCACGACGGGGCCCTCGCCCTGCTGGAGCGGCCCGACCCGCCGACCGCCATCTTCGCCGGCAGCGACCTGCAGGCGCTCGGCGTCCTGGAGGCGGCCCGGGTCAAGGGTCTGCAGGTGCCGCGCGACCTGTCCGTGGTCGGCTACGACGACATCCCGCTCGCCCAGTGGGCGAGCCCGTCGCTCACCACCGTCAACCAGCCGCTGGTCGAGATGGCCGAGGAGGCCGCCCGGATGCTGCTCCGGCTGTCCCAGCCCGACGAGGCCGGCGACAAGAGCAACACCCGTATGGAGCTGGGCGTCAGACTGGTCGTCAGGAAGAGCACCGCAGCGCCGCGCGACGCCGGGGCGACGCGCGAGGACTGATCTCCGGAAGGGCGCGGAGCGGGCGCACGGCATCGCCGGCGGGGGCGCGGAGCACCCTAGCGGAGGACTGTGTGACGAAGGCCACACCCGATGTCAACGCCTTTCGGAGTGGCGGTGATTACCGCGGGCGGGTGGCGGGAAATGCTCGCTATGGCCGAGGCCGAGAGCCCGGTCTGCCCCGCTGGTGGGCGTTCTTCTGAGGGGGAGATGCACCCATGCGCACCCATGCACGACACAGCCGCGGCGAACGCACGCTGGTGGCGCTCGAGGAGGAGCACGAACGTCGCGAGCCGTTCGAGCTGCTGACGGCGGAAGACGCCGAAGACGCCTTCGACGACGAAGGCTTTGAGATCTTCCGGGTGCACTGCCCCGACTGCGCCCGCCCGATCGCGCTCTTCACCGACGAGGACGTCCTGCCGCAGCACGCGCTGTGCGCCTCGCCCTGGAACCCCTTCGGGCTGACGGTCTGCCCCGGCTCGGGGCGTGCCACCGCCGAGGCCTCGCCGGCCCCCGGCGACGCCCGGGACGACGACACGGAGTGGGGCGCGCTGCTGACGCTCCCCGCCGGGCTGGACTGGCGCACGCAGCCGTTCTCCCACGTGGGCGGACCCGGTTCGCAGCCGATCCGCGTGCCGTTCCAGCGCGCGGCCTGACCCGCGCCCACCGTACGCACGGTGCCGCGCCGCCCCCGCCGGGCGGCGCGGCACGACCGTCTCAGTGCTCCTTGCTCTCCGGCCCTGCGAGGCTGCGGGCGATCACCATGCGCTGGATCTGGTTGGTGCCCTCGACGATCTGCAGCACCTTGGCCTCGCGCATGTACCGCTCGACGGGGAAGTCGGCGGTGTAGCCGTAGCCCCCGAGCAGCTGCACCGCGTCCGTGGTCACCTGCATCGCGGCGTCCGTGCAGAACAGCTTGGCCATGGCCGCCTGCCGGGAGAACGGCCGGCCCGCGTCCCGCAGCCGGGCGGCCGCGAGGTACAGCGCCCGGCCGGCCTCGATCTTGGTGGCCATGTCGGCGATCATGAAGCGCAGCCCCTGGAAGTCCACGACGGGACGGCCGAACTGCTGCCGGGTCATCCCGTACGCGAGCGCCTCGTCGAGGGCGGCCTGGGCGACGCCGATGGCGCAGGCGGCGATGCCGAGGCGGCCGGAGTCGAGCGCGGCCAGCGCGATGGTGAAGCCCTGGCCCTCGTCACCGACGCGGCGGCTGTCGGGGACGGTCACGCCGTCGAAGTGGACCTGGGCCGTGGGCGACCCCTTCATGCCCATCTTCTTCTCCGGGACCGCCGCGGTCAGGCCCTCCGCGTCGCCGGGCACCAGGTACGCGGTGATGCCGCGCGGGCCCTCGGCGCCGCTGCGGGCGAGCACCGTGTAGAAGTCCGCGACACCGCCGTGGGTGATCCACGCCTTGGTGCCCTCGATCCGCCACGCGTCGCCCTCGCGGGTGGCACGGGTCCGCAGGGACGCGGCGTCGGAGCCGGAGGCGGGCTCGGAAAGGCTGTAGGCGCCGAGCAGGGAGCCGCCGAGCATGGCCGGCAGGTGCTCGGTGCGCTGCTCCTTGCTGCCGAACTGGGCGACCGCGTGGCAGGCCAGGGTGTGCACGCTCACCCCGAGACCGACGGTCAGGCGCGCCGCCGCCAGTTCCTCCAGGACCTGCAGGTAGACCTCGTACGGCTGGCCACCGCCGCCGTGCTCCTCCGGGTAGGGCAGTCCGAGCAGCCCCGCCTCGCCGATGAGGCGGAAGACCTCGCGCGGGAAGACGCCCGCGTCCTCCTCCTCGGCCGCCCTGGGCTTGATCTCCCGCTGGGCCAGCTCGCGTACGAGCGCGAGCAGGTCGCGGGCCTCCTCGGTGGGAAGCTGTCGGTCCACCGGCTGAAGGCCGTCGTGGGACATGGCGGCACTCTCCTCCCTGTCGGGCGCTGCGGCGGCGTCCGCACAGGGTGTGGCGGCGCTACCGGGTTGTCGACCGTAGACCGATGGTCTCCTGCCGGGTCACGGCATGGTCCGACCTGCGGCTTCGGCGCGTTGGAGTATGCCCGATCGGAGGTGTCGGAGTCACGGGGTGCCAGGTCCTCCGGAGCGTGCGGCGGCGGATTTTTTCATACCGCGCGCCCATGGGCGGGCTTTTCGCAAGGCTGTACGGGTCATGGGGCCGTTCGGGTTAGCGTCGTCCCGCGCGCGGTGCGCGTGCGGGACGTGTGTCGCCCGTGCCAGGAGTCGAGGAAAGGTGATGCCGGTGTCCGTGTTCCGTGCGTGGGGCCCGAAGGTGGCCGCGGTGGCGGTCGTCGCGCTGGCGGTGGCGGGCTGCGGCGGCCAGGACACGGATGCGGCGGGCGGTCCGGTCGCCCTGGAGCGGATCGGCGAGGCCGTCGGGTGCACCCCGCAGCTGCAGACCGACGTGAAGGAGCTGCGCCAGGGGGCGTGCACGACGGCACGCGGTGCCTATGTGATGCTCACCTTCACCAGCGAGGCCGGCCAGAAGTCGTGGCTGGAGGAGGCGGAGCCGTACGGCGGCTCCTACCTGATCGGGGAGCGCTGGGTGGTGGAGGCCGATCCCGAGGCGCTGGCGCCGGTGCGCGAGAAGCTGGGCGGCAGGGTCGAGGAGGGGGCGCACCACGGCGGCCACTCCGCCGCTTCGCCCTCGGCACCCGCGTCCGCCACGAGCCGGTAGCGGGCCGGGGAGGCCCCGCCCCGTCGCCATCCGCGGCGCTCCGCGAGCGCTACCGCCGGTCGGACCGCACCGTCACGTCCCGAACATCAGCGACGTGACCTGCACCGACGGCCAAGGCCTACGGGTGGCGTGTGCGCGACCTGCCGACCGGCCGGACCGGCACGCACCCGCCCCCGCAGGACGAAGGAGCCTCCCCAGACCCCGCATCCCCCATCTCCGGCGCCGCTCGGTGCTTGCCCGCCGTGGCGGCCGCGGGCGAGTTCACCGGCGCGGTCACCGGAGCCGTCGCCGCGTGGAGCGAGGCGGTGGACAACGTGGCGTTCGAGCCGGTGCTCCCCCGGCTGGTTCGCGGACGTCCGCATCGTCGCCTTCGGCGGCCGGCCCTACGCGGAACAGGAGGAACCCGGCCGCGGCACCGTCCACATCTGCCGCCAGGCGGTGCACGAGGGCTACGACCCGACATGGATCGCGGCGCACGAACTGTCACATCCTCGGTCTCGACGACAAGAAGCCTGGGCCCCGCTCCAGCCTGATGTCCGGGAGCACCGCCGGCACCTCGTGCCACAGCATCCAGCCGGACGAGGCCGAACGGAGCGCCGTGGAGGGCATGTTCGGCACACGTCTGCCGGTCGCAGGGGCCGCGTGACCCCCGGCCACGGCAGGGCGGGGCCCGGCACACGTCGGCCTGCGCCTCATGTGCCGGGCCGCCCTCGGCCGCGGGCTCGTGGGGGGGGCGGGTCAGACCTCCAGGTCGGATTCGATGCGCCTGAGCTGGTGGCGGGCCATCGCCAGGTTCGCCCGGTCCTTGTCCAGCGCGACGTAGAGGAACAGCCCCTTGCCCGAGCGGCCGGTCAGCAGCCGGATCATGTGGATCTGGGTGTTGAGCGTGATCAGGATGTCCTCGATGTGCTCCTTGAGGTTGAGCATCTCCATGGTGCGCATCTTGGCGCGGACCACGTCGGTGTTGCCCGCGGCCGCGACGGTCAGGTCGAGGTCCTTGGAGCCCCCGAGGGTGCCCAGGGCCATGCCGCTGCCGTAGTCCACGAGAGCGACGCCCAGGACGCCCTCGATCGACGTCATGACATCCTTCAGCGCGGTCTCGGTGTTGGCCATTGCGGTCTCACTTCCTTGTCGTTGAGTTCTCTGACGTGACGAATGCCTGGGTCCGGTAACGGCGCGGCCGCGTGCGGTGCCCGACGGCTTGTCGGCTGATGAGCTGGGTCCTGCGGTCATTTCCGCTCCTGACGTTGGAGCGCGAGGTCGACGAGATCCTCGATCCGTCGACTGGATCGGCGTGCCTCCAGGTGCAGGCGGCCCACGTTGGAGCCGGGTCCCGCCACCAGGGCGAGGGCCATGGCCCCGCCGGCGGCGTACGCGGCGATGTACCCGCGGTCGCCCCTGACGAGCAGTTCCCGGAAGCCGCCGCACTCGGTGGCCTCCGTGATGCGGGCCGCCACGCCCAGTGCCGCGGCGGTCAGCGCGGCGACCCCCTCCGGTTCCGGCCCGCTCAGGTCGTGCGCGACGACCAGGCCGTCGACGCTGGCGACGAGCCCGCCCGTCAGGTGCGGCACCCTCGCCCGCAGGCTCCGGAGTTCGGCCAGTACATCGGCTTCGAGTGCCACCAGCTGTCTCCTTCCGGCGAGCTGCCGCAGAGCCTTCCTCCACGGTCGTTCGGCGGGCGCCGGGCGGGTCGGCAGGGCGCTCACAGGCGGGCCTCCAGGGCGGCACGAAGTCGTAGCAACAGGGCGACTGAGGGATCGGAGGACGACAGGACCGCCGACTGCGATCCGCCGTGGGCGAAGGGCGTGGGCGCCACCGGCGCTGGCGGCACGGGCGCTGGGCGGGCCGGAGCCGGAGCCCCGGGTGCCTGGGCGCGGACCGGCATGCTGATCCGGCCGGTCGCGGCCAGCCGACGGACGTCCAGCAGGGTCGCGAAGGCGGAACGTCCCAGGTGCCAGGCGATCTGGACCGGCGTACGGGATCCGTCCGCCGCCGCCAGCACCGCCAGCTGGGCGGGCGTGGGGGCCCTGGCCCGGCCGCCCCGCACCCCGCCCTCGGAGCGGGGGACGACGGGGCCGGCGTCGGTGTCGTCCCACGGCCAGGCCCGCTCCAGTTGCGCGCGGCGCCGCTGCGCCTCCCTGGCCACGCGCTGGGCGGGGACCGGCCGGGAGATGGGACCCAGCCGGGAGGTGGCGCCCGGCTGGAACCGGTCGGGTTCCGAGTCGGGCAGCAGGGTGAAGTAGGAGGCGTCGAAGAGCGCCAGCAGGTGGCAGAGCTCGAGCTCCCCGCGGGCCACCCGCCCGGTGTCGACGAGGTGCCCGCCGACGCCGCGCTCGGCGCTCGCGGTGGTGACCGCCTCGCGCCACTGGTCCGGGGAGAGCAGCCCGCAGGCCATGAGCCGTACCCCGAGGTCGGGGGCGCAGGGGCTCTCGGCGTGGACGATCGCCCCGTCGCGCAGGTAGACCGCCCCCGCCGATCCGTACAGCGCCCCGCTGGCCCTCGCCTCCGCGAGCCGGGCCAGTGCGGCGGTGAAGGCGTACGCGCCCACCACCCCGGCGCGGACCTGGGCCGGCGCGCTGCCGCGCGCCGGAATGCGCCGGGGCAGACCGCGCATGGCCAGTGCCGGCCGCCCCGCCTCCGTGCCCGTCATACGAGCACCAGCCGCTCGGCGATGGACTGCAGCCCGAGCCGGGCGACGGCCAGGTTGGCCATCGACCGGTCCAGCCACAGGTAGAGGATGACGTCGCTGTCGAAGGAGGTGTCGAGGAAGCGGATGAGGTGGTAACTCCCCGGGGCGGTGATGATGATGTCCTCGACCGGCACCCTTCCGGACTCCTTCGCGGTGAAGGTGCCGCCCTCCACGACCGCCCGCGCCGCCTCGGTGGTGTCCGCGGCGGCCGCCTCGTGACCGTGTCCCGGCTCCTGCCCGACCGCCCCGAGGAGCAGGCCGCTGCTCCAGTCGACCACGCTCGCCCCGAGCACACCGGGAATCGCCAGCGCCTCGGAAAGGCACTCGTCTATGCCGGGCACGCGCACCCCTTCGCCGCCACTTCTGGTATACGGAACAGCACGGAACGTTACTCATCCCGTACGCGAAAAAGGTGAGTTGGGGCATTTTCCGGAGGCATGTGCGGGCGACTCGCTAGGATTCGCCGCCCCTTGTGATCAGTCGGCGCAATTGTCCTCGGGACCGCCCCTGGCGATCCGCGCGAGGACGCCCAGCGCGTCGTCCAGGACCTGCAGGGACGGCGAGGCGAGGCCGATCCGTACGGCGTGCGGCGCGCTGCCGCGGCCCGCGGCGAAGGCGGCCGCGGGGGTGACGGCGATGCCCTGCCGGGCGGCGGCCGCGACGAAGGTGTCGGCGCGCCAGGGCCCGGGCAGCCGCCACCAGCAGAAGCAGGCACGCGGATCCGCCGCGACCGAGAACCCGGCGAGGCGCTCGGCGGCCATGCGGGCCCGCGCGGCCGCGTCGCGCCGCTTGGCCGCCACCACCGCGTCGACGGCGCCGTCGGCGATCCACCGGCAGGCGGCGGCCAGCGCGAAACCGGAGGCCGCGGTGCCCGCCGAGCGCAAGGCCGCGGAAACCGGGGCGGATAGCTCCCGCGGAGTGAGCACGACGCCGGCGGTGAGCCCGGGGGCGAGCCGCTTGGAGAGGCTGTCGACCAGGACCACGCGGTCGGGGGCGTATGCCGCGAGCGGCGGCGGGGCGTCCGCGGCGAGGAATCCCCAGACGGCGTCCTCGACGGCGTGCAGGCCCAGCCGGCCGAGGGCGCCGGCGAGTTCGGCCCGGCGGCCCTCCGGCATGGTGACGCCGAGCGGATTGTGCAGGGTGGGCTGGGTGTAGAGCGCGTGCAGCGGGGCGGCCCGGTGGAGTTCCGCGAGGGCGTCGGGACGCATCCCGTGCTCGTCGCAGGCGACGGGGACGAGGGCGATCCCGAGCCGTGTGGCGAGCGCCTTGACCACGGGGTAGGTGAGCGCCTCCACGGCGAGCCGGCCGCCGGGCGGGACGAGCGCGGCCAGGGCGGCGGCGATGGCCTGACGTCCGTTGCCCGCGAAGAGCAGCCGCCCGGGGTCGGGGCGTGGGCCGGTGCGGGCGAGCAGTTCGGCGAAGGCGTCACGCGCGGCCGGGGTGCCCGCGGCCGTCAGCGGGCGCAGCGCGGCGCCGAGGACGTCGGGGCGCTGCAGCGCGGCGAGCCCGGGGGCGAGCAGCTGCGACTGGCCCTCGGCGACGGGGTGGTTCAGCTCCAGGTCGATCCGCTGGGGTGCCGGCTCGGCGAGGGCGGGTCCCGTGGCGGGCGATGCGGCACGCACGAAGGTACCGCGTCCCACCTCGCCCACGACCAGGCCGCGGCGGGCGAGTTCGGCGTAGACGCGGATCGCCGTGGAGTTGGCGATGCCACGCTGCCGCGCGAAGGTCCGCTGCGGTGCGAGCCGGTCGCCGGGGCGCAGCCGTCCGGCGGCGATGTCGGCCGCCACGGCGTCCGCGACCGTGCGGTAGTCGTCCATCGGTGTTCCTCCTCCGAGGCAATTCCCGTATTGCACCGAGAGCAAAGATGCTATTGCACCGAGCCGGGAGGGGAACCTAGCATCGCGGTCAACTCCCCTGCGGGAAGGGGAACGTGCGAGACGAGGAGATCCCCTTGCCGACGGCATCGGTCAACGGCGTCACACTGGCGTACGACGACGCGGGGGACGGGCCCGCAACCCCCCTGGTGCTGGTGCACGGCCATCCCTTCGACCGCTCGATGTGGGCCCCGCAGGTCCCCGCGGCGGCGGCCGGCCGCCGGGTGGTCGTGCCTGACCTGCGCGGCTACGGCGCGAGCGAGGTGGTCCCGGGGGTCACCCCGCTGGAGACCTTCGCCCGCGACATCGCCGCCCTGATGGACCGCCTGGGCGTGCCGGAGGCCGTCGTCGGCGGGCTGTCGATGGGCGGTCAGATCGTCATGGAGTTCCAGCGGCTGTTCCCCGGCCGGGTGGCCGGGCTCGTGCTCGCCGACACCTTCCCCGGCGCCGAGACGGCGCAGGGGCGGCGGGCCCGGAACGCGATGGCGGAGCGGCTGCTGGCCGAGGGGATGGACGGCTACGCCGGCGAGGTGCTCGACCGGATGATCACGCCCCGCAACGTGACCGCGCTCCCCGAAGTGGCCGCGCACGTGCTGCGGATGATGCGCGGCACCTCCCCCGAGGGCGCCGCGGCGGCCCTGCGCGGCCGGGCCCGGCGGCCCGACTACGGGGCCGTGCTGGCCGCGATCCGGGTGCCCACGCTGATCGTGGTCGGCCGGGACGACGTGTACACCCCCGTCGCCGAGGCCGAGGCCATGCACGCGGCCGTCCGCGGCTCGCGGCTCGTGGTCGTCGAGGACGCCGGGCACCTGCCGAACCTGGAGCGGCCGGAGGAGTTCAACGACGCTCTGCGGCGGTTCCTCGACGTCCTCGACGTGCGTCCCTGAGCCGGTGGGCGCCGTACCCCGACCGTGTGCTCAGGGCGTGGTGTCGACCAGCGAGAGCGAGTGGAGGCGGTCGGGCGGGCCGGGCCTCGCGTAGTACCAGCCCTGCGCGGTGTCGCAGCCCAGCGCGCGCAGGTGCTCGGCCTGGGTGCCGGTCTCGACGCCCTCCACCGTCACCGACAGCCCGAGGGTGTGCGCCAGGTCGACGACGATCTCCACGATCTTCACGTCCACCGGGTCGGCCTGCTGCTGCTGCATCCCGCGCGTGAAGGAGCGGTCGAGCTTGAGGGTGGTGATGGGCAGCCGGCGCAGCGAGGCGAGGTTGGAGTAGCCGGTGCCGAAGTCGTCCAGGGCGATGGCCATGCCGAGCTCGGCGAACTCCCGCAACGGGCGCAGCAGTTCCTCGTCGGCGCCGATGAAGGCGCTCTCGGTGACCTCCAGGCACAGCGCGGTCGGCTCCAGCCCGGCGTCCTTGATCACCGCGAGGGTCTCCGGGACGAGGCCGGGGTGGCCGAGCTGGGCTGGGGAGAGGTTGACGTTGATCCGCAGCGGGTGGCCGTCGCTGCGCGGGAACTGCCAGTCCCGGGCCTGCCAGGCGGCCTGCTGCAGCACCCAGTGGCCGAGCGGCACGATCAGCCCGGTGCTCTCGGCGAGCGGGATGAACTGGTCGGGACCGAGGATCCCGTGCACCGGATGGCACCAGCGCACCAGTGCCTCGGCGCCGCGGACGCTGCCGTCGCCGAGCCGTACCAGCGGCTGGTACTCGATGAAGAACTCGCCGCGCTCCAGGGCCGTCGGCAGCCGGTTGGTCAGCCCGTGCCGGGTGATGGCGCGCGCGTCGGAGTCGGGGTCGGCCAGCTCGAAGCGGTTCCCGCCCGCGGCCTTGGCCCGGTACATCGTGATGTCGGCGCTGCGCAGCACCTCGGCGGGGCCCAGGGAGCCGGCCTGGCCCTCGACGATGCCGATGCTGCACCGTACGGACAGCTCGCGGCCGTCCACCCGGATCGGGTCGGCCAGCGCGGCCAGGATCAGGTCGGCCAGGCCGGTGATGTCCGCGCGGCTGGCGGGGTTGACCACCAGTGCGGCGAACTCGTCGCCGCCGATGCGGGCCACGAGCTGGTCGGGCGAGGTGACGCAGGCCTGGAGGCGTTCGGCGACAGCGACCAGGAGCCGGTCGCCGATGGCGTGGCCGAGGCTGTCGTTGACGTCCTTGAAGCCGTCCAGGTCGAGGTAGCAGACGCCGACGCCCACGCCCTCGGGGCCGTTCAGCGTCTGCTCCAGTCGCTCGAAGAAGAGGTTGCGGTTGGCCAGGCCGGTGAGCGCGTCGTGGGTCGCCTCGTACCGCAGCCGCTCGCTGAGCAGGCGTTCCTCGGTGATGTCCTCCATCAGCGCGAGCATGTACTGCGGGGTCCCGCCGGCGTCGCGCAGCAGGGAGACCGTCAGGTTGGTCCACAGCGCGGTGCCGTCGGGCCGGTAGTAGGCCTTCTCGATGCGGTAGTGGTCGCGCTCGCCCCGGTTGAGCTGGCGCTGCATCTCCCAGACCTCGGGGGCGTCGTCGGCGTGCGCCCAGTCGTAGACGTTCCTGCTGCGGATGTGGCGTTCCAGGCCGCCGAACATGGTGGTGAGGGCGGCGTTGACGTCCAGGATGCGGCCGTCCATGTCGGCGATGCCGATGCCTATGGAGGCGTCCTGGAAGACCGCCCGGAAACGGACCTCGCTCTCGTGCAGGGCCTGCTCGGTGGCGGCCCGGGCGGCGAGCGCCGCCTTGGAGAGGGCCTCCTGCTCGGTCCGCGTGCGTTCCTGCAAGGCCCGGGCGTACCCGGCGGCCACCCAGTGCTGCAGGCGGTTGCAGCGGGTGCGGCCGTCCTCGGGGAACAGGGCGGGGCCGGGCGGGCAGTACAGCAGCAGGTAGGCGTCGACGACGTCGAGGATGCGGGGCAGCGCCTCGGGATCGGTGCAGTGCGCGGCCACGAGCGCGGCGCCGACCTCCGCGGCCGGGCGGGGGTCGAAGGGCTGCGCGCGCAGCGTGGCGTCGAGACGCGCGGCGAGCGGGAGCAGGTACTCCTCGAACTCGCCGCGTGTCATGGAGGTGGCGGTGGCCGGGTAGATCGCCCGGCTCCAGATGATCGCGAAGCGCCGCAGGCTGTCGGCGGGCTCCGGCTCCGGGCCGGGCTCCCTGCTCACGGTCACGCCTTGCGGCCGACGCCCGCGAACCCGCTGAAGACGACCGGGGCGAGCTCGTCGTCGTCCGTGCCGTCGGGGCGCCACAACGGCGCGGAGACCAGGCCGGGTTCGACGAGGTCGAAGCCGTCGAAGAAGCGCTCGACCTCGGCCCGCGACCGCATGATCAGCGGCGAGCTCGCGCTGCGGTAGACGTTCTCGACCCGCTCCCCCTCCTCGGGTCTGCGCGGGCCTCCCTCGACCGAGGCGTGGGTGACGACCAGCAGGCTGCCGGGGGCGATGGCGTCGCGCAGTTCGGCCACGGCCTTGGCCGGTTCGTCGGCGTCCTCGAGGAAGTGCAGGACCGCGACGAGGAGCAGCGCGACCGGGCGCTCCAGGTCGATGAGCCCGCGCACCTGCGCGCTGTCCAGGATGTCGCGGGGCGAGCGCAGGTCGGCGGCGACGATGGCGGCGTTCTCGTGGCCCTCCAGCACGGCACGGCTGTGGGCGACGGCGACCGGGTCGTGGTCGACGTAGACGACGTGCGCGCCGGGACTGGCGGCCTGGGCGACCTCGTGGACGTTGCCGAAGGTGGGGATGCCGGAGCCGATGTCGAGGAACTGGGTGATGCCCTGGTCGACGGAGTAACGCACGGCCCTGCGCATGAACGCCCGGTTGGCCTGCATGATCTTCGGCAGCCCCGGGAAGGCCTCGATGGCCCGCCGTCCCGCCTCCCGGTCGACCTCGAAGTTGTGCGAACCGCCCAGGTAGTAGTCGTAGATGCGGGACACGCTCGGCACGGAAAGATCGATCCCCTGGGGGGCCCAGGCAGGGCGTTCCATCAACGGCTCCAGCTCGTCGGCGATCAGGATTCGTGGTCGTGGACACGACCACGTGCGAGAGAGGCTACTGATCGACCGTTCGAGAGGACACAAGAAATGGAAATATTCGATCCGTTTTCGGTCACAGACCAAAGGCATGTGCCCTGTTCCCTACAAACGGGGAACAGGGCACAGCCTACCGACGGATGACGGTCGATCAGTCCGATCAGACGTTGACGCCGTGGGCACGCAGGTATGCCAGCGGGTCCATGTCGGAGCCGAAGTCGGGGGTGGTGCGCACCTCGAAGTGCAGGTGCGGACCGGTCACGTTGCCGGTGGCGCCCGACAGGCCCAGCTGCTGACCGGCGGAGACCGTCTGACCGGCCGAGACCGACAGCGCGGACAGGTGGGCGTACTGCGAGTACCGGCCGTCGGCGTGCTTGACGACGACCTGGTTGCCGTACGAACCGCCCCAGCCCGCGGAGACCACGGTGCCGCCGGCGATCGACTTCACCTTGGTGCCGGTCGAGGCGATGAAGTCGACACCGGTGTGGTAGCCCTTGGACCACATGGCACCGGCCTGGTGGTAGGCGGTGCCCAGGGTGACGTGGTCGAGCGGGGCGGTGTAGCCGGAGGTGCTGGCGGCCTTGGCGGCGGCCGGCTTGGCGGCCGGGGCGGCCTTCGCGGCCTTGGGCGCGCTCTTGGCGGCGGACTTCTCGCCCAGGGACAGGACCTGGCCCGGGTAGATCAGGTTCGGGTCGCCGCCGATGACCGACTCGTTGTTCGCGTACAGCTTCTGCCAGCCGCCCTCGACCGACCGGGCGTCGGCGATCTTGGAGAGGGTGTCGCCGCCGGCGACCTTGTAGGAGCCGCCGGCGCTCTTCGGCTCGGCGGTGGCGGCCTTCGGCGCCTCGGCCTTCTTGGCGGGGGCGGCGGGCTTGGCGGCCGGCTTCGCGGCGGTGCCGGAGACGCTCTGCGGGGTGGCCGACGGGTTGGCCATGGCCTTCGTCAGACCGGCCTTGGGACCGCACACGGGCCAGGCCTGCGGACCCTGGGTCGCGAGGACCTTCTCCGCGACGGCGATCTGCTCCGCCTTGGTCGCAAGGTCGGCGCGCGGGGCGTACTTCGTGCCGCCGAAGCCGGCCCAGGTGCTCTGGGTGAACTGCAGTCCGCCGTAGAAGCCGTTACCGGTGTTGATGGACCAGTTGTTGGTGCTCTCGCAGGCCGCGACCTTGTCCCAGACGCTCACGGGAGCGGCGTGGGCACCGGTGGCGCCGACGATCGGGAGCGCCACGGCGGCGCCGGTGGTGCCGGCCAGCGCGCTGATACGGGTGATGCGGGTGTTCCGCGGACGACGGTGCTTTCCCTTACCGGGCATGCCGAATTCCTCTCCGACGCCTGCGAGGTAAGCTGTCGGGTTCGGGCTGGAGATGCCCGGCCGCAATGGGGCATGCCAAATAAAGGCATGTCGCTGCGACTTCACCCCTAGCCGTCCCGAGACCAACGGGAACGGCAAACTACCTGGGTCCCCCGCTCCTGCCGTGCGGTCTTGTCATCCGGCGTCCGGGCAGCGGCAGGACTAGGCGTTCTACCCGGAAGAATCTCGCAGGAATTTGTCCTGCGAGATCTGGAAGCTAAACGACGGAATCGTCCCGGAGCAAGGACCGGAATCACGCCCCCCGGCGGACCGCAAGTCGATCATCCGCTTCTGTGACTTTAGGTGAGAAGTGTCCGCTCTGCGTAGGCGGAAAACTGTCCCACGGTAATTGCGTGATATCACCCGGTGAAATTCGGCGGGAAAATTAGACGCTGCGTGGCCCGTGGCCTCCGCTGCGTGTTCGGCGCGTGACACCCATCACGCATCGATTCCCTACGCATGCACTGTGGACGCATATGTCCGGTTAGGCGGCTTAATGCCGGATAAGGCAGGACGTGTTCCGGTCCAACCCGCCCCGGACCGCGCCGTCCTGAGGTCCCCCGGAGGAACACCCCCCGGATCCAACCGCCGAGGGGGGTCCGCGATTCCCGGACGGGCCGCACCGAGGCGTTCCGCGGTGTGGCGTGCGCCACAACCACCCCTCCGGCGGGGCCAGAAGGGGACGTGCACGACGGCCGCCGTCCGGAGAACGGACGTGACAGCGCCGATTGGGCGACGGTAGCCTCCCAATCCCGCACATTTTCTTACATCGCCCGGGAGACCTCGCGTGCCCTACCTCGCCGCCGACGACCGCTACGCCTCGATGGAATACCGCAGGACCGGGCGCAGCGGGGTCCTGCTGCCCGTCGTGTCCCTGGGCCTGTGGCACAACTTCGGCGACACCTCGCCGTTGGAGAACCAGCGCGCGGTGCTGCGCCGCGCCGTCGACCGCGGCGTGGTCCACATCGACCTGGCCAACAACTACGGCCCGCCCGCCGGCTCGGCCGAGGCCAACTTCGGCACCCTGTTCGCCCAGGACTTCCGCCCGTACCGCGACGAGCTCTTCATCGCCACCAAGGCCGGGTACGACATGTGGCCGGGACCGTACGGCGAATGGGGCAGCCGCAAGTACCTGCTCTCGTCGCTGGACCAGTCGCTGGGCCGCATGGGCCTGGACCACGTGGACGTCTTCTACTCGCACCGCTTCGACCCGGACACGCCCCTGGAGGAGACCATGGGCGCCCTGGACTCCGCGGTCCGCCAGGGCAAGGCCCTGTACGCCGGCATCTCCAACTACCCCGCCGAGGCGCACCGCCGGGCGACGGAGATCCTGCGCGAGCTGGGCACCCCGCTGCTGATCCACCAGGCCGCCTACAGCATCCTCCAGCGCGACCCGGAGGCCGGGGTCCTCGACGCCGTCGGCGACACCGGCACCGCGCTCATCGCGTACTCGCCGCTCGCCCAGGGCCAGCTCACCGACCGATACCTCCAGGGCGTGCCGGCCGACTCGCGGATGGCGCTCGGCCACTTCCTCAAGCGCGACGCCCTGACCGAGCGGAAGCTCACCTTCCTGCACGCCCTCAACAAGCTCGCCGGCGAGCGCGGTCAGACCCTGGCGCAGCTGGCCCTGAGCTGGGTGCTGCGCGACCCGCGGGTCGTCTCCGTCCTCATCGGCGCGAGCAGCGTCGCCCAGCTCGACCAGAACCTCGCCGCCCTCGACGCGGGCCCGCTCACCGCGGACGAGCTCGCCGAGATCGACCGCCTCTCGGCGGAGGCGGGCGTCCGCATCCCGTAACGGCCGCTCCGCACGTACGGAAGGGCGGGCCCCCGCAGGGGCCCGCCCTTCCGCGTCGGTGCCCGGCTCAGACGAGACGGGCCTCCAGCGCGGCGCGGACGCCGGGCCACTCGCCGGCGACGATGGAGTAGTACGCGCTGTCGCGGACGGTGCCGTCCACGGCGAGGGTGTGGGCGCGGCGGATGCCCTCGAAACGGCCGCCGATGCGCTCGATCGCCGCGCGGGAGCGCGCGTTGCGCGCGTCCGTCTTCAGGGTGACGCGCAACACGTCCCACACGTCGAACGCGTGGGTGAGCAGCAGCAGCTTCGCCTCGGTGTTGCAGGGGGTGCGCTGGGCGGAGGCGCCGAGCCAGGTGCTGCCGATCTCGGCGACGGTGGGCACCGCGCCGCTGCGGGGCACGGAGCGGCCGGCGGGCCAGGCGGGGGTGGCCGTCCAGTGGTCGAGGTCGAGGAACCGCGTGGAGCCGATCAGGGCGCCACGCTGGACGTCCCGCACGGCGAAGGGGAGCGCGGCCCCGGTCGCCTGGTCCTGGAGGGCCTCCTCGACGTAGCGCGCCATCGCCTCGCGGTCGGCCGGCACCTTTGTGTAGGCGTAGGTGTCGCGGGATTCGTCGGCGGCGCGCAGCAGCCCGTCCGCGTGGGCGGCGCTCAGCGGCTCCAGGCGGACGTGCTTGCCTTCCAGGGTCACGGGTTCGGGCATGCCCCGGATGCTGGTGTCCGGCCGGGTCACCCGTCAAGCGCGTTTCCGCGGGGCGCGTCGGAGGCCGGGCGTGATGGATGCGAAAATGGGGGCATGAACAGCAACGACGTGTTCTTCGACATCACGATCGACGGCGAGCCCGCCGGACGGATCGTGTTCACCCTGTTCGACGACGTGGTCCCCAAGACCGCGCGGAACTTCCGTGAGCTCGCCACCGGCGAGCACGGCTTCGGCTTCGAGGGTTCGCACTTCCACCGCGTGATCCCCGACTTCATGCTCCAGGGAGGCGACTTCACCGCCGGCAACGGCACCGGTGGCAAGAGCATCTACGGTGAGAAGTTCGCCGACGAGAACTTCCAGCTCAAGCACACCAAGCCCGGCCAGCTCTCCATGGCCAACGCGGGCCCGAACACCAACGGCTCGCAGTTCTTCATCACCACGATCGTCACCGACTGGCTCGACGGCAAGCACGTGGTCTTCGGCGAGGTCGTCGACGGCATGGACGTCGTCAAGAAGATCGAGTCGCTCGGCTCCCGCACCGGCGCGACCAGCGCCCGCGTCGAGATCGCCAAGTCCGGTACGGTCGCCTGACCCGGCTCCGCGAAGCGGCCCGGCACCGGAACGACCGGTGCCGGGCCGCTCGGCGTACGGGTCAGCCGAAGGCCTTGACCGCCTGGTAGTAGGTCCAGGCGGTGCTGTTGCAGGCGGTCGCGGTGGCGCCGCTGTAGCCGGCGCAGATGCGCTTGAGGTCCTCGTAGAAGGCGCTGTCGAGGCGGCTCTTGTTGGCGGAGAAGGAGCCCATCGCCTTGTAGTTGCGGTAGCCGAAGTCGTGCCGGGCGCAGGAGTTCTGGAACGGGAAGCCGAAGGGGTTGTCCGGGGAGCTGCTGCAGTAGTCGGTGGACCAGTCGAAGCCGTAGGCGGCCCAGGCGCCCTGGTTGCCGCGGGCGGACCACCAGGCGTTGTAGCTCGAGGCGCTGGTCTGGGTCCAACCGGCGAGCACCTGGGCCTTGTCGGCGGGTGCGGCCTGGGCGGGGACGGTGAAGACGACGGTGGCGACGGCGGCGACCGCGGTGGCGGCGAAGCCGGTCGTGATTCGGCGCATGGGGACTCCAGTCACTGACGGGCGCGGTGTGACGCGCGGGCATGGCGGTGCAACCGGATGCGGAACCGAACAGGTGGTACTGGTGTGCGAAGCCAGGATGGGGCCCCAGGGGTCTATGCGAGTAGATGCCGGACGGCAAAAATTACATGAACATGACGACGCGCCGCCGACGGCGGGCGTCGACGGCACGTCAAGAAGCTGACACCGTTGTCTGGTTCACTGACCCCCTGGACCCGCGGGCCGCGCGTCTGCCCCTACGGGGCGTCAGGCGGCGGGGGTGCGCGGCCGGTCCCCGGGCTCCCCGGACCCGCCGTGCTCCCCAGGCTCCTCGGACTCCGTACGCTCCCACCGCGGATGGTGGCGGCGCGCCCATTCCGGCGTGACGAACCCGGTGCGCATCCCCAGCCGCGCCTGCGGGTCGTCGGCCGCCATCCACAGGTGTCCCGCGACCACCACGGCCACCGCCAGGGCCAGCCAGTCGTGGACGAAGGTCGCGCCGGTACGCCACACCAAGCCGCTCAGGTGCGGGAACATCATCAGCAGCCCGGTGCCGAGCATGACGAGCACCGCGCCCGCGGCGAAGGACGCGTACAGCTTCTGCCCGGCGTTGAATTTCCCCGCCGCACGACGGTCGTGGGGGACGCGGCGCAGCGCGTCCCGCAGCCAGCCCCGGTCGTAGGGGGCGAACCGGTTGAGCAGCCGCAGGTCGCGCCGGAAGGCGCGGGAGGCGAGGCCCGCGAGGGCGGGCAGCGGCAGGGCGATGCCCGACCATTCGTGCACGGTGACCACCAGCCGCCTGCGGCCGACGAGTTCGGCGAGCGGGGGCAGGTAGAGGGCCGCCGCCGTGCAGAGGCAGACCAGCATCAGGGCGGCCGTGCTGCGGTGCACCCAGCGCTCGCCGCGGGTGAAGCGGCGCACGGTCTCAGGACGTGGGGTCATCGTGGCGTCCGTTCGAGCGGCCGACCCAGGCGTCGACGTCGTAGCCGTAGTGCTCCCAGTAGCCGGGCCGCACGTCCCGGGTGACCTCGATGCCCGAGAGCCACTTGGCGGACTTGTAGAAGTACATCGGCGCCACGTAGAGCCGCACGGGGCCGCCGTGGGCCGTGGTCACCGGCTTGTCCTGCATCCGCAGGGCGACCAGGACGTCGTCCCTGACGGCCTGTTCGAGGGTGAGGCTCTCGCTGTAGACCCCGTCGAAGCAGGTGAAGCGCACGGCGCCGGCACCGTCCTGCACGCCCGCGAGGTCGAGGAGGTGGGACAGCCGCACCCCCTCGAAGGGCGTGCCCGGCACGCGCCACCCGGTCACGCACTGCACGTCGCGCACCATCCTGGTCTGCGGCATCGCCCGCAGTTCGGCCAGGGTGTGGGTGGCCTTCCGGTCGACGAGGCCGGAGACGGTGAGGCGGTAGTCGGTCGCGTCCCGGTGGGGAACGGAGTCCGCCACGTTGTAGATGCGGAAGCCGCCGCCCCCGGGGAGCAGTCCGCTGAGCCCGGTGGGGTCCTTCCCCGCCACCTGGGAGAGCGCCGAGTCCAGTCCGTCCTGCGCGCGGCTGCCGAACGCCACCCCCAGGGCGCCCAGCCCGAGCATCCCGAGCACCACGCGCCGGCCGACCGGCGTGCCCTTGCCTTCCATACCCCTCACCGTAAGCCCGCGCGAGGCGGTTGCGGACCGCCGGGGCCGCACGTAAGCAAGGCGTAAGAGGTTCGGTCCCGGGCTAACCGATCTCCAGGCCCGCGTAGTTCTCGGCGAGTTCGGCCGCCGCGTGCGGGGAGGCGGCGATGCGGTCGAGCTGGGAGATCTGCAGCCGGGTGTCGAAGTCGCTCTGCGCCGGGTCGGTGTGCAGGGTCGTGGTCATGAACCAGGAGAAGTGCTCGGCACGCCACACCCGCCGCAGGCAGGTGTCGGAGTAGGCGTCGAGCAGGGCGGAGGAACCGGTCTCCGCCAGGGCGGCGAAGGCACGGGCCAGGACGATGACGTCGGCGGCCGCCAGGTTGAGGCCCTTGGCGCCGGTCGGCGGCACGATGTGCGCGGCGTCGCCGGCGAGCAGCACGCGGCCCCAGCGCATCGGCTCGGTCACGAAGCTGCGCATCGGCAGCACGGCCTTGGAGGTGATGGGACCGCGCTCCAGCTTCCAGTCCCCGTCGAGGGCGAAGCGGGCGTCCAGTTCGCCCCAGATCCGCTCGTCGGACCATTCGGCGGGATCGGTGCCGCTCGGCACCTGCAGGTAGAGCCGGCTGACCTGGGAGGAACGCATGCTGTGCAGCGCGAAACCGCGGGGCGAGTGCGCGTAGATCAACTCCTCGCAGGACGGCGCGACGTCGGCGAGGATCCCCAGCCACGAGAAGGGGTACACCCGCTCGTACGTCCGCCGGGCGTGCTCCGGGACCGCCGCGCGCGTCACGCCGTGGAAGCCGTCGCAGCCGACGACGTAGTCGCAGGTGAGGGTCTTCTCCCGGCCCTCGTGGCGGTAGCGGACCACCGGGCGGTCCGTATCGGCCCCCTCGACCGCGTGCACAGGGGCGCCGAACAGCAGCGGCGCCCCGTCCTGGAGATGGAGGGCGATCAGGTCCTTGACGACCTCGGTCTGGGCGTAGACCCACACGCGCCGTCCGCCGGTGAGGGCCGGGAAGTCCAGTCGGTGGGAGCGGCGGTCCCAGCGCAGCTCGATGCCGTCGTGGACGAGGCCCTCGCGGTCCAGGCGCGCGCCCGCGCCGGACGAGCGGAGCACGTCGACCGTGCCCTGTTCCAGGATCCCGGCGCGCTGGCGCTGCTCGACGTACTCGCGGTCGCGGCTCTCCAGGACGACGCAGTCGATGCCGGAGCGATGGAGCAGACGGGCCAGCAGGAGGCCTGCGGGACCGGCGCCGACGATGGCGACGGTGGTGTGGTGCTGCATGTGTTCTCCTACTCCTCTTCTTCCTCGAGGATGCGGTTCGCCACGGCGAACGCGGCGTTGGCCGCGGGAACGCCGCAGTAGACGGCGGACTGGAGCAGGACCTCCTGGATCTCCTCCCAGGTCAGGCCGTTGTGCCGCGCGGCGCGCACGTGCATCGCCAGCTCGTCCAGGTGGCCGTGGGCCACCAGCGCGGTGAGGGTGATGCAGCTGCGGGTCCTGCGGCTCAGGCCCGGCCGGGTCCAGATCTCACCCCATGCGTAGCGGGTGATGAAGTCCTGGAAGGGGGCGGTGAAGGCGGTGGTGCGGGCGACCGCCCGGTCGACGTGCGCGTCGCCGAGCACGGCACGGCGGACGGCCATGCCCTCGGTGTGGCGGGCGCCGTCGTCGGCGGCCGGCTCGGTGGCGAAGTGCTGCAGGAGCGCCGCGAGGACGGGGGCCGGGCGCTCGACGCCGGCCAGGTGGGCGGCGTGCGCCACCTCGGTGAGGCTCGCCCCGGGGATGCCGTCGGCGAGGACACGGGCGTCCGCGACCGGGGTCGCCGGGTCGCCGCGGCCCGCGACGACGAGGGTGGGCGCGGTGATCCGGGACAGGTCGGCGCGTACGTCGTAGGCGGCGAGGGCGTCGCAGAGGGTCGCGTACGCCTCCGGGTCGGCGGCGCGCAGGTCGTCCAGGAGGGCGCCGACGGCGGGGTCGCCGGCGAACTCCGGGGTGAACCAGCGGGTGGCCGCGGTGTCGGCGACGGGTCCCGTGCCCTTCGCCCTGACCAGGGCCGCGCGTTCCCGCCAGCCGTCCGGGTCGCCGAAGTCGGCGGAGGAGCACACGATCGCGAGCGCGGCGACCCGTTCGGGGTGGTGGATCGCGAGCCAGGTCCCCACGGCCCCGCCGAGGGAGACGCCGGCGTAGGCGAAGCGGTCGGCGCCGAGCGCGTCGGCGAGGGCCAGCACCGAGCGGGCCAGGTCCTCGACCGTGCCGCCCTCCGGGAGCAGCGCGGCGGGGCTGCCGCCGTGGCCGGGCAGGTCCCAGCGGATGACGCGGTGCCCGCGGGCGAGGGCGGGGACCTGCGGGTCCCACACGGCGAGCGAGGTGCCCAGGCTCGGCCCGAGGATCAGCGGCGGCAGGCCCGGCGCGCCGTCCACCCGGTGGTGCGGCAGTCGGGGCTCCACGGCCTCGTGCGGCGTGCTCATGCGGGCTCCTCGCGGATGGTGCTGACGGGTGCGTACGGCGGTGTCACGGCGCCCATTCAGGGCCCGGCGGCCGGGCGGGCGCCCGCCCGGGCCCGAAGTCCCCCGGACATGGCGTACCCCGATCGGCCCGGGTCGCGGAAGGGGGCGGGGGCGGTCACGAGGACGTCCCCGGGGCGGGACGGCGCAGGGCGCGGTCGACGAGAGCGCCGGCCGACCCCGTGTAGCGGGTGGGGTCGGTGAGCTCCCGGAGGCGTCCCTCGGGGAGGAGGCCGCCGAGGGCCGGCTCCTGCGCCAGGGCGTCGTCGAGGGCGATCCCCTCCTCGGCGACGCGTCTGGAGGCCCGTGCGAGGGCGGACTTGGCCTCGCCGCGGCCCATGAGAGCGGTCAGGGCCGCGGCGAGACGTTCGGTGACCACCAGACCGCCCGTCGTGCCGAGGGTCTCGCGCATGCGGTGCGGGTGGACGCGCAGGCCCGCGGCGAGTCCGGCGGCGTCACGGGCGGCGCCGCCGACGAGGCGCAACGCCTCGCGCAGGGGCTGCCATTCGGCGTGCCAGGCGCCGGCCGGGCGTTCGTCCTCCGCGGCCAGGGAGCCGTACAGCACGGCGGCGAGCGCCGGCACCTGGCGGGCCGTGGCGGCGATGAGCGTGGCGCGGACGGGGTTGGCCTTGTGGGGCATGGCCGAGGAACCCCCGCCGGCGCCCTCGGTGACCTCGCCGACCTCGGTGCGCGACAGCACCAGTACGTCGGCGGCGACCTTGCCCAGCGCGCCCGCCGCGAAGGCGAGTGCCCCGGCGAGGTCGGCGATGGGCGTCCGCAGGGTGTGCCAGGGGAGAACGGGTTCCGCCAGCCCGGTCTCGGCGGCGTAGGCGGCGAGGAGCCGCGGAGCGGCGGCGGCGTTCGCGCCGGGGGCGGTGCCGTCCGCCTCGGCGAAGGCGCCGAAGGCGGCGAGCGTGCCCGCGGCACCGCCGAGTTGCACGGGCAGGTCGCCGCGGACGGCGGTCAGCCGGTCGTACGCGTCCAGGACCAGGGAGCGCCAGCCGGCCGCCTTGAGTCCGAAGGTGGTGGGGACGGCGTGCTGCGTCAGCGTGCGTCCGGCCATCGGGGTGTCGCGGTGCTCCGTCGCGAGCCGTCCGAACGCCCCGGCCGCGGCGGCGAGGTCGTCCAGGACAGGGCCCAGCGCGCGGGACGCGACGAGCATCGCCGCGGTGTCCAGGATGTCCTGGCTGGTGGCGCCGCGGTGCACATAGCCGGCGGCGTTCGCGTCCCGCTCCCCCACCGCCTCGGTCAGGTCGGCGACCAGCGGGATCACCGGGTTGCCGCCGGCCCGGGCGCGCAGCGCGAGGTCGCGCGGGTCGAACCGGCCGGGCTCGGCCGCGGCGGCGGTCACCGCGGCCGCCGCGGACACCGGCGCGAGACCCAGCGCGGCCTGCGCCCGGGTCAGTGCGGCCTCCGCGTCGAGCATGCCCCGTACGAAGGCCGCGTCCCCGGTCGCCTCCTCGGCGGCCGACCCGGCCCGGACCGGGGAGAGCAGGCCGACGTCCGCGGCGGGGTCAGTCGAAGGCAAGGAAGACCGTCTCCTCATGCACTCCGTCGTACTGGAGCCGGACGTCGAAGCGGTGGACGCGCCCGCCCTCCGGAGTGGCGACCAGGGTGGCACGCCGCTGCGGCTCCAGGGAGCCGAGCAGCGGGTCCCCCTCGGCGTCGCGGAGGTAGACCCGGGTGTGCAGGTGGTGGAGGAGACCGCGGGCGAAGACGATCAGCGACAGGTACGGGACGCCGCCGGGCGGGAACGTGCGGATCACGTAGTGTCCGTCCGCGTCGGTGGCGACGCGCCCGAAGCCGGTGAAGACCAGTCCGTCGCGCCCGAGGACCGCCCCGGTGACCTGGTCGCGGCGCAGCGAACCGGGGGCGCCGTGCCGGGAGCCGTCGGGGGCGGGCTGCCAGACCTCGATGAGCGCGTCGGGGACGGGCTGCCCCGCGCCGTCGTAGACCCAGCCGTGGACGGTGACGGTGTCCGGGTGCCCGGCGGGGGCGAGGTCGCCGCCCTGGGGGAACGGCAGCGCGTAGCCGTAGAAGGGGCCCACGGTCTGCGAGGGCGTGGGGGCGGGTGCCTCGCCGCTCATCGACCCTCCTCGATCCAGGTGGCGGCCGGGCCGTCCAGGACGATGTCCCAGCGGTAGCCGAGCGACCATTCGGGGGTGGACAGGTCGTGGTCGTACGTCGCGACCAGCCGCTGCCGGGCCGAGTCGTCCGTGACGGACTGCAGGATCGGGTCGTACGCGAAGAGCGGGTCCCCGGGGAAGTACATCTGGGTGACCAGGCGCTGGGTGAACGCCGGGCCGAAGAGCGAGAAGTGGATGTGCGCCGGGCGCCAGGCACCCAGGTGGTTGCGCCAGGGGTAGGCGCCGGGCTTGATGGTGACGAACGCGTAGGTGCCGTCGTCCCCGGTCAGGGTGCGGCCGACACCCGTGAAGTTCGGGTCCAGCGGGGCGGGATGGTCGTCCCGCTGGTGCGCGTAGCGACCGGAGGCGTTGGCCTGCCAGATCTCGACGAGCTGGCCGCGCACGGGCCGGCCCGCGCGGTCCAGGACGCGCCCGGTGACCTTGATGCGCTCGCCCAGCGGCTCGGCCTGGTGCTGCCGCGTCAGGTCGTGGTCGAGGGCGGTGACGTCGGTGACGCCGAAGACCGGGCCCGAGAGCTCCACGGCCTCGGGGTCGCCGGCGGCCGGCCCCGCCGCCACCAACGGGCGCTTGGGATGGCGCAGGACGCTGCTCCGGTAGGGGGCGTAGCCGCGGTCGGGGTGGTCCTCGGCGGCGCCGCCGTCGGCACGTCGCTTGGCATAGGCCGCGCGCTCGTCGGCGATCTCGGCGGAGATCTCGCCCTGGGTGAGGGGGCTGCTCATGCGGAGGGCTCCTACCTTTCCAGGACGAGGGCGAGACCCTGCCCGACGCCGATGCACAGGGCGGCGAGGCCGGTGCCCGAACCCGCGGCCGCGAGCTGGTGGGCGACGGCGCCGGCGATGCGGGCGCCGGAGGCACCGAGCGGGTGGCCGACGGCGATGGCGCCGCCGCGCGGGTTGACGATCGAGGGGTCGAGCTCGGGCCATCCGGCGAGGCAGCCGAGCACCTGCGAGGCGAAGGCCTCGTTGAGCTCGACGGTGCTGAGGTCGCCGAAGCCCTTGCCGGCCTTGGCCAGCGCCTTGCGGACGGCCTCGACGGGGGCGAGGCCGAAGTAGTCGGGCTCGATGCCGGTGACCGCCGAGGCGCGGATGCGCGCGAGCGGCTCGCGGCCGGTGGCCTTCAGGCCCTCCTCGTCGACGACGAGCAGCGCGGCTGCCCCGTCGTTGAGGGGCGAGGAGTTGCCCGCGGTGACGGTGCCGCCGTCCTTGCGGAAGGCGGGCTTGAGGCGGGCGAGCGCCTCCATGGAGGTGGTGTCGCGGATCGTCTCGTCGCGCGGCAGGTCCACGCCGTCGACCGGGACGACCTCGGCCTCGTACAGGCCGTCCTTCCAGGCGCGGGCCGCCTTCTCGTGGCTGGCGACGGCGAAGGCGTCCTGCTGCTCCCTGGTGATGCCGTGCCGGTCGGCGATGAGCTCCGCGCTCTCGCCGAGCGGGATGGTCCACCGCGGGTCCATCCTCGGGTTGACCATGCGCCAGCCGAGGGTGGTGGAGTACAGCTCCTGGTGGCCCGCGGGGAAGGCGCGTTCGGGCTTGGGCAGCACCCAGGGGGCCCGGCTCATGGACTCCACACCGCCGGCGATGGCGACGGAGACGTCGCCGACGGCCACGGCGCGGGCGGCCTGGATCACGGCCTCCATGCCGGAGCCGCAGAGCCGGTTGACCGTGGTGCCGGGCACGGTGACGGGCAGCCCGGCGAGCAGTGCGGCCATCCTGGCGACGTTGCGGTTGTCCTCGCCCGCCGCGTTGGCGTCACCGAAGAAGACGTCGTCGATCCGGGCCGGGTCGAGCTCGGGCGTACGGGCCACCAGCGAGGCCACGACGTGCGCCGCGAGGTCGTCGGGACGCACTCCTGACAGGGCGCCGCCGTACTTGCCGACCGGGGTACGGACGGCGTCGACGACGTACACCTCACGCAGCTGCCCGCTCATCGGGCGCTCCCTTCTGCGGCGACGGCGACGTGCACCGGGGCCGCGGTCTTGTCCAGGATCTCCTGCGTGGTGACGCCGGGGGCGGTCTCCACGAGGACGAGTCCCCCGTCGGTGACGTCGAGGACGCCCAGGTCGGTGATGATCCGGTCCACGCAGGCCCGGCCGGTGAGCGGCAGCGCGCACTCCTGGAGGATCTTGGGGCTGCCGTCCTTGGCGGTGTGGGTCATGGTGACGATGACCCGCCGGGCGCCGTGCACCAGGTCCATCGCGCCGCCGATGCCGGTGACGAGCTTGCCGGGGACGGCCCAGTTCGCCAGGTCGCCGCGGGCGGAGACCTGCATGGCACCGAGCACGGCGGTGTCGATGTGACCACCGCGGATCATCCCGAAGGACAGCGCGGAGTCGAAGAAGGCCGCGCCGGGCAGGACGGTGACGGTCTCCTTGCCCGCGTTGATCAGGTCGGGGTCGACCTCGTCCTCGTCGGGGAAGGGGCCCGTGCCGAGGATGCCGTTCTCGGACTCCAGGATGACCTCGACGCCCTCGGGGAGGTGGTTGGGGATCAGCGTCGGCAGGCCGATGCCGAGGTTGACGTATTCGCCGTCGCGCAGTTCCCGGGCCGCGCGGGCGGCCATCTCGTCGCGTGTCCAGGCCATCAGGCCCGCACCTCCCTGGCCGTGACCGTACGGAATTCGATCTTCTTGTCGGCGGCCTGCTCCGGGGTGAGCGCCACCACGCGCTGGACGAAGATGCCGGGCAGGTGCACCTGGTCGGGGTCGATCGCGCCGGGCTCGACGAGTTCCTCGACCTCGGCGACGGTGATCCGGCCGGCCATCGCGGCGAGCGGGTTGAAGTTGCGGGAGGCCTTGTTGAAGACCAGGTTGCCGTGGCGGTCGCCCTTGGCGGCGCGGACGAGCGCGAAGTCGGTGGTGATGCCGCGCTCCAGGACGTACTCGACGCCGTCGAACGCGCGCACCTCCTTCGGCTCGGAGGCCAGTGCCACGCCTCCGTCCCCGTCGTAGCGCCAGGGCAGGCCGCCCTCGGCGACCTGGGTGCCGACGCCGGCCGGGGTGTAGAAGGCGGGGATGCCGCAGCCGCCGGCGCGCAGGCGCTCGGCCAAGGTGCCCTGCGGGATCAGTTCGAGCTCCAGTTCGCCGGCCAGGTACTGGCGGGCGAACTCCTTGTTGGCCCCGATGTAGCTGCCGGTGACACGGGAGATGCGGCGCGCGGCGAGCAGGACCGCGAGGCCCGAGTCGAGGGCGCCGCAGTTGTTGGAGACGACGGCGAGACCGCTGACCCCGGCTTCGTAGAGGGCCTGGACCAGCGTGTTCGGCACGCCGCTCAGGCCGAAGCCGCCGACCGCCAGCGACGCGCCGTCCTGGACGTCCGCTACGGCCTCAGCGGCCGAGGCGACCACCTTGTCCATCCTGCGCCCACCTTCTTGTTCGTCCAGTGAACTTAAGTTCACAATTGCTTGTGCCCGAGTGTGATCCTCGGGCGCCCGCTCTGTCAACGTTCCGGGGCGGTACGGTTTCGACGACGTTTCGCCACGCTGGAGTGCTGATGACACCGCTGACCACCGCGACCACTCCCCCGCCGCAGGAGGCCGTCGGCCCCCTCGTCCGGGGACTGGCGGTGCTGCGCGAGCTGGCCGCGGCCGACGGCCGGCGCTCGGTCGGCGACCTCGTGCGGGCCACCGGCCTGGCGCGGTCCACGGTGGACCGGGTGGTCAGCACGCTCGTCCGCACCGGGTACCTGCGGGTCGAGGGCCGGGACGCCGTCCTCGCCCCCCGGCTGATGGAACTCGGCAACGCCTACCTCGCCGCCAGCCGCTTCCCCGACCTGCTGGGTCCGCTCGCCGACGCCCTGGCCGACGGCCTGGACGAGTCCGTGTCCATCGCCGTGCCGGACGGCGACGGGGTCCGCTTCGTCCACCAGGCGACCCGGCGCCGCGCGATGTCCCTGACCTTCCGCATCGGCGACCAGCTGCCGGCCGAGCGCGGCGCCCCCGGGGCGCTCTTCGCCGGCGACTGGGACGACGCCGGATGGGAACGGTGGCGCCACCGCCGCGCGGCGGACCCGCTGGACACCGGCTTCCCCGCACTGCCCCGCGGACACGGCGACGCCGCCGCCTCCTTCCCGGAGCGGGTCGCCGCCGCGCGCACCCACGGCTGGTCGGCGGACGACCAGCTGATCGAACCGGGACTGATCGCCGTCGCCGTGCCCGTACGGGACAGCGCCGGGCAGCCGGTGTGCGCGGTGAGCGTGGTCAGCCACACCAGCAGGCACAGCGCCGAGTCGCTGCGCGAGGCCGTGCTGCCCCGGCTGCGGGAGACGGTCGCGGCCATGGAGGACGCCCTCTCACGGCCCGCCGACGCCCCCGCCCCCTCCCCCACCGACGCGTCGCCCTCGCCCGCCGCCTGGACGCGGGCCTCCAAGCAGGAGCTCGGGCCGGAGTTCGTGGAGTCCCTGGCCCGCGGGCTCGCCGTGCTCACCGCCTTCGGCGGGGGCCGGGCCGAACTCCCCCTCACGGCCGTCGCCGAGGCCACCGGGCTGGCCCGCGCCACCGCGCGGCGCTCCCTCATCACCCTGGAGCACCTGGGCTACATCGCCTCCGAGGGCCGCCTCTTCCGGCTCACCCCGCACGTGCTGGAGCTGGGCTGCGCCCACCTGTCGCGGCTGACGCTCCCCGAGATCGCCCTGCCCCATCTGATCGAACTGGTCGGGGCGGTGCACGACTCCGCGTCGATGGCGGTGCTGTCCGGCGAGCACATCCAGTACGTGGCGCGCGTGCCCACCGTCCGCATCATGAGCGTCAACATCACGGTCGGCACCCGCTTCCCCGCCTACGCCACCGCGATGGGGCGCGTCCTGCTGGCGGGGCTGCCCGCCCGGGACCGCGCGGCACACCTCGCGCGCACCGGCTTCGCACGGCTGACCCGGCACACCGTCACGGACGCACCGCGCCTGGCCCGTGTCCTCGACGAGGTCGCCGCCGAGGGGCACGCCCTGGTCAGCGAGGAGCTGGAGGAGGGCCTGCGGTCCATCGCCGTCCCCGTCCGCGACCGCGGCGGCCGGGTGGTGGCCGCGATCAACGTCTCCATGCACGCCAGCCGCCGCTCCGTGGAGCAGTCGCGTTCCGAACTGCTGCCCCCGCTCCTCGAGGCCGCCGCACGCATCGGCGACGACCTGTGCGTGGTGGGCCGTTACGCGCGCGTACCGGTCGGCTGAGGGGCCTGTGGACAAGTGGTCCACGCCGTCCGCGAGCGGGCATCATCGAGGGACACGGGGGACGCGAGGGGGGTGACCGATGAGCGCGGTGTGGGCGTCGTTACGGGCGCTGTTGGCGATCGTGCTGCTGGCGGGTCTGGTCGTGCTGATCGGCGGGCTCGGGCTCGGCGTGCTGGGTCTGCTCGGCCTCTTCCTGCTCGCGGCCCGGGACGGTCACGCCGACCTCGCCATGCGCGGTGTCATCGTCGCGGCGGCCGCCGTCCCGCTGCTCCTGAGCATCGTCCAGGGGCTGGGCGCGATCACCAGGGCGCCGCCGCTGCGGGCGGACGCGGTACCGGTGTCCCGCGAAGAGGCCTCCGCGCTGTGGGAGTTGGCCACCGGCATCGCCTGGCAGGTCGGGGCGCGCCCGCCTGACGTGCTGCTGCTGACCGGGGACGTCAACGCGTCCGTGTCCGAGGACGGGGCCGCGCTGGGCCTGCTGTCCGGGCAGCGCCGGCTCCACCTGGGCCTGCCCCTGCTGGCGAGCCTCACCCACGCGGAGCTGAGGGCCGTGCTGGCCCACGAGTTCGGCCACTTCTCCCACCGTCACACGCGCTTCGGGGCCGTCGCGTACCGGTGCGACGCCGCCCTGGCCACGACCCTCGGCCAGTGGAACACCGGGACGAGGTGGTTCTCCCTCCCGCACCTCGTGGTGCGCGGCTCCGTACGGCTGTACGCGCTGGTCTTCCGGTGGCTCACCTTCGCGGTACGACGCCGCCAGGAGCTGGAGGCGGACCGCACGGCCGCACGCCTGGCCGGGCACGAGGTGACGGCGTCGGCGCTGCGCGCGACGCACGGCACCGCGGTGGCGTGGCGGAGGTTCCAGCAGGAATGGCTCGATCCGGCCGCACTGGTGGGGATGCACCCCGACAACCCCTACCTGGCGTTCCGTTCGCTCCTCGGCGAGCTGGGCGTCCGGCGCGTACCGGTGGACGACGACCGCGTCCGCCCGCACCGGCGCGACTCGCACCCGCCGCTCGGTCTCAGGCTGCGCCGTCTGCGGGAACTCGACGTCCCGCCCGGGGAGGACGACGGGAGCGGCGCGCTCCGGCTGCTCCCCGGGGACGTGGGACGTGTGCTCGGGGAACTGCGCGGTCCGCTGGCCCACAGCCGGACGACCGTCCCGTGGGAGCGCTGGATCGAGCTCTCCGCCAACCGCGTGGCGGGCACGCGTGCCTGGGACCTCCTGCGTGCCGCGTCGCGCGCGACCGGCGAGCGGCTTCCGGGGCTGGACACCGTGCTGCGCCTGCTCGCCGACGACGGACCGGGCGCGCTGGCCCGGGAGTTCGACGGCACCGGCGAGGAGCTGGCGCAGTCGCTGCACGCACTGGTGGGCCACACCTTGCTCCGGGAGGGGCGGGCCGCCTGGGTCCCCCTGTGGGGCGGGAGCACCCGCCTGGTGTGCGACGGCCTGGCCGACGACGGGCTGCGCGTGCTCGTCACGGAGGCGCTCTCCGAGCCGCCCCAGCTCGACCGGCTGCGCCTCCACCTCACGCTCCTGGACGTGGACCCCGACCGCTCGGGACCGCCCGATCCGGCGCATCCGTGGCTGGCGGAGGGACCGGGCGACGCGAAGGAGCCGTCGTTCCAGGGATGGCGGTTCACGACCGTGGTGGACCCCGACGCGGAGCAGCAGAGGAAGCACCAGACCCGCGTCGGGCTCGTGACGGTCGGCGCCGCCGCCCTCGTCGGGATCGTCGTGGCGATCGCCGGCGGCGGCGACGGCACGACGCCGCCGCCCGGCGGGACGCCCTGTCACGTCGTCAACGGCAGCCTGGAATGCGGCCCGGGCCTACCCGGCGCGACCGGCTACCAGCCGGCCCAGGACTGGCGGACGGCCTTCCCCTCGTACCGCCCGACCTACCCGATCTACCCGACCCACCTGCCGAGCCTGCTGCCCGTGCCGAGCATCAGCTTCTCGCTGCGCCCGCTCGCACCCGTACCCTCCGGCGGCTGACCCCGCCCGCCGGGGCCTAGAGCACCCCGATCCGCTGCAGGGCCCGGGCCTGGCGGCCCGAGGGCCGCAGGGGCCAGTAGAGGTAGCAGACGCCGCCCGTGCCGCTGCGCAGCTGCCCGTCGGCGGTGTAGCGCTTGGTCCTGAGCCAGATGGTCTCGAACTGCGACCGCTTGTAGACGCGGCGCACCGAGGCGTCGTCGGGGCTCGCGGGGTCGTTGGCGATGACGTCGCCGTCGGCGGTGAAGCCGATGACGCACATCAGGTGCCCGGAGGTCCCGTACCCCGCGCCGTCGAGTTCGGAGGCGAGGAAGGACTGGGACGTTATCACCGGGATGCCGGCCCTGATCAGCAGTTCGATGTCGTTCAGGCCGCGCAGCCGGGTGATGACGGCGACCATGTCGTGGTACGTGGCCGCGTAGGCCGCGTTGAACGGCCAGTTGCCGCAGCCCTCGTACTGGCTGTCGTAGGTGTAGCGGGCGGCGTGGTCGACCTGGGGGTCCGCGTAGGAGGGGTCGACCCAGGCCAGGTCGGCGGCGGCCGGCTCGCGGCCCCAGTACTCGATGACCATCTGGGAGCCCGTCGGGCTGCACCAGGCCTCGCCACCGTTGTCGTACTGCGGGTACTGACCCTTGTGGATCTCCTGCGAGTAGCGCGGCACGGGCAGTTCGACCCCCCTTCCCACGCCCGGCACGGAGGCCGGCACCGTGAAGCGGTCCGGGACGTCGGAGGCCATGGCGCCGAGCCGCCAGACGGTGGGGGTGACCCGGGAGCCGGGGGTGCGCAGCAGGGTGAGCCGCAGGCGGTACGAGGCGAGCCGCAGGCCCGAGGCGGGGTCGTCGACGGAGAGGGTGTCGGTCCAGACGCTGCTCCTGCCGTCGCTCTGGTCGTCGACGGAGGTGCGCTTGATGTCGGCGTCACCGGAGGCCCATCGGCCCATCACGTACCAGGGGGACCGGCTGCCGTCGGTGTACGTGGCGCCCAGCTCGACCTGGATCCAGGTGCCGGGTGGCGTACGGGCGTTCCAGGAGGCGACGATCTCGGTCGCCGGGTGCCGCGGGGTGTGCTCGGGGGAGGTCCAGGTGGCGGTCTCCCAGGTGGCGGTGATCCGGGTGTGCGGGTCGGTGTACTCCATCGTGCCGGTGGGCCGCAGGATCGCCACGCCGGGGCGGGGACCGGGTACGACACCGGTGCCGGAGCCCCGTCCGCGGTACCAGTCGGCCCATCGCGTCCAGGCCCGGTACTCCACGGCGGCCGCGTCGCCGTCGTGGGCGCCCGGCCTGCCCACCACGTCGTCGGCCAGGTCGCAGTCGTCCGCGCCGGACGCGGCGAAGGCCCGCGGGGCGGTCGTCGCCGCGGCTGCCGCCGCGATGGCGGCGGCCAGCACCGTACGACGTGGGGTCGGTCGGGTCATGGCGGGTGTCCCCCTGTCATGGGCATGGACGACAGGTGCACAACTATCGCTCCACGCGGGCTTTTCGACCAGCGCCCCCGAAAGGATCCGGGCAAGTTCATTGGTCGATACCTCTGACACAGACAAGGGCGGGACCCGGTAAACCGTCAAGCATATCCGCCGCTGTTTCGGCCTAATTCCTCATATTGAACTACCGGAAAGACGTCGAACGGAGTGTCATACGGCGACCCGGGACGACCGGTGAGAATGTGGCGCCGCTGGCCGACCGCACGCCGTCCGGAGGAATCGCCCGATGACACTCGCCGCCGCCAGGGGCAGACGCACGCTGGCCGGCCTCGCCCTGCTGCTCACCGGGGCCGCCGGGTGGCAGGCGTCCGCGGGCGGGGCGGCCACACCGCTCCCGGCCGCCTGCGCGACGTCGGTGCCCTTCCGGTCCGGGACGCAGGGGTACCACACCTTCCGCATCCCGGCGGTCGTACGCATCGGCGGGACCACCGTCCTCGCCTTCGCCGAGGGGCGCCGCAACTCGGGGGCGGACGACGGCGACATCGACGTCGTGCTCCGGCGCTCCTACGACGGCGGCTGCACCTGGGAGCCGCTCCGGACGATCGCCGACGCCGGTACCGAGACCTTCGGCAACCCCGCCCCGGTGGTGGATCCCCGCACCGGGCGCGTCGTGCTGCTGATCTGCCGCGACACCGGCCCGGAACGGCTCGTCTACGAACTGCACAGCGACTCGGGCGGCCTGACCTGGTCCCCGCCCCGCGACATCACCTCCGAGGTCAAACCCGCCAACTGGCGCTGGTACGCGACGGGTCCGGGGCACGCCATCGCCCTGAGGAGCGGCCCGCACGCCGGACGTCTGCTGGTGCCCGCCAACCACACGTCCGTCCTGGCCGGCGTGACGGTGCACGGCGCCCACGCGCTCTACAGCGACAACGGCGGCCAGAACTGGCACATCGGCTTCGTCCAGGCGCTCCCCGGCGACTGGCTGAACCTCAACGAGAGCACGATGGCCGAACTCCCCGGGGGCCGGGTCTACGTCAACAGCCGTGACGACCGCGGGTTCTCCGCTCCCACCCGCGCCGACGCCTACAGCTCCGACGGCGGGCTCAGCATCGACGGCATCTTCCGGCCGCAGGGCGCCCTGGAAGGTCCCGAGGTGCAGGGCAGCGTCCTGCACACCCGGGACGGGGCGCTGCTGTACTCGGGCCCGGCCGACCCCGCGAAACGCCGCAGGATGACCCTCCGGGTCAGCGGGGACCAGGGCGCCTCGTGGACGTCCGAACCCCCCGTCAGCGAGCGTCCCGCGGCCTACTCCGACCTCGTCGAACTCGCCGACGGCACGGTCGGTCTGCTCTACGAGACCGGGACCACCTCCCCGTACGAGTCGTTGACGTTCGCCCGGTTGACGCAAGGCCCGAACGGGTGGATTCCCACATCCGGTGCCATCACGGGTCGTTGATCAGGGTCCACAGAGCGATCGTCCACAAGGAGAACGAATGATGCGCATCGCGAAGGCCGCGGCCCTGACCGCTGTCGCCGGCGCCACCGTGATGGGTGCCGCAGGCGCCGCCGGCGCGACCGACCACGGTCGCGGCCACGACCACGGCGGTGCCTCGGCCCAGGCCGCCGCCGTCGGCTCGCCCGGTGTCGCCAGCGGCAACGTCATCCAGATCCCGGTCAGCGTGCCGATCAACCTGTGCGGCAACACCATCAACGCCATCGGGCTGCTCAACCCCGCGCTCGGCAACGTCTGCGTCAATTCGTGATCCGCCGCCCCCACGAGGGGCGCGGAAAGAACGCACGGAGGGGCGTACGGGAAATCCCGTACGCCCCTCCGGCTTTTCTGATTCAGGCGGAATGGGCGGCCATTTCCTCGGCCAGCGCCGCCGCGAAGGAATCCACGTCGTCCTCGGTGGTGTCGAACGAGCACATCCAGCGGACCTCTCCGGTCGACTCGTCCCAGAAGTAGAAGCGGTAGCGCTTCTGCAGCCGTTCGCTGACCTCACGCGGCAGCCGCGCGAAGACCGCGTTGGCCTGGACGGGGCGGACGACGGTGACGCCCTCGACGGCGCGGACGGCCGACTCCAGGCGCCGGGCCATCGCGTTGGCGTGACCGGCGCTGCGCAGCCACAGGTCACCGGCGAGCAGCGCCTCGAACTGCACCGAGACGAAACGCATCTTGGAGGCGAGCTGCATGGACAGCTTCCGCAGGTGCTTCATCGCCCGCACCCGCTCCGGGTTCAGCACCACGACGCACTCGCCCAGCAGCAGCCCGTTCTTGGTGCCGCCGAAGGAGAGGACGTCCACGCCCGCGTCGGTGGTGAACTCCCGCAGCGGCACCCCGAGGGTGGCCGCGGCGTTGGCGATCCGCGAGCCGTCGAGGTGGACGGCGAGGCCCCGTTCGTGGGCGTGGTCGCAGATCGCGCGGATCTCCTCGGGCGTGTAGCAGGTGCCCAGTTCGGTGGACTGCGTGATCGAGACGACCTGCGGCTGCGCGCGGTGCTCGTCGTCGAAGCCCCAAGCCTCCCGGTCGATCAGCTCGGGGGTGAGCTTGCCGTCCGGGGTGGGCACGGTGAGCAGCTTCAGGCCGCCCATCCGTTCCGGGGCGCCGCCCTCGTCCACGTTGATGTGGGCGGAGGCGGCGCAGACGACCGCGCCCCAGCGCTCGGTCAGCGCCTGCAGGGCCACGACGTTGGCGCCGGTGCCGTTGAAGACCGGGAAGGCCTCGGCCCGCGGGCCGAAGTGGCCGCGGAAGACCTCCTGCAGGTGGGCGGTGTAGTCGTCCTCGCCGTAGGCGACCTGGTGGCCGCCGTTGGCGAGGGCGATCGCCGCCAGCACCTCGGGGTGGACGCCCGCGTAGTTGTCGCTGGCGAAGCCCCGGACCTCGGGGTCGTGGTGCCGGACCGCGTCGGTCGACGGTGCGGTCACGGGCGGGGTGTCAGCCACTGGCGGGTTCCGTTCACTTCCTCGGCGGGCCGGGTCCACACATCGGCGATGGCGTCGGCCAGGTCGGTCACATCGGTGAAGCCCGCGAACTTGGCGTTCGGGCGCTCCTTGCGCATCTGCTCGTGCACCAGCGCCTTGATCACCAGCACGGTGGCCGCGGCGGTCGGGCCCTGTTCCCCCGCGAGCTTGCGGAAGGAGTCGCCCATCGCCAGCGTCCACGCCTCGGCGGCGGCCTTGGCCGCGGCGTACGCGGCGTTGCCGGCGGTCGGCTGGGAGGCCCCGGCGGCGCTGATCAGGACGTAGCGCCCGAAGGGGCTGGAGAGCAGCCCGTCGTGGAAGGCGAGCGAGGTGTTCTGGACGGTGCGGATGAGGAGCTTCTCCAGGAAGTCCCAGTCCGCGAGGTCGGTCTCCTGGAAGGAGGCCGAGCCGCGCCAGCCGCCGACCAAGTGGACCATGCCGTCGATCCGGCCGTGCTCCTTCTCGATCCGGCCCGCCCACTCGCGGGTGGCGTCCAGGTCGAGCAGGTCGACGATGTCCCCGGTGATCCCGGCGCCGCCCGCGTCGAAGCGGGCCAGGTCCACGGCCTCGGCGAGCCGCTCCGGGTTGGCGTCCGCGGCGATGACCCAGGCACCGGCACGGGCGAGCCGCTGCAGGGTCGCGCGTCCGGCGGGGCCGCCGGCCCCTGCCACCGCGATCACGGCTCCGGCCAGGGGTCCCCTGGCCGCCTCGTTGGCTTCCGTCATCTCCGCCGCCTCCTCGCCTGGATCGGTCACGCGGCCACCTGACCCGTGCCGCGGGCCGTGATGCCCTTGGTCGAGGCGATCACATCACGCAGCTTCTTGGCCAGGGCCTCGTAGAACATGCTGAGCGGAAATTCGTCCGGCAGCACGTCGTCCACGAGCTTCCGCGGCGGCTGGTCGAGGTCCAGGGCCTCCGGGCCCTTGGCCCAGACCGAACCGGGGTGCGGCGAGAGGTAGCCGGCGACGAGGTCGTAGGCGGCGAACCAGTGCACGAGCTTGGGGCGGTCGATGCCGTCCCGGTAGAGCTTCTCGATCTCGGCGCACAGCTGGTTGGTCACCTGCGGGGCGCGCTGCCAGTCGATGTGGAGCTTGTTGTCCGTCCAGCGTACGGCGTCGTGCTTGTGCAGGTACGCGAAGAGCAGCTGGCCGCCGAGGCCGTCGTAGTTGCGGACGCGGTCGCCGGTGACCGGGAAGCGGAAGAGGCGGTCGAAGAGGATCGCGTACTGGACGTAGCGGCCCATGCCGTGGCCCTCGGCCTCCAGCTTCACGGCCTCCTTGAAGGTCGTGAGGTCGCAGCGCAGCTCCTCCAGGCCGTACATCCAGAACGGCTGCCGCTGCTTGATCATGAAGGGGTCGAAGGGCAGGTCGCCGTGGCTGTGCGTGCGGTCGTGGATCATGTCCCACAGCGTGAAGGTCTGCTGGCTGAGGTCCTGGTCCGCCAGCAGTTCCTCGGCGTCCTCGGGGAGCGCGAGACCGAGGGTGTCCACGGCGGCGCGGCTCACGGCGCGGAAGCGGGCGGCCTCCCGGTCGCAGAAGATGCCGCCCCAGGTGAAGCGCTCGGGCGCCTCGCGGACGGCGACGGTCTCGGGGAAGAGCACCGCGGAGTTCGTGTCGTACCCGGGGGTGAAGTCCTCGAAGGTGATCGGCACGAAGAGGGGGTTGTCGTAGCGGGTGCGCTCCAGCTCGGACAGCCACTGCGGCCAGACGACGCGGAGCGCGACGGCCTCCAGGTTGCGATCCGGGTTGCCGTTCTGCGTGTACATCGGGAACACCACGAGGTGCTCCAGGCCGTCCTGGCGGTCGGCCGCGGGGTGGAAGGCCAGCAGCGAGTCGAGGAAGTCCGGCACCGCGAAGCCGCCCTCGGCCCAGCGGCGCAGGTCCACGACCAGGGCCTCGTGGTAGGCCTTGTCGTGCGGCACGAGCGGGGAGAGGTCCTCGACGGCGCGGACCACCCGGTCCAGGGCGCTCTCGACGGCGGCGCGCCCGGGCGCGCCCTCCGCGGAGAAGTCGACCGAGCCGTCCTTGCTCTGCCAGGGACGGATCTCCTCCACCGCCTGCTTCAGGACCGCCCACGCCGGATGCCGGACAATACCGCCGCCGGACACACCGGTCTCGCTGGTGGCTGCGCTGTCCATCGATGCCGCTGCCGGCGACAGAATTTCCGTCATGACCCCTCCTTCACTGAAGAACCTCTTGTCGGCCCACCGTATATACGGCAGCTTCTCCCGTTCAAGTGGAGGCGGAGGAGATTCTTCCGCCGGAAGGGCCCCGGACCGTGGATCTTCCTGCGGGCTGCCGCGCCGTTCATCCCGTGTTCGGCCCTGTGCCGCAAGGGGCCGCTAGGCTGCCAGCGTCCCGTCGATCACCCGCAGCACCCAGCACGGAAGCGATCCCCCTTGAGTTTTCTCACCGTCGGCCATCGCGGTGTCATGGGCGTCGAGCCCGAGAACACCCTCCGCTCCTTCGTCCGCGCCGAGCGCGAGGACATGGACCAGATCGAGCTCGACCTGCACCTCAGCAAGGACGGCGCCCTGATCGTCATGCACGACGTGAAGGTCGACCGCACCACGGACGGCTCCGGGCCGATCGGCGACCTCACCCTGGACGAGCTGCGCGAGCTGGACGCGGGCGCCGGTGAGCGGATCCCGGTGTTCGAGGAGGTCCTGGACGCGGTCACCAAGCCGATCCAGGCCGAGATCAAGGACGTCGCGGCGGCCCGCGTACTGGCCGAGGTGATGCGCGAGCGCGACCTGGTCGAGCGTGTCGACGTGCTGTCCTTCCACGACGAAGCGCTCGCCGAGATCCGCGAGTGCCTGCCCGACGTGCGCACCGTGCTGGTCGCCCAAGGCCCCATGGGTGCGGAGATCGTCACCCGGGCGCAGGCGGTCGGCGCGAAGCTCGTCAGCCTGAGCCTGCGGCGGATCAGCCTGGCACTGGTGCAGGAGTGCCACCGCGCGGGGATCTCGGTGATCGCCTGGACCGTGAACACCCCGGCGGACCTCGCGCTGGCACGGGCCCTCGGCCTCGACGGCGTCGTCACCGACATGCCGGCCGTCAAGCGCGCGGTCGAGGGCGGCCTCACCGACTGGTGACCCGCCCGCCCCGCAACACGCCCGACACAACCGTCCGGCATGCGGGATCCGGCCCCGATGTCGTGGACATCCGGCGCCCGGCGGTGCCAATGTCCCGCCATGCGTACCGCATTCGCCCTCCGGGTACCCGCGCGCCTCACCTCCGCCGCGGCGGTCCTCCTCCTCGGCCTCACCGCGGCGGCGTGCGCCCCGCAGGAGGACTCCGCCTCCGACGGCCCCTCGTCGCCCGCAGGTTCCGCCCCGGCCTCGGCCGGGGCGTCCTGCGCGGCGGGCAAACTGGACACCCGTACCGCGGACGTCCTGACGATCGGCACCGACAACCCCGCCTACGCCCCCTGGTTCCAGGACAACAAGCCGGCCAACGGCAAGGGGTACGAGTCCGCGGTCGCCTACGCGGTGGCGAAGCGGCTGGGCTACGACAAGGGCGCCGTCACCTGGCGGACGGTCGCCTTCAACAACGCCTTCGCCCCCGGCGCCAAGTCCTTCGACTTCGACATCAACCAGGTTTCCGTCACCGCGGACCGCCGCAAGGCCGTGGACTTCTCCTCCGGCTACTACGACGTGCGCCAGGCCGTCGTCGCCCTGAAGGACTCCCCGGCCGCGAACGCCACGGACGTCGCCGCGCTGAAGAAGGTCAAGCTGGGCGCCCAGGTCGGCACGACGAGCCTCGACCTCATCAACGACGAGATCAAGCCGGAGCGCACCGCGGCCGTCTACCAGAAGAACGACCTCGCCGTCGCCGCCCTCAAGAACGGCCAGGTGGACGCCATCGTCGTCGACCTGCCCACCGCCTTCTACATCACCTCCGCGGAACTGGACGACGCCAAGGTCGTCGGGCAGTTCGCGACCACCGCCGGCGCACAGGAGCAGTTCGGCCTCGTCCTGGACAAGGGCAGCCCTCTCACCGCCTGCGTCACCGAGGCCGTCGACGCCCTGCGGGCGGACGGCACGCTCGCGAGGCTGGAGCAGCAGTGGCTGTCCGACGCGGTCGGCGCACCGGTGCTCAAGTGACGCTCGGCGAGGAACTGCACAAGGACGCGTACACGCCGTCGCAGCGGCGCCTGGAGCGGGAGCGCCACCGGCGGGCCCGCACGCGCCGCGCGACGGCGATCGCCGCGACGAGCACCCTGGTCACGGCGGCGGTGCTCTACCTGGGCATCACGGGCTCCCCCGGCTGGCCACGGGTCCGGGAGACCTTCCTCAGCGGCCACTACGCGCGCCTCGCCCTGCCGAAGGTCCTCGACGGCCTGCTCCTCAACCTGCGGCTGCTGGTCGTCTGCGGCGCGATCGTGCTGGTCCTCGGCCTGCTGCTGGCCGTGGTCCGGACGCTGCGCGGTCCGGTGTTCTTCCCGCTCCGGGCACTGGCGGTCGCGTACGTCGACTTCTTCCGCGGCCTGCCGCTGATCATCTGCCTGCTGGCGGTGATCTACGGGGTCCCGGCGCTGCGCCTGCAAGGGGTACCCACGAACCCGGTCGTGCTGGGCGGCGCGGGCCTGGTGCTCACCTACTCCGCCTACGTGGCCGAGGTCTTCCGGGCGGGCATCGAGAGCGTCCACCCGAGCCAGCGCGCCGCCGCCCGCTCGCTGGGGCTGAGCGGTGCGCAGACCCTCCGGCACGTGGTCCTGCCGCAGGCCGTCCGGCGTGTCGTGCCACCGCTCCTGAACGACCTGGTGTCCTTGCAGAAGGACACCGGCCTGGTCTCCATCGCCGGGGTGATCGACGCCGTCTACGCGGCGCAGATCATCACCAGCCAGACCTTCAACTACACGCCCTACGTCGTGGCCGGACTGGTCTTCGTGGCGCTCACCATCCCCATGACCCGGTTCACCGACTGGGTCACCGCGCGCATGAACCGGCGCCAGTCACAGGGAGGCACCGTATGACCGAGGCACCCGTCCTGCGGCTGGAGTCGGTCCGCAAGGGCTTCGGCGGCTCCCTCGTGCTGCGGGACGTGGACCTGGAGGTCCCGCAGCACACCGTCACCGTCCTGATCGGCGCGTCCGGCTCGGGGAAGTCCACGCTGCTGCGCTGCGCCAACCTCCTGGAGGAGGTCGACGACGGCGCGATCTTCCTGGACGGCGAGGAGATCACCCACCCCCGGGCCGACCCGGACGCGGTCCGGCGGCGCATCGGCGTGGTCTTCCAGGCGTACAACCTCTTCCCGCACATGACGGTGCTGGACAACATCACCCTGGCGCCGCGCCGCGTGCACGGCGCCCCCCGCCGCGACGCCGAGGCGCGCGCCCACGAGCTGCTCGGCCGCCTCGGGCTCGACGGCAAGGCGCGTGAGTACCCGGACCGGCTCAGCGGCGGGCAGCAGCAGCGGGTGGCGATCGTCCGGGCGCTGGCGGTCAGGCCACGGCTGCTGCTGCTCGACGAGATCACCGCGGCGCTCGACCCCGAACTGGTCGGCGAGGTGCTGGGCGTCGTCCGGGACCTCAAAGAGGACGGCATGACCATGCTCATCGCCACCCACGAGATGGGCTTCGCCCGCGAGGTCGCCGACCAGGTCTGCTTCCTCGACGGCGGCGTGGTGCTCGAACGCGGCACGCCCGCCGACGTCTTCGGCGCGCCCGCGCACGAGCGCACCCGGCGCTTCCTGTCGCGGATCGTCGAGGCCGGGCGGTTCTGAGGCGGCCGTCAGCCGAGCTGCTTGACCAGCAACTCGAAGGCGAGGTCGTCGCGCGTGGGCAGCCCGAACCGCGCGTCGCCGTACGGGAAGGGGCTGGTGCGGCCGGTCCGCGCGTAGCCCCGGCGCACGTACCAGGCGATCAGGTCCTCGCGCTGCGTGATCACCGTCATGTGCATCTCGTCCGCCGCCCACTCCTCGCGGGCCCGCCGCTCCGCCTCGGCGAGCACCAGCTTGCCCAGACCGCCGCCCTGCAGGGCCGGGCGCACGGCGAACATCCCGAAGTAGGCGTGCCCGTCGCGGTTCTCCAGCTGGCAGCAGGCCACGACGACGCCGTCCGTCTCGACCGCGAGGATCAGGCTGCGCTCGCCGTCGATGACGGCCGCCACGCCCTCGGGATCGGTGCGCTGGCCCTCGAGCAGGTCCGCCTCCGTCGTCCACCCGGTGCGGCTGGCCTCGCCGCGGTACGCCGACTCGATCAGCGCGACCAGGGCGGGGACGTCCTCACGGGTGGCGGTGCGGAAGACGGGGCGGGCGACGGGCTGCGCGGTCTCCATGGCGGGGGTGTCCTCTCTGCGGCGGCGGCTCGTCCCGAGGCTAGCCGGTCGTGTCCGGAGGCGGCACGAAACCCCTGGCCCGTACGTGCCGCACGAACTCCTCGGGCGGCGCGCACCCGCGCCGGCGCACCCACTGCTCCCAGGCCAGGTCCCACGTCCAGGTGCCGTCGGTGGCCCGCCCGAGGCGGACGTACTCGTACGGCCCCTCGGAGAGCGGATCCGGAGCGGGGCTCACGGCCATGACGAGGACCCGGCCCCCCGCGAGGTAGTCGGCGAGCGGCTCGCGCAGTTCCCCGGGCAGGCTCCCCGGAACGAGGAGTACCTGACGGCCCCTGCCGCGGCCGACGCGGGCGGGAGCGGCGGTACGGACGGGGTGGCCTTGGGCGGCCGGGTTGGCGGGCCACCGGCGTCCGGGCGCGGTGGGCACGAGGCGCCCCTCGCCCGTAGGCGGTTCCCCGGCCTCCAACGTGACGGCGAACCCGCCCTCCCTCAGACGGGCGGCCAGCAGCGCCGTCTCCGGCTCCGTTCCGCGCTCGCCCTCCCCGGCGAGCGCGCGCAACCGGCCGCGGACCTCGGCGAGCGGCACGCCGAACACCTCGCGCACCGTCTTGAGCGCACGCGCGCCCGCGGCGCCGGGGAGCGGCTCGGCGCGGAGCACCACCTCGCCGTGCGCGGCGGCCAGGGCGGCGCTGACGTACTCGGGGACCTCGTCGCGGCCGCACTCCACCTCGGCGGACCCGCACGCCTCGCAGGCGCCCTCCACGCTCCAGTGCGCCACGCCGTCGATGACGCAGACGCCGGCGTGGTAGCCGGCCTCGGCGCCGCAGCGGGTGCAGGTCCTGAACAGCGGGGCGATCGCGCCGGGGCCGTGGTCCATGCGGGGCAGCCTCGCGGACGCGGGGGCGCCGTGTCAGCCGGTTTTCCCGGCGGCGCGTGGGTAGCTTCGGGCCGTGACGAACGTACTGAGCAGCAGGATCCTGCTCCGGCCGACCGATCTCGAGAGGTCCCGCGTCTTCTACCGCGACGACCTGGGGCTGGCGGTCTACCGCGAGTTCGGGCCGTGGGAGGAGCGCGGCACCGTGTTCTTCCTGGGCGGGGGCTTCCTGGAGGTCTCGGGGCACGCCGACGGGCCGCCCGCCCCCGGGCTCCAGCTGTGGCTCCAGGTCGAGGACGTGGCGGAGTGCCACCGCCGGTTCGCCGGGCGCGGGGTCCGGATCGTGCGGGAGCCCGTGAAGGAGCCCTGGGGGCTGATCGAGATGTGGATCGAGGACCCGGACTCCGTACGGATCTGCGTGGTGGAGGTCCCCGCGGACCACCCTCTGCGCTACCGGGGGTAGGGCTCCGCGGTCACGAGTCGAGCCAGGCCGTGATGGCGTCGGTGTGCTCGCCCAGGCGGGGCGGGCGGCGGTCGTAGCGCGGCGGGGTGCGGGAGAGGCCGATCGGGTTCGCCGTGACGTCCAGGGCGGGTCCGTCGCCGTGCAGCGTGGCGCGCGGGGCGAGCCCGAGCCGTTCGGCGAGGCCGAAGGCCTGGGCCAGGTCGTTGACCGGGCCGCAGGGCACCCCCAGCGGCGTCAGGCGGTCGAACCACTCGGCCGCGGTGCGCCCGCGCAGCGACCGGCCGAGCCGCTCGGCGAGTTCGCCGGCGTGGGCGACGCGGTCGGCGTTGGAGACGTAGCGGGGGTCGCGGGCGAGCTCCGGTGCGTCCAGGCCCTCGCACAGCGCCGCGAACTGCCGGTCGTTGCCGACGGCGACGACCAGGGGGCGGTCCGCGGCGTGGAAGACCTCGTACGGCGCGATGGAGGGGTGGCGGTTGCCCAGGATGCCCGGCACGACCCCCGCGAGGGTGTAGCCGCCCGCCTGGTTGACCAGGCTGGACAGCAGGCAGGAGAGCAGGTTGACCTCGACGTGCTGTCCCTCGCCGGTGGCGTCCCGGTGGCGCAGTGCGGCCAGCACGCCGATCGCCGCGTGCAGGCCGCTGAGCACGTCGACGAGGGCCACCCCGGCCTTGACCGGCTCCCCGGGGCCGGGCCCGGTGACGCTCATGAGGCCGCCGACCGCCTGGATCAGCAGGTCGTAACCGGGCAGGGCGGCGCCTTCGCCGGTGCCGAAGCCGGTGACGGAGCAGTAGACGACACCGGGGTTGAGGGACCGGGCCGCGTCGTAGCCGAGGCCGTACTTGTCCATGGTGCCGGGGCGGAAGTTCTCGACCAGGACGTCGGCGCGGCGCACCAGTTCCGCGGCCCGGCGGCGGTCTGTGGCGTCGCGCAGGTCGAGCGCGACCGAGCGCTTGTTGCGGTTGACGGACGGGAAGTAGGTGGACTCCCCGTGCGCGTGGGGCGGCCCCCAGGCCCGGGTGTCGTCCCCGGTGTCCGGGTGCTCGACCTTGATGACGTCGGCGCCGAGGTCGGCCGGCAGTATCGTGGCGTAGGGCGCCGCCAGGACGCGCCCGAAGTCGGCGATCAGCACGCCGGACAGGGGTGCCGCCGGTGCGGGGACGTCCGTGCCGGTCATCGGGCCACCCCGTCCCTGCCCATCCCGTCCGTGCCCACCCCGTCGACGCCGGTCTCGGAGCAGGCCGCGGCGAACCGGCGGACGCCCTCGGCGATCTCCTCGGTGCCGCTGGTGTCGGCGAAGCTGAGGCGGACGTACGGGGCCGGCGCCTCGGCGGCGAAGTAGGGGCGGCCGGGAGCGACGGCGGTGCCGGCGCGCAGCGAGGCGGCCGCGAGGGCGGACTCGTCCGTGCCGTCCGGGAGCCGCAGCCAGAGCTGGTAGCCGCCGACCGGGACGCGGACACGGGACATCAGGCCCGGCAGTTCGCGGTGGAGGGCGGCGAGCATCGCGTCACGGCGGTCGCGCAGGCCCGCCGAGACGGCGCGCAGATGGCGGGGCCAGGCGGGGGCGCCGACGAGTTCGAGGGTGGCCTCCTGCAGGGGGCGCGGCACGAAGAAGCTGTCGACGATCTGGATGGCGCGCAGCCGCTCCATGACCGGGCCGCGGGCGACGAGGGCGCCGACGCGCAGGCTGGGCGAGGTGGGCTTGGTCAGCGAGGTGACGTGGACGACGGCGCCGTAGGGGTCGTCCACGACCAGGGGCGGTGGCGGTTCGGCGCCGTGGCCGAGGCGCCGGGCGAAGTCGTCCTCGACGAGGAAGGCCCCTGCGGCGTGGGCGATCTCGGTGATCCGCCGGCGGCGGTCGGCGGCGAGGACGGCGCCGGTGGGGTTCTGGAAGAGCGGCTGGCAGAAGAAGACCCGGGCACCGGTGGCGGCGAAGGCGTCGGCGAGCAGGTCCGGGCGCACGCCGTCGTCGTCCATGGGGACGGGGACGGGACGCAGCCCGGCCGCGCGGGCGACGGCCATGGCGCCCGGGTACGTCGGCGACTCGACGAGCACCGGCGAGCCGGGCGGGGCGAGCGCGCGCAGCGCGGTGGTCAGCGCGGCCTGGCCGCCCGCGGTGACCAGGACGTTGGCGGGGCCGAGGGTGCCGCCGGGGCCGCCGACCTCGCGCGCGAACCAGGCCCGTAGCGCGGTCAGTCCCTCCAGCGGCGGCATCTCCCAGGCGCCGGGGCGGCGGGCGGCGCGGGCGAGCGCGGCCCCGAGCGCCTGCTCGGGCTGGAGCGAGGGGTGCAGGTAGCCGCTGTTGAAGGCGATCACACCGGGCGGCGGGACGGCGAGGCTGGCGGTCACGCCGGAGGCGTCGACGACCCTGGGCGTGGAATCGCCGTGCTCCTCGACGGTGAGGGCGACCTGCTGCCAGGAGGTGTCGACCGGACGCGGGCCGTCGGCGACGCGCTGGGCACGGTAGGCGCCCGCGCCAGGGCGGGTGACGACCAGGCCCTCGGCGGCGAGCGCGGCCAGGGCCCGGGAGACCGTGACCGGGCTGACGCCGAAGCGCTCGACGAGGACACGGCTCGACGGCAGCTTCTCGCCGGGCGAGTAGCGGTGGAGCTCATCCCTCAGAGTGTCCGCAACATTTCCCGAACTGCTACCGTTGGTCATGACAGCACACAATAGCGCTACCGCCGCCCCGTCGATAGCGGTCGGGAGCCGTACAGGTGGCACCGCGCTCGCCGGGCTGGGCGTCGCCGCCTTCTCGCTGACCTTTCCCGCGACGCACTGGGCGCTCACCGGGCTCGGCCCCTGGTCCGCCACCACCGTCCGGGGTGTGCTGGCCGCGGCCGTGGCGGGGGCCTGTCTGGCCGCCGCGCGGGTGCCGCTGCCCGACCGCCGGCACTGGGCGGGGCTCGCGGTCGTGGCGCTCGGTGTCGTCCTCGGGTTCCCCCTGCTGACCACCCTGGCGCTGCGCACCACCGACACCTCGCACGCCGCCGTCGTCGTGGGCGCGCTGCCGCTGGTCACCGCCGTGCTGGCCGCCGTACGCGTCGGGACGCGCCCGTCGGTGCCCTTCTGGTCGGCCGCGGTCGCGGGCGGGGCGGTCGTGGTGTGCTTCGCCCTGTGGCAGGGCGGCGGCTCCCTGACCACGGGTGACCTCTTCCTCTTCGCGTCGCTGCTGGTCTGCGCGGCCGGTTACGTCGAAGGCGGACGGCTGGCCTCGGTCATGCCGGGCTGGCAGGTCATCGGGTGGGCGCTGGTCGGAGCGCTGCCCCTGACCGTGCCGGCGGCGGGGGTGGCGCTCGCGCTCGAGCCGGTGCATCTCGGCGGCCGGGCGGTGGCCGGGCTGCTCTGGGTCTCGATGGTGTCCCAGTTCCTCGGGCTGATGGTCTGGTACCGGGGCATGGCCGCCATCGGCGTCGCGCGGGCCAGCCAGTTGCAGCTGGCCCAGCCGTTGCTGACGCTGGTCTGGGCGGCCGCGCTGCTCGGCGAGGACCTGGGCGCGCTGACCGCACCCGCGGCGCTGGCGGTCCTCGTCTGTGTGGCGGTCACCCAGCGGGCCCGCAGCTGAAGCGGGGGCGGCACGGCCGCGCTCCCCCGGTACGCCCGTGCGCTGGAGTGTGCGCCGCCGGGTCCGGGCATCCTCCGGGGAGGAACCGAAGGAGGGCCGCTCATGCACGGACCGCCGCTGGTGGCCTGGCTGCTCGTGGTGCTGGGCGCCGCCACGGGGGCGTACTGCCTGTTCCGCACCCGGCGCGGCTGCCCCGGCACCGGACCCGACCAGCGTCGGGTGGCGCGTGCGGAGGCGCTGATGGGGATGGGCATGGCCGTGATGGCGGTGCCGGTGTCCGTCCTGGATCCGCCGCAGTGGGTCGCCGCGGCCTTCGGTCTGGTCTTCGGTGCGGCGGCGGTGCGCGCGCTGCTGCTGGCCCGGCACGACGCGCACCATCTGCACCATGCCGTCGGCGCGGGGGCGATGGTCTACATGGCGGTGGCCATGGCCGAGGCGGGCACCGCGGGTGCCGCCGGCGGCGCGGCCCACGCGGGTCACGCGCCCGCGGGCACGCCCGCGACGACCGGGCTGCTGCTGGCGTACTTCGCGATATACGTCCTGGCGGCGGGCGTCCGACTGCTCTCGGTCCCCGTCACCGTCACGGCGGCCGGTGCGGCTCCGGCGGGAGGAGTCGTGCCGGTGGCGCACGCGCCCGAACTGGCCTCGGCGTGCCGCGTGTCCATGGCGATAGGGATGTTCGCCATGCTCCTGACGCTCTGACGGCAGTGAGGCGCGTCACTTTCCCCTCGAAGAACGTACCCGTGTGCGGTGACGCCCTCATAGTGTGGCGGCATGACCGTCCCGCTCGCGCTGCTCCTGCTCGGTGCGGTGGCGGCCGCCATGGCCCCACGCCTGCTCACCCGCGCCACCTGGCCCGAGCGGGAGCCGGTGCTGGCCCTGTGGGTGTGGCAGTGCGTGATCGGCGCGGTCCTGCTGTGCCTGTTCCTGGCCATGGCCCTCAGCGCCTCCGCCACGTGGACCTGGCTGCGCGAGGGACTGTTCGCCTTCGCCCCCCATGACGTCGTCGACGCCTACGAGCTGCCCGGTTACGGGCCGTGGGCGGGTTATCTGGCGGTCCTGCTGGCCTGCGGCGGCATCTGGACGGCGGCCATGCTCGCCCGGGAGATCCGCAGGGCCGGCGCCCGGCAGCGGGCGCGCCGCGCCGAACTGCGGGCCCGCTCGCCGCGGCTGCCCGGTGAAGCCGCCGCCTCCGACGAGCGGCTGGTCGTCCTGGAGAGCGACCGTCCGGACGCCTGGTGGCTGACCGGCCCGCGGCCGCAACTGGTCATCACCACGGCTGCCCTGCGTCGCCTGAAGGGGCGTCAGCTGGACTCCGTCCTCGCCCACGAGCAGGGCCACGCGCGGGCCCGGCACGACGTCCTCCTGCACAGCGCCGGCGCGCTGGCCTCGGGCTTCCCGCAGGTGCCGGTCTTCGCCGCGTTCCGTGACCAGGTGCACCGGCTCGTCGAACTCGCCGCCGACGACATCGCCTCACGCCGCTTCGGGCGGCTCACCACCGCCCTGGCCCTGGTCGAACTCAACGAGGACCGCGGCGTTTTCGGCCCCTGCCCGGCACCGGACGCGCAGGTCCCGGTCCGCGTCAACCGGCTGCTGGACCCCGCGCCGCGGCTCACCCGCCTCGGCCGCGCCCGCGCGTCCGCGTGCGCGCTGCTCATCCCGGTCGTGCCGTTGCTCGTGGCCTTCGGCCCCGGGATCGGGGCGCTCACGTAGCCTCGGCTGTATGCACGCCCCTCCCGCACCGTCCGACGTCCGGGACCCCGACCGTGCCCTGCGCACCGCGTGCCTGAGCCAGTGCGCGGCGGCCTGCGCCGCCTTCCTGCTGCTGCTCGGGCTCGTCGTGGCGCGCTGGGGGCCGCTGCTGGCCGCCGACCGCGGCATCGCCGTGCAGCTGCACGCCGTCGCGGTACGGCACTCCGGCTGGACCCGGCTCAACCGCGTCCTCACCGACTGGGTCTGGGATCCGCTGACGATGCGTCTGCTGCTGCTCGCGGCCGTGATGTGGCTGCTCGTACGGCGCGAGAACCGCCAGGCCCTGTGGCTGGTGCTGGCCGGCACCCTGGGCTGGGTCCTCCAGCAGACCGCCAAGGCCCTCGTCGGCCGGGAGCGCCCGCACTGGCCGGACCCCGTCGACTCGGCTGCCTACGCGGCGTTCCCCTCCGGCCACGCGATGACCGCCGCGCTCGTCTGCGGCGCCCTGCTGTGGCTGCTGCTGCTCCGCCTGCCGGCCCGCTCCCCCTGGGGCGTGGCCGCCTGCGCCGTCGCCTTCGTGTCCGTCGCCGGTGTCGGCTTCACCCGCGTCTATCTCGGCGTCCACTGGCCCTCCGACGTCCTGGCCGGCTGGCTGCTCGCGGCGGCCGTCCTCACCGGTACGGCGGCGCTGTGCGAACCGTGGCGCACGGGCGCCGCGGAGCAGCAGCGCACGTCCTCGTGACCCCGCAGGTCAGGGCCGGGAGTTGTGCGGGTTCAGGGGAGATCCCGGGCGGCTGCCCTGCCGCGCTGTCGCCACCGGCTGGTATCCATGTGCGGCATGGACACCGAACACGCCACCCCCGAGGACCTCGCCGCGCTCCGCGCGGCCTTCGACGTCGACGACGGCGGCGCGTCGGCGCTCGGCTGGGAGGCCGTCCACGCCTTCGAGGCGCGGCACGGGGTGGTACTGCCCGAGCCCTACCGGACGTTCGTCGCCGACATCACCGACGGCTCCTTCCAGGGGCCTCCCGACTTCGGGCTCGTGGGCTTGGAGGAGTTGCCGGACGACTGGGGCGACGACCCGGCCGGACGCGACCTCGGACGCCCCTTCCCCCTGACGTCGGCGTGGATCTGGGAGGACGACGACCGGCCCGAGGAGGAGCTCGCGCCGCTGCGCGCCCAGGTGTTCGACCACGGCTCGATCGTGCTCGGCACGGACGGCTGCGGCATGTACTGGCACCTCGTCGTCACCGGTCCGCAGCGCGGCCGGGTGTGGCACATCACCGGCGAGGGCGCCTGCCCGTTCGATGCGGGGTTCGCCGGGTGGGTCGGGCACTGGGCGGCCGGGAAGCCCTGGTTCGGCGCCTCCTGACCGTGACGCGGCCCGCACCGGGCTCCGGTGTGCCCGCGAAGCCGGGGCGGGGATGATGGCGGTCATGACCATCAAGGGATGCATGTTCGACTTCTCCGGCACCCTGCTGCGGGTCGAACCCGCCCGGCGCTGGCTGGGCACGGTTCTGGATCAGCTGGGGATCACGCTCGGCGAGACCGAGCTGGCGGCGTACGCGGAGGGCTTGGAGCGGGCCGGCGGGCTCCCGGGCGGAGCGGCGCCGGAGCGGGTGCCGGCACGGCTGGAGCGGCTGTGGCAGGAACGGGACCTGTCGGCGGAGCACCACCGCGCGGCGTTCACCGCGCTGGCGCGGGAGGCGGAGCTGCCCTGGGAGGAGGCCTACGGGGCGCTGTACGACCGCCACATGGAGCCCGCCGCCTGGTCACCGTACCCGGATGCGAGGGAGGTGCTCGAGGAGTTGCGGCGCCGGGGCGTGCCGGTGGCGGTGGTGAGCAACATCGGGTGGGACCTGCGGCCGGTGTTCCGCGCGCACGGTCTGGAAGGGCTGGTGGACGTCTTCGTCCTCAGCTTCGAGCACGGCGTCCAGAAACCGGACCCACGGCTGTTCGGCATCGCGTGCGAGGGGCTGGGGCTGCCGCCGGAGCGCGTCGCGATGGTCGGGGACGACCGGCGGGCGGACGGCGGGGCGGCGGCGCTGGGCTGCGCGGTGCACCTGGTGGACCACCTGCCGGTGGAGCAGCGGCCGTCGGGGCTGCTGCCGGTGCTGGACCTGACCGCGTGACGGGGATCTGAGGGCGACGGGCCGGGCGGCGCGGAAGTGCGGTACCCGGCGGTCCCCCGCGCCGCCGGGTACGTGCACCTCACCCCCGTGACCCGCATGAGCATGCCACTCACGCACGGTCAGCCCTGAGTATATTGGCTCCGAGCCAGTCAACGCAGGAGTAAAGCATGTCCCCTCGGCGACCTTCGGTCAATGAAGCGATGCGCCGGCGTTCACGGGAACGTCTGCTGCAGGCCACGGTCGAACTGGTGGAGGAACGCGGGTTCGAGGCCACGACGCTCGGGGACATCGCCGACCGCGCGGGTTCGGCGCGCGGTCTGGTGTCGTACTACTTCCCCGGCAAGCGGCTGCTGCTGCAGGCGGCGGCCCACCGGCTGATGCACACCGAGCTGGCCGCGGCGCTGGAGCGGGAACCCGGGCCCGCCGACGGCCGCGAGGTGCTGGCCCGGGCGATCGACGCCGTCCTGGCGCTGCCCGTGCAGCATCCCGTCGTCATGCGGGCGCACATGGCCGGCATCCTCCAGGCGTCCGGGTTCAGCGAGTGCGAGGAGCGGCAGCGCCTGGCCGAATTGCTGCTGGGCGCCGTCCGGGCGTGGGGCTCGGCGGACCCCGAGCAGGACTACCGGATGCTGCGGGCCCTGCTCATGGGCGGGGTGTTCGCGCAGTTGATCCCGGGCGCGGCGATGCCGCTGCCGCGGTTGCGGGCCGACATGTTCCAGCGGTACGGCCTGCCCTGGGAACTCGGCGTTCCGCCGGGCGACCTGCCGCCCGGCGGAACGCCGTTGCCCGGGACCGCTCAGCGGTAGTCGGGCTGGGTCTGGACGTTGAGCTCGGCGAGCCGGATGCCCCGGGCGCTGTCGGTGCGCTTGTCGGAGATCTTGAGGACGTCGAAGCCCTTGGCGATGTCGTTCGAGTAGATGTAGCCGTTGTAGTAGTAGGCGCTCCAGGAGCCGCCGAGGGTCAGGGTGTCGGTCGAGATGGGACCGCGCTCGAAGTAGCCGATCTCCTTGGGGCGCGCGGAGTCGGTGAAGTCCCACACGGAGACGCCGCCCTGGTACCAGGCCTGGACCATGATGTCGCGGCCCTTGGCGGGGATGAGCGAGCCGTTGTGGGCGACGCAGTTCTCGGTGTCGGCCTGGTGGCGCGGGATCTTGTAGTAGTTCCGGAAGACCAGCTCGGGCTTGCCGTGCTTGCGGACGATGTCGTAGATGCCGTCGGCACCGCGCTGCGGACCGATCGCGGTGTTGCACTCGGCACCGCCGCCACCGCCCAGCTCGTCGGTGAAGACGACCTTGGTGCCGCGCTCGTTGAAGGTCGCCGAGTGCCAGAACGAGAAGTTCACGTTGTCCTGGACGCGGTCGAGGACCTTCGGGCGCTCGGGGTTGGAGATGTCCATCAGGATGCCGTCGCCCATGCAGGCACCGGCCGCGAGCCCCAGCTTCGGGAACGCGGTGATGTCGTGGCAGCCGGTGGTCTCACTGACCCGGGCCTGGGTGTCGGTGGGCGGGACGCCCGGGTTGCCGCCGTCCGGGAAGAGGACCGGGAAGGCCGTCACGGCCGCCTTCTCCGGGTGGCTGCGCGGGATCTTCACCACGGAGATGCCGTCGTGCGGCGGCTGGCAGTCCGGGAAGGTGGCGCTGGGCGAGTAGGAGGACACGTAGACGAACAGGTCGCGCTTGGCCGGTACCAGGGTGTGGGTGTGGGAACCGCAGGCGGTCTCCACGGCCGCGACGTAGCGCGGGTTGGCCTTGTCGCTGATGTCGAAGACCTTGACGCCCTCCCACGAGGACTTCTCGGCCGCGGACTGGCTCGTGCTCGCGCAGGAGCTGTCCGAGCGCGAGGAGTCGGTGGACAGGACCAGCAGGTTCCCGGAGACCGATATGTCGTTCTGGGATCCGGGGCACAGGACCTGGCTGACCATTTTGGGGCTGGTGGGACGGCTGATGTCCCAGATGACGAAGCCGTCGTAGTTGCCCGCGAAGGCGTATCTGCCCTGGAACGCCAGGTCGGTGTTGAATCCCCCGAGGGATTGCTTGGGTATGTTGACCAGGTGCTGAACGTTGGCGCTCGTGACGACCTCGTCGACACCCGGGATGCTCCCGTCGGCCGTGGCGGGGGCCGGAACCGCCAGTCCGAGCAGCGTGACGGCCGCGGCCGCCAGGGCCGCCAGTCGTCCGGGGCGAGCGAGGGCTGTACGTAAGCGCTTCACCGCGTCCTCCTAGTTTCCGTTCGCGGTTGAACTTCATGCGGACCCCGGCAGTATGGCCCTTCTCATGTGCGCGTCAAAAGATGACAATGCACTGGTGTTTTCCTCGTATCGTGTTGCGACGCTGTCCGCGCTGGCCCTCACCGCCTCCTTGGTACTCGCCCTGACCAGCTGCGACGGGGGTTCCGGAAGCGGTTCCGCGTCCGCCGCGCCCTCGGTCATCGCGCCGGGAGCGCCGGGCGAGAAGGCCACCACCCTCTCCCCGGAGGAGGCGGCGAAGGCCCTGCCCGACGACTCCCCGAACCCGGCGGACCTCACCTATGTGACGAACATGATCGCCCACCACCAGCAGGCGCTTGTCATGACCGCCCTCGCGGGCACCCGCGCCTCGGACGAGAAGGTCCGCGGACTCGCCGCGCGCATCGAAGCCGCGCAGGGCCCGGAGATCGACACCATGCAGGCCTGGCTCAAGACCAACGGCGGCTCCCATGCCACCGCTCACGACCATGACCACGCCGCGATGCCCGGGATGGCCACCGCGGCGCAGCTGGCGGCGCTGCGCGCGGCGCGCGGCGCGGAGTTCGACCGGCAGTTCCTTCGCCTGATGACCGCCCACCACCGCGGCGCGGTGACGATGGCCACCGACGTGCTCACGCACGGCCGCAACGTCCTGGTCGCCGAGTGGGCGAACGAGGTGATCGCCCAGCAGAGCGCCGAGATCGCCCGGATGCGCGCCATGGACTGACATCCCGGACCGCGACACGCTCCGGCGCCCTCCCCCCGGTGGTCACTCGGTGCGATGCTGGACGTGGCCGCCCGTCCCGCCCGTTCCGGGCGGCACACGGGCCGCCGAGGTGAACCCAACCCTCGCCGAAGGGGAGGCGCCCGTGCTGCGTGTGGCAGTCGTCGGATCAGGTCCCAGCGGGGTGTACACGGCCGAGGCGCTGACCCGCCAGGAGTCGGTGCCGGACGTCGCCGTCGACGTGCTCGACCGGCTCCCCTGCCCGTACGGCCTGGTCCGGTACGGGGTGGCCCCCGACCACGAGAAGATCAAGTCCCTGCAGGGCACGCTGCGGCGCGTCCTGGAGGACCCCCGGATCCGCTTCCTGGGCAATGTGACCGTCGGCGGTCCGGGGCTGTCCCCGCAGGCGCTGCTGGAGCTGTACCACGCGGTGGTGTACTGCGTCGGCGCCGCGACCGACCGCCGCCTCGGGGTGCCCGGGGAGGACCTGCCGGGCAGTTGCGCGGCCACCCACTTCGTCTCCTGGTACAGCGCCCATCCCGACGAGGCTCCCGACGGCTTCCCGCTGCACGCCCGCTCCGCGGTCGTGATCGGGGTCGGCAACGTGGCCGTCGACGTGGCCCGCATCCTGGCCCGCGGTGCCGAGGAACTGCGGCACACCGATGTGCCCGAGGGGGTGCTGCGGGCCCTGGCGGACAGCCACGTCACGGACGTGCACATGGTGGGGCGGCGCGGGCCCTCGCAGGCGAAGTTCACCACCAAGGAGCTGCGCGAGCTCGGCGACCTGCCGGGCGCGGACGTCATCGTCCGTCCCGGGGAGCTGGCTCTCGACCCCGCGTACGCCGATCCGCAGGGGCTCGTGCCGGTCGCCCGGCGCAATGTGGAGGTGCTGCGCGGCTGGGCCTCCCGGCCCGCGGCGGGCCGGCGCCGCCGCATCCATCTGCGGTTCTTCCTGCGGCCGGTGGCGGTGCTCGGCGAGGACGGGGTGACCGGGGTGCGGTTCGAGCGGACCGCGCCGGACGGGCAGGGCGGGGTGCGCGGCACGGGCGTCCTCGAGGACATCGACGCCGGACTGGTGCTGCGGTCGGTCGGTTACCGCGGCGTGCCCCTGGTCGGGCTGCCGTTCGACGACCGGCTCGGCATCGTGCCCAACACGGAGGGCCGGGTGCTGCGCGGCGGCGCCCCCTCGCCCGGCGAGTACGTCGCCGGCTGGATCAAGCGCGGGCCGACCGGCGTGATCGGCACCAACCGGCCCTGCGCCAAGCAGACGGCGGCGGCCCTGGTCGCCGACGCACGGGAGCTGCTGGCCCGGCCCACCGCGGACGCCGATCCGCTCGATGGCCTGCGGGCACTGGGGCAGGACCCCGTGGAGTGGACCGGATGGGAGGCCATCGAGGCCGCCGAGTCGGCGCTGGGGCGGTCGCTGGACCGCGCGACCGTGAAGATCCCCGACTGGGAGGGGCTGTTGGCGGCCGCGCGCCCCAGGGGCTGAGATCCGCGGGAAACACCTCCGCAATCAACAAACTGTTTACGCTCACTAGGGTCCCGGGCAACCACTTCGTCGTTCCACCGCTCACCCGCGCCGCGTTCGAGGAGCTGCCCATGGCGACGCCGCCGCACCGTCCCGCCGTCCATCCCGTCGACGAGGTCCTGCCCGCCGTCCAGCTCGGGGCGTTCGGGCTCCAGCACGTGCTGGCGATGTACGCGGGCGCGGTCGCCGTGCCGCTCATCGTCGGGGGCGCGCTGAAGCTGGCGCCCGCCGACCTCGCCTACCTGATCACGGCGGACCTGCTGGTGTGCGGCATCGCCACGCTGCTGCAGTGCGTGGGCTGGTGGCGGTTCGGCGTCCGACTGCCCATCATGCAGGGCTGCACCTTCGCGGCGGTCTCGCCCATGGTGCTGATCGGCCAGGACGGCGGACTGCCCGCGATCTACGGCGCCGTCATCGCCTCGGGAGTGGCGATGGTCCTGCTGGCGCCCGTCTTCGGGCGGCTGCTGCGGTTCTTCCCGCCCCTGGTCACCGGCACCGTGATCCTGGTCATCGGGCTCAGCCTGCTGCCGGTGGCCGGCAACTGGGCGGCAGGTGGGGTCGGTTCGCCCGACTTCGGGGCGCCGCGGAACATCGGCCTGGCGGCCGCCGTGCTCCTGGCCGTCCTGCTGGTCCAGCGCTTCGCGCCCCCTGCCCTCGCGCGCGTCGCGGTCCTGGCGGGCATCGTGCTGGGCACCCTGGCGTCCGTGCCGTTGGGCTTCACCGACTTCGGCGCGGTCGGCGGCGCCGACTGGGTGGGGATCAGCACGCCGTTCCACTTCGGCACGCCCGACTTCCAGGGCGCGGCGATCGCCTCCATGCTCGTCGTGGCCCTCGTGACGATGACCGAGACGACCGGCGACATCATCGCCGTGGGCGAGCTGACCGGCCGCCACGTGGAACCACGGCGGCTCGCGGACGGGCTGCGCGCCGACGGGGTGTCGACCGTGCTCGGCGGGGTCTTCAACACCTTCCCGTACACCGCCTACGCGCAGAACGTCGGCCTCGTGGGGATGACCCGGGTGCGCAGCCGCTGGGTGGTGGCGACCGCGGGCGGCATCCTCGTCCTGCTGGGGCTGCTGCCCAAGCTGGGGGCAGTGGTCGCGGCGATCCCGGCGCCCGTGCTGGGCGGGGCGGGCCTGGTGATGTTCGGGACGGTGGCGGCGAGCGGGGTGCGGACCCTGTCCACCGTCGACTTCCACGGCAACGGCAATCTGACCGTGGTGGCGGTGTCGGTCGCGGTCGGGCTGCTGCCGGTCGGCGTCCCGACGGTCTACGACGCCTTCCCCGACTGGTTCCAGACGGTGATGGACAGCGGGATCAGCGCGGGGTGCATCACCGCTATCGCGCTGAACCTGCTCTTCAACCACCTGCCCGGCGGCTCCGGTTCAGGCGCGGACGACGCCGGCGGTCCCGTCGGGCCGTCCGTCCTGCCGGTCGGCGGCGGCGAGGACGGCGTCCAGAAGCCCGGGGAAGAGCACCTCTAGGTCCGCCCGGCGCAGCGCGTTCATCTTGGAGGTGCCCCGGTAGGTCTGGCTGATCACCCCGGCCTCGCGCAGCACCCGGAAGTGGTGGGTGCAGGTGGACTTGCCGACCGGCAACCCGACCTCGGAGCACGCCGCCTCCGTTCCCCGCGCCGCCAGCGTCCGCACCACGCGCAGTCGCATGGGGTCGGAGAACGCGTGCAGGACGGCCTCCAGGCGGATGTCCGCTCGGTCCGGGTGCTCGCACACCCTCCCGCCGGGGACGGGGGCGGCCGCGGTGAGGGGCTGCTGCGGGGGCATGCACCCATATTACGAGAATTCTCGTAGTTCGACCGCTGCCGTACCAGCTCTCGGCGCCGGGCCGCCGGTGGCGCAAATCCCCTTCACCGCACCGCTGTTGGCCGACGGGGACACCGCACGCCGGGGTCCGGCGCGGCACGCTTCGGCCGCGGGGAGGCGCGCCGCGGCCCCCGTTGTCGGTAGGACGGTGCAGAATCTGTGATGCAGAACACATTCCCGTAGTTCGGAGATGGTGCGTCATGGACGACGTCGTACTCGCGATCGGCACACGCAAGGGGCTGTTCCTGGGACGGCGGGGCGGCGCCGGGACGTGGGAGCTGACCGGCCCGCACTTCCCCATGCAGGCGGTGTACTCGGTGGGCATCGACACGCGCCGGGCCGTGCCCCGGCTGCTGGTCGGCGCAGACAGCTCGCACTGGGGGCCGTCGGTCTTCCGCTCCGACGACCTCGGGCGCAGCTGGGAGGAGCCGGCCAGGCCCGCGGTGCGGTTCCCCAAGGACACGGACGCCTCGCTGGAGCGCGTCTGGCAGATCCAGCCCGCCGGCGCCGCCGCCCCGGACCTGGTGTGGGCCGGCACGGAGCCGGGCGCGCTCTTCCGCTCGGACGACGGCGGGGTGACCTTCGAGTTCGTGCGGAGCCTGTGGGAGCACCCGCAGCGGGAGCTGTGGGGTGCCGGATACGGCGGTCAGGCGGTGCACACGGTGCTCACCGATCCGCGCGACGCCGACGTGGTGATCGCGGCCGTCTCCTCCGGCGGGGTCTACCGCTCGGCCGACGGAGGCGCGAGCTGGGAGGCGTCCAACACCGGGATCAAGGCGGAGTTCCTGCCCGACCCGTACCCGGAGTTCGGCCAGTGCGTGCACAAGATCGACCGGGACGCCGAGGACCCGGACCGGCTGTACCTGCAGAACCACGGCGGGGTCTACCGCAGCGACGACGCCGGCGCGAGCTGGACGGAGATCGGCAAGGGCCTGCCCGCGGACTTCGGCTTCGCCGTCGCCGCCCACCCCCGCCGCGGCGGAGTCGCGTACGTCTCTCCGGTCAACGACGGCAGCGACCGCTACCAGCCGGACTACCGCTGCCGGGTCTACCGCACCGAGGACGCCGGCGCCTCGTGGACGGCCCTGTCCGCCGGGCTGCCCACGGAGGAGCACTACGGCGTGGTCCTGCGCGACGGGCTGCGCACCGACGACGCGGACCCGGTCGGCGTGTACTTCGGCAACCGCAACGGCGAGGTGTACGCCAGCGCCGACGAGGGCGACACCTGGCAGCCGGTGGCCTCACACCTGCCCGATGTGCTGTGCGTGAGGGCGGCCGTGGTCTGAGTGTCGGTGTGAGCCACTAGAGTGACTCACCGTGGCAGCACGACCGTTGAACGAAATCGTCGAAGAAGGCTGGGCCAAGGCGCTGGAGCCGGTCGCAGGGAAGATCGCCGAAATGGGCGACTTCCTGCGCGCCGAGATCGCCGCGGGCCGCACCTACCTGCCGTCGGGGGCGAACGTGCTGCGCGCGTTCCAGCAGCCCTTCGACGACGTCCGGGTGCTGATCGTGGGCCAGGACCCGTACCCCACCCCGGGGCACGCCGTCGGGCTGTCGTTCTCGGTGGCCCCGGAGGTACGGCCGCTGCCCCCCAGCCTGCTGAACATCTACCAAGAGCTGAACACCGACCTCGGCCTGCCCCAGCCCTCCAACGGGGACCTGACCCCCTGGACCCGGCAGGGCGTCCTGCTGCTCAACAGGGCGCTGACCACCGCGCCGCGCACGCCCAGGGCGCACCGCGGCAAGGGCTGGGAGGCGGTCACCGAGCAGGCCATCCGCGCGCTCGCCGCGCGCGGCAAGCCCCTGGTGTCCATCCTGTGGGGCTCCGACGCGCGCAGCCTGCGGCCACTGCTGGGGAGCCTGCCGGCCGTGGAGTCCGCCCACCCCTCCCCCATGTCGGCCGACCGCGGCTTCTTCGGCTCACGTCCGTTCAGCCGGGCCAACGACCTCTTGGTACGGCAGGGCACGAACCCGGTGGACTGGCGGCTGCCCTGACGGAGGCAGCCGTTACTCTGCCCGGGTGACGACGCATTCGAACACCCCGGCGGGCTGGTACCCGGACCCGCATGGCACCCAGAACCTGCTGCGCTACTGGGACGGGTCCCAGTGGACGGAGCACACCCATGCGGGCGGCGCGCAGGTCCCGCCGCAGCCCAAGGACAACCCCTGGGAACTGGGCGTCGACGGCGGTCCCGACCCGTCGCGCATCCAGCGCCAGGTGCAGCAGCAGGCCGGCGTGGCCCCCACCGGCCCGGGTGGGGGCACGCTCTTCAGCGAGCCCGTCCTGGTGGTCAACCAGAAGGCCAAGCTCATCGAGCTGAGCAACGAGTACAGCGTCTTCGACCAGCAGGGGCGCCAGCTCGGCTCGGTGCTCCAGGTCGGCCAGAGCACCGCGCGGAAGGTGCTGCGCTTCGTCGCGAGCGTCGACCAGTTCATGTCGGTGCGCCTGGAGGTGCGTGACGCCCACGGGCAGCCCCAGTTGCTGCTGACCCGGCCCGCGAAGTTCATCAAGTCCAAGGTGATCGTGCAGCGCGCCGACGGCATGACGCTCGGCGAGATCGTACAGCAGAACGCCATCGGGAAGATCAACTTCTCCTTCGAGGTCAACGGCCAGAAGATCGGCGCGATCAAGGCCGAGAACTGGCGTGCCTGGAACTTCTCCATCGTCGACCACACCGACACCGAGGTCGCCCGGATCACCAAGACGTGGGAGGGCCTGGCGAAGACGATGTTCACCACGGCCGACAACTACGTGCTGCAGATCCACCGGCAACTGCCGGACCCCCTGCTGAGCATGGTCGTCGCCTCCGCGCTCACCGTGGACACCGCCCTCAAGCAGGACTCGCGCGGTCTCGGCTGACCGTGGCACGCGTACGGTGCCGGGGTGCGCGGACCCGGCACCGTATCGGGACAGAACCGGACAGGTAACCCCTGCGATGGACCCGCCCGAACAACAGAGCGCGCAAAGGCACTAGCATGCCTCGCCATGAGCACTGCCGAAGGGCCCGCACCCGGCCTGCCCGTTCGAATGCCCCGCCCCCGCCAGCCCGGGCGGCACCGGCGCCCGGAGCCGCTGACCACGCCCGAGGGCGCCCCCGCGCTGGTCCTCGCCGTGCCCGGCACCCCGTCCTCCGCGATACGCAGTCTCGCGGAGGAGATCGTCAGCATCGCCCGCATCGAGCTCTCCGGTCTCGACCCGCGCATCGGCTACGTCGACGGCGACGGCGAGGAGTACCCGACGCTCGAGTCCGTGGTGGCCCAGGCCGCCGGCGAGCGCGGCGACCAGGCCCCCGCGGCCGTCGTGGTCCCGCTGCTGGCCGGTCCCGAGCCGTCGGTGATGCGCCGGATCCGCCAGGCAGTGGCGGACAGCCGCTCCGCGGCCGAGGTGACCGACGTGCTCGGCCCTCACCCGCTGCTGGCCGAGGCGCTGCACGTGCGCCTCTCCGAGGCCGGACTGGCCCGCGCCGACCGCGCCCGCCTGTTCACGGTGGCCACGGCCGCCGACGGCATCATCCTGGCCACTGTCGGTGGCGAGGAGGCCGTCCAGGCGGCGGGTGTGACGGGTCTGCTGCTGGCCGCACGCCTCGCGGTGCCGGTGCTGGCCGCCGCGCTGGACATCGAGGGCTCGGTCGCCCAGACCGCCGAGCAGCTGCGCTCGTCCGGCTCGACGACCCTGGCGCTCGCGCCGTACGTGGTCGGTCCCGAGGTCGCCCCCGAGGTGCTGCACGACGCCGCCAAGGAGGCCGACTGCTCCGCGGCCGACGCGTTGGGTCCCTACCCGACCATCGGCAAGCTGGTCGTCTCCACGTACACCACGGCCCTGGGCATCGCCCAGGAGTCGCAGGGTGCTCCGCTGAGCTGAACCCGCGGACCGTCGACGACAACGGCGTGGTGGTCCGCCCCGGGATCCCGGGGCGGACCACCACGCCGTTGCGCGTACGGGGAAGCCTCCGTCAGCCGAAGACCACGCAGGACGCGGCCGGGACGGCCACCGAGCCGGCGAGCTTGGGCGTACCGGTGACCGGGTCCACGTCGAACCAGCTGACGTCGCCGGAGCGCTCGTTGGCCGCGTAGAGCCGCTTCCCTGAGGGGTCGAGGGTCAGGTGGCGCGGCCAGTCGCCGCCGCAGTCCACCGTCTCCAGCAGCTCCAGCCGGTCACCGCTGTCGTCGACGGACAGGACCGCGATGCTGTTGTGCCCTCGGTTGGCGGCCCAGGCGAACCTGCCGTCGGGCGAGACGACCAGCTCGGAGGGGTAGTTCGGGCCTGCGGCGTCCGCGGGCAGCACGGAGACCTCGGCGACGGGCTTCAGACGGCCCACCTCCGGGTCCCAGTGACAGACCGTCACCACGGACTCCAGCTCGTTCATGACGTAGGCGCGGTCGCCGCGCGGGTGGAAGGTGAGGTGCCGCGGTCCGGTGCCGGAGCGCAGGCCCATCTCGCGTTCCACCTCCAGCTCCCCGCTGTCCGGGTCGAGTTCGCAGACGCGCACGGAGTCCGTGCCGAGGTCCACGCTGAGCACCCAGCGCCCGGAGGGGTCGGGCAGCACCATGTGGGCGTGCGGGCCCTCCTGCCGCTCCGGGTCGGGGCCGTCGCCCTCGTGCTCCAGGACGTGGCGCGGCCCGCCGAGCGCGCCGCGGTCGTCGACCGGCAGCACGCTGACGGTGCCGGAGGCGTAGTTGGCGGTGAGCAGGTGTCCCCGGTGCAGGCACAGATGGGTGGGCGCGCCGCCGCTCACCGGCACCGTGGCGCCCAGCGGTTCGGGGCGGGCGGGGTCGCGCAGCGAGAACACGGCCGCGCCGCCGGTCTCGGCGTGCTCACTGACGGCGTAGAGCAGGCCGTTGTCCTCGGAGAGCACTAGGAAGGAGGGGTCCTCCACCGCGGAGTCGGCGCGCAGCACCGTCAGCGCTCCCGAATCGGGGTCGAGGGCGGCGGTGGTCAGCCCTTTGCCGCCCGCCGAGGTGAACGACCCGATGTAAACGTGCCCGGCCACTGCCGTACCTCTTCCGCTGATTGTCTGTTCGGCGGCTGAGAGTAACGCAGTGGCCGGAAACCGATCCCGTTGCCCCCGTCACACCAGCGTCTCGCCGCGGGCGAGGGCGAGCGACTCGGGGTGGTGGACGTAGGCGGGGGTCAGCTCGCCTGTGTCGTAGTAGCGGTGGAAGACGCCGGTGGCCGAGCCGGAGATGGGCGGCACGATCCACGACCAGTCGGCGGGCACGGGACGGCCCTTGCGCTCCTCCCGTTCGATGTGCGCGAGGAAGCGCCGGGATTCGGTGTGGTGGTCGGTGATGGTGACGCCGACGCGGTCGAAGGAGTGCAGCACGGCCCGGTTGAGCTCGACCAGGGCCCGGTCGCGCCACAGCGAGCGGTCGCTGCCGGTGTCCAGGCCGAGGCGGTCGGCGAAGCGCGGCAGGAGGTCGTAGCGGTCGGTGTCGGCGAAGTTGCGGGCGCCTATCTCGGTACCCATGTACCAGCCGTTGAAGGGCGCGGCCGGGTAACAGACGCCGCCGATCTCCAGGCACATGGAGGAGATCGCCGGGACGGCGTGCCAGCGCAGGCCCCACTCCGCGAGCCAGTCGAACTCCGGGTGCACGATCGGCACCTCCAGGACCGCGTCCGCCGGCAGCGGGAAGTGGCGCGGCGGTTCGGCTCCGCCCTGCACGACCAGCGGCAGGACGTCGAAGGGCGTACCGGGACCGCCGGACCAGCCGAGCCGCCGGGCCACCTCGGTGATGCCGGTGTTGCCGGGGTCGCCGAGCACTCCGCCGTCGGGCCGGGGGTAGCCGGCGTAGCGGATGAGCTGGTCGTTCCAGATCCGCGGGCCGGGGCGGTCCGGCGCGTCCGGGGCGAAGACGGTGATGACCGGGCGGATCCGCCCGCCGTTGGCCGCGACCCTCAGGTGGGCGGCGGCCTCCAGGGCCACCCCGCGCGCGGTGGCGACGTGGCGGCGGTCACGGACCTGCAGGGAGTTCCAGTACAGGCGCCCTATGCAGCGGTTGCTGTTGCGCCAGGCGACGCGCGCACCGAAGACGAGCTCCTCGTGGGTGTGCCGGTAGGTGCCCGTCGCGTCGATCTCGGCGAGCACCGCGGCGAGCCGCTGCTGCGGGTCGCCGGCGCCACCGGGCAGTTCGTGGTGGTACTGCCGCAGGAAGTCCGTGGCCAGCGCGCGGACGTCCACGTCCTTGTGCAGGACGGCCGGAGCGGCGCCCTGACCGGCCGCGCCGTCGACGGGGCAGGAGGCCGCCGCGTCCTCGGGACGCGCCTCGGCGTCCTCTTCCGCCGCCTGCGGGTGTCCGGCCGGACAGCCGGCCAGCGGCTCCGGGCCGTCCATCCGCGCGTGCTCCGCCGGGGGCGGCACGCGGCCCGGCCCGGTACGCCGTTCGTTCTTCCCCCCGGTACGGCGCAGAAATCTCAGCACGCCTGGCACCCCCAAGACCGCCCTGCGCGAACCGTTTGCCCCACGGTCCGCGGATACGGCACGAGACTGGATTCGGTCTCACCGCTTGTCCGGAGTCAGTCATCCTGGCACGCCGCGCCGAACAGGGCTCAGAATCAGGTGAATTGACACATCACGACGCAGGTTGGACGCAATCCGGTCACCTGGCGACCGTGACCGGTCCCGATCCGCCCGGGGGCGCACACGAACCCGGCACGCACGCCCGGCGCCGCCGATGGGCCTGCGCGCGGCAGGGGCGCGCCCCTGCCGCGCGCGTCAGTCGGGCTCCCCGGTCCGCGCGGGACGCGCGGGGGCGCCGAGGGGGGCGGCCAGCCCGCTGAGGGCCGTCTCGAGGCTGCGCAGGTGCTCCAGGGCCCGATCGGCGTGCGGGTGCGGGCCCGCGGCGTCCCCGGTGGCCGTTCCGGGCGCCGGAGCACCGCTCCCGGCCGTACCCGGGGGCACCAGGCGCCGGACGGCGATCTCGACCCGGTGGCAGGCCGCAGTGAGGCGCTCGTCATGGCAGGCCGACGGGTCGGCCACGACCTCCGCGAGGCCGCGGACCTGACGGGCGCACTCGTCGAGCAGGGCGAGGACGGTACGGGCCCGGGCCTTGCGGTGCCGCATCGGGCTGAGCGGGTGCACCAGCGGGGCGACGGCGGCCCGCACCCGTTCCAGGAGGACGTCGAGGTCCGCCACGTGGCGGGCCAGGTCGTCGCCCGGGCCGCCGGCGAGGTGACGGGCGGCCTCGCCGGTGAAGTCGTGGACCGCGTGCAGCGCGCGGCGGATCCAGGCGTCGGTCGCCGCGTGCGTGGTCACCGGCAGCACCACCAGGACCGCGACGGCCGCGCCCAGGGCGCCGACGGCGGTCTCCCCCAGCCGCAGCGCCAGCAGCCCGGGGTGGAGGATGCCGAGCAGGCCGTAGAGCAGCCCCGCCATCACCGTCACGAAGAACATCATCCAGCTGTACGAGACCGGGGCGGTGTAGAAGATCCCGAAGACGCAGACGGCGACCAGTGCGGCGGTCGGCGCGGGCGCCCCGTGCAGCGGGAGCGCCACCGCGAGCCCGGCGACGATGCCGGTGACGGTGCCCAGGACGCGGCGGAAGCCCCGCACGAGGGTCTCGCCCCGCGAGGCGGTGTTCACGAAGATCCACCAGGCGGTGCCGACCGCCCAGTACCAGCGGTCCTCGGACAGCGCCTGGCCCACCGCCACCGCGATCCCGCCCGCGAGCACCGCCTGGAACGCCTGCCGGGTCGTCGGACGGCGCAATCCCCGGGACTGGGGCAGGACGACGGCGGGCGCCGGGACGGCCCCCCGCTCGTAGCACCACAGGCCGAAGCGGACGAGGGCCGCGCAGCCCAGCCCGAGGCCCACGGCCCCGTACAGCTCCGGCAGCAGTCCAGGACCGGCCCGCAGGAACTGGGCGATGAAGAACATCATGAACGCGAAGACGCCCAGGGCGTGGCCGCGCGCCCCCCAGCGCCGGGCGTAGACCCCGGCGAAGACCACCGCGAGGAAGGCCGCGTCCCGTGCGCCCGGGTACGGATGCAGCCAGGCGGCCAGCGCGAGGACGGGGAAGCCCACCGCGGGCATCAGCGCGGTCGTCGCGGCCTGCCGGGCCGGCCCGGGGTCGGTGACGACGAACAGCGCCAGCAGCGCGGCCAGACCGCCGACCACGACGGCGGGCAGCGGCAGCCCGGCCGCCGCCACGGCGGCGACCGCCCCCGCGATGCCCAGGACCGCGCGCGAGGCGCTGCGCAGCCGTGCGCGTCCCGGGTCCGGTGCGATGAACATGCGCCCCACCACGTGCCCGCCCTGCCCCTCGTTCGTGCCGCGGTGCGTGTCCGCGCATGGAAAAGGCGCTGCGGGGCCTCGTACCTCCCGCAACGCCAGCGTCGCCTCCAGGAAAACATCCTCAGGGCCCTTGGCTCAAGCGAGCCCCGTTCCACTGGGCCATTGGCCCGGCCGTCGATCGCGCGGCCAGGGCGGGGCCGGACCACTGGCTCATGCCGAAACGCCCATTCGGCGTATATTGATGTTAAAGGCGGACGTATTGACGCGAAAAGTCGATCCCGCCTTTTAACGGCGCCTGACGAACCAACTCACCGGATCCGCCCCAGGAGGGGCTCGAGTCGTACCCGACCCGTCCGGAGGAGGACGCGATGAGGGACGTGGCGAGCGAGCGGGACGTGGACCGTCCCGGAACCATCGAGCGGGTCGTGACACTCGACGTCAACGGCCGGTCGTACACCCTTCGCCTGGACACCCGGGTCACACTGCTGGACGCGCTGCGCGACCGGCTGGGCCTGACGGGCACGAAGAAGGGCTGTGACCAGGGAGCCTGCGGCGCGTGCACGGTCCATCTCGACGGCAGGAGAGTGCTGTCCTGCCTGACACTGGCCGCCCAGGCCGAGGGCCGGGCGATCACCACCATCGAGGGCGTCGGCGGCGCGGACGGACCGCACCCGGTACAGCGGGCCTTCATGGACCACGACGGCTTCCAGTGCGGCTTCTGCACCCCCGGCCAGATCATGTCCGCGGTGGCGCTGATGGCCGAGGGCAGGACCGGCTCCGACGAGGAGATCCGGGAGTTCATGAGCGGCAACCTGTGCCGCTGCGGTGCCTATCCCAACATCGTGGCCGCGATCCGCGAAGCGGCGTCCGGGGGAGGTTACGATGCGCACCTTTGAGTACGTGCGGGCGACCGACGCCCAGGAGGTCGTACGGCTGCTGGCGGAGGACCCGGCGGCCTCCTGCCTCGCGGGCGGCACGACCCAGCTGGACCTGATGAAGGACGGGGTCCTGGAGCCGCCGACGCTGATCGACATCACCCGGCTCCCGCTGCACGGCATCGAGCGGCGCGGCGAGTCGCTCCACGTCGGGGCGCTGGCCACGATGGAGGAACTGGCCGCCGACGCCACGGTCGCCGAGCGGCTGCCCGTGGTGCGCGAAGCCCTCCTGATGGGCGCCTCGGTGCAGCTGCGGAACATGGCCACCATCGGCGGCAACCTGCTGCAGCGCACCCGCTGCCGCTACTTCCGCGACCCCATGGTGCTCGAGTGCAACAAGCGCGCACCGGGCACGGGCTGCGCGGCCGTGCAGGGCGCGGCCAGGATGCACGCGGTGCTCGGCGTGAACGAGAACTGCATCGCGCTGCACGCCTCCGACCTCGCCGTCGCCCTGGTGGCGCTCGACGCGGTCGTGCACGTCCAGGGGCTGTCGGGCCGGCGCAGCGTCCCCCTCACGGAGTTCTACGTCACGGCCGACGAGGGTCCGGAACGGGAGAACGTCCTGGAGCACGCCGAGCTGATCACCGAGGTCGAGATCCCGCTCCCGCCGCCGTCCGCCCGCTCGGGTTACCTCAAGGTCCGCGACCGGATGTCGTACGAGTTCGCCCTGACCTCGGCCGCGGTGGTGCTCGTCGTGGAGGACGGCACGATCCGTCAGGCCCGGGTCGGGCTGGGCGGGGTGGGCTCGAAACCCTGGCGGGCCTACGAGGCCGAGCACGTGCTGACGGGCGCTCCGGCCACGTCGGCGACCTTCCTGGACGCGTCCGAGGCGACGATGCGCGACGCCTGGACCGTGCCCGGCACGGCGTTCAAGGTGCCGTTGGCCCGCCGGACCCTCGTCCGCGAGCTGCAGACAGTGTCAGGAGTGACGGCATGAGCACGGTCGAGAGCAGGCCGTTGGTCGGTGCGGGCGTCAACCGGGTCGACGGACCGCGCAAGGTCACCGGCGCCGCCCCCTACCCGATGGACTTCAACGTCCACGGCCAGGCCTACGGCGCCCTGGTGCAGAGCACCATCGCCGCGGGCCGGATCGTCCGCATGGACACCGAGGAGGCCGAACGCTCGCCCGGCGTGATCGCGGTGCTCACCCACGAGAACGCCCCGCAGGTCGGCACCGGCCCCACGACGGTGCTCGGTCAGTCGCCGCCCGCCCCCCTGCGCAACGACCGGATCATGCACCACGGGCAGCACATCGCCTTCGTGGTGGCCGAGACGCCGGAGCAGGCCGCCGCCGCGGCGCGGCTGGTGCACGCCGAGTACGAGGCCGGTGAGCCGCTGCTGGACCTGCAGGACCCGAGGGCGCAGCATGTGGTCGACCCGTGGAAGATGGACCACTCGCGCGGCGACGTGGCCGCCGCCCTGGAGGCCGCCGACGTCATCGTGCGCGGCACCTACCTCACGGCGGACAACACCAACAACCCGCTCGGGCTGTTCGCCACGCTGGCCGTGTGGGAGGAGGACACCCTCACCGTCCACGACACCAGCCAGTGGCCGTCGATGGTGCGCACCACCTTGTCCATGGTCTTCGGCATCCCCGAGAGTTCGGTTCGGGTGCTGGTGCCCTACGTCGGCGGCGGCTTCGGCGCCGGGCTGCGGGCGTGGCCGCACGTGATCCTCACCGCCATGGCCGCCCGGTCGACCAAGCGCCCGGTCAAGCTCGTGCTGACCCGGCCGCAGATGTTCACCTCCGTGGGGCACCGTCCCAGCGGTGTGCAGTGGCTCAGCATGGGCGCCACGCGCGACGGCGACCTGGTCGCCCTCGACCACCGCAGCCTCAGCTCGCTGAGCATGGAGGACAACGACTTCGAGCCGTTCTCCCACGGGACCTCGTTCGCCTACCGGTGCCCGAACGTGATCACCCGGGACCAGCAGGCCAAGCTCAACATCGCCGTACCGACGTCGATGCGCGCCCCGGCCGAGGCGCAGGGCAGCTTCGCGCTGGAATCGGCCCTCGACGAATTGGCGTACACCCTGCGCATGGACCCGCTGGAGCTGCGGATCCGCAACCACACCGAGGTCGACCCGCGCAACGGGCTTCCCTGGTCCGGGAAGGCGATCCTGGAGTGCTACGAGGCCGGCGCGCGGCGCTTCGGCTGGGCCGACCGGAACCCGGAGCCGCGGTCCATGCGCGACGGCAACTGGCTCGTCGGCTACGGAATGGCGAGCGCGATGTTCCCGTACTTCGCGACGCCGTGCATGGCCGAGGCGACCGTCAACCGCGACGGCAGCGCGTTCGTGCGCAGCGCGGCGACCGACATCGGCACCGGCACGTACACCGTGATGGCCCAGCTGTCCGCCGAGGAACTGGGCCTGCCCCTGGACAGGGTCCGCTTCGACCTCGGCGACTCCGACATGCCCGACTCGATGATGGCGGGTGGCTCCGGCCTGACCGGCGCGCTCGGCAACGCCGTTCACGACGCCTGCCGCAAACTCGTGGGCCTGTTCGCGGACCTCGCGCGCGGGGACGCCGACTCCCCACTGCTGGGCGCCTCCCCCGAGGACGTCGAGGCTTCCGGCGGCAGGGTGCACCTGGTGGGCCGCCCGGACCGCGGGGAGTCGTACGCGGACATCCTCTCCCGGCACGAGCTGCCCCAGCTGACGGCGACCGGGAGCAGCACGCCCCCGGACCCGGCCGCCATCGGCATGTCCCCGGCCGGGGCATACGGCGCGAAGTTCGTCGAGGTACGCGTCGACGCCGACCTCGGCCTCGTCCGGGTCGCCCGGGTGGTGTCCGCGATCGACGGCGGCCGCATCCTCAACGAGAAGACCGCCAGGAGCCAGATCATCGGCGGGACGGTCGGCGGGATCGGCATGGCCCTGTTCGAGGACACGGTCACCGACCCGCGCACCGGCCGCATCGCCAACGGGACCTTCGCCGACTACCTCGTCGCCGTGAACGCCGACATCCCCGAGCTGGACGTGCTCTTCGTCGGCGAGCCCGACCGCGGCACACCGACCGGCACCAAGGGCGTCGGCGAGGTCGGCCTGGTCGGCATCGCACCCGCCATCGCCAACGCCGTGTACCACGCCACCGGAAAGCGCATCCGCGAACTGCCGATCACCATCGACGCCCTCCTCTGAGCGGTGCGAGGCAGCGTCCCGTGCCCGCCGACGAGCTGGACGCCCGTATCCTGGCGCTGCTGCTGGAACAGCCGCGCACCAGCGTCCGCGAGTACGCCCGCATCCTGGGTGTGGCGCGCGGGACCCTGCAGGCGCGGCTCGACCGGCTGGAACGGGACGGGGTGATCACCGGGTACGGCCCGCGGCTGTCGCCCGAGGCCCTGGGGTACCGGGTGCTGGCCTTCGTCCACCTGGAGGTGACCCAGGGCCATCTGGACGCCACGGGCGCGGCCCTGGCCGCCGTACCCGAGATCATCGAGGCGTTCTCGATCACCGGCGGCGGCGACCTGCTCACCCGGGTGGTCGCCCGGGACGCCGCGCACCTGGAGGACGTGATCCAGCGTCTGGTCCAGGTGCCGGGTGTGGTGCGCACCCGCACGGAGGTCGCGCTGCGCGAGCGGGTGCCGCAGCGGATGCTGCCGCTGGTACGGGAGGTCGGCCGGGACGCCGCGGCCGGGCGCACGCCGTGATCGCCGGCTTGGCATGCTGGGAGCCATGACGCTCCCCGCGGTGATATTCGACCTCGACGGCACCCTCGTGGACAGCGAGCCCAACTACTTCGAGGCGGGCCGCCGGCTGCTGGCCGCGCACGGCGTGGACGACTTCACCTGGGAGCAGCACCGGCGTTTCATCGGCATCGGCACCAAGGAGACGCTGGAGACCCTCCGCGAGGAGTACGGCCTGTCGGCCTCCGTCCAGGAGCTGCTGGACGGCAAGAACCGGCTCTACCTGGAGCTGGCCCGCGGGGCCACGGACGTGTTCCCGCGGATGCGCGCGTTCGTCGAACTGCTGGCGAAGGCCGGGCATCCCATGGCGGTGGCCTCGGGCTCGTCGCGCGAGGCGATCCAGGCGGTGCTGGCGGGCACCGGGCTGGACGCCAGCCTGACGACCGTGGTCTCGGCGGAGGAGGTCGGCCGCGGCAAGCCCGCCCCGGACGTGTTCCTGGAGGCGGCGGCCCGGCTCGACGTGGACCCGGCGGACTGCGTGGTCGTCGAGGACGCGCCACCCGGCGCGGAGGCGGCGCACCGGGCGGGCATGCGCTGCGTCGCCGTCCCCTACCTGGCCGCGCAGGCCGACGATCCCGCCTTCGCGACCGCCGGCCTGCTGGTGCGCGGAGGGCAGGACGCCTTCGACGCCCGGGCGGTCATGGACTGGCTGACGGGCTGACCGCGCTCCCCGGGTGACGCCCGGCACCCGCATGGTGCGCCGGCAACCCTGCGGTTAATGGTCGTGCACGGCTTCGCCCGGCGCCCCGACCGCCGTGGCGGCAGCAGGAGGCGGCGGACCCCGTGAAGCGGCCCCTGACGATCAGCGGCGAGGAGTCGGAACGCCCCCCACGACCGGCCGCCCGTGTCGAAAGCCGTGCTGCTCGACGGCATGTCCCCGGAGCACGTCGCTCTGCCCGCCCGGCACGATGTCTCGGCCCGCTGTCGCCTGGGCGTACCTGCCGGCCACCGGGTCGTCGACCTCAACCGGTGCCAGGGATACGCGCAGTGCGCGTTCCTCACCCCGACATGTTCGAACTCCATCGCGAGGAGACGCTCTTCTACGACACCGGGCCCCCCGAGGAGCAGCGCGACCGGGCGGCGTGCGCCGCCGCTTCGTACCTCGTTCAGGCGATCCTGATGGTGGACGTCTCCTTCTGGGACCGCACCATCTGCGTGTCGCCTGCGACGGGGGGCGGCCCGTCTGACCGGTTCCCTGGGTCGTGGGCGCCGCCAGTGGGGAAGATGGTGGCGTGGGGAGATACGGACGTCCGGACCGCAGAACGGGACTTGTGTGCGGCGCGGTGTTCCTGGGCTCCATCGCGGCGGCATGGGCCCTCTACGTGGCAGCCGGCCAGAGCGCCGTCGTGGGAGCAGTGGGAGTCCCCGTCATCGTCGGCGTCCCAGCGCTGTACATGGCGGGCAAGGCGATGCAGGGGGACCGTTCCGACACCGCGTTCACGCTGTCGATCGACGAGGTCACGGAACGCCTCGCGCAAGACACACGGAGATTCTGGTCCGATGAGGCCCACCGGCGGGGCCTCATCGACCCCGTTCCGCTACCGGTGCCATGGGATGCCGCTGACGAGCACTTGGTGACGGACTGGGACCGGATCGCGCGGGAGGCCGCGGAATGGCGCCGGCCGGCGAGTTCGGAGAGTCCCCACGCGACCAGGCTGTGCGGCACCGGCAACCAGGTCGCCGACATCCTCGCCGGGATTCCGACGAGGCGTCTGGTCGTCCTGGGCGACAAGGGAGCGGGCAAGACCACGCTGCTCATCAGGTTGGCACTGCGGCTGACAGCAGATCGGGGCGGATCCGGGGAGCAAGTGCCCGTGCTGCTGCCGCTTGCCGACTGGTCCGGCAGGGACGGGCGATTCCTGGACTGGGTGGTCGACCAGATCGGCGAGCAGTTCTCCGATCTCAAGCGCCCGTACGGCGGAGCGGCGGGCTCACAGAGCTGCGCACGGCAACTGGTCGACGAACGCAGGGTCATGCTCCTGCTCGACGGCCTCGACGAGATCCCGGAGTCCCGGCGACGCACGGCGATCACGCGGATCAACGACGACCTGGACTTCTTCGCCGGTGTCGTACTGACCAGCCGCACCACGGAGTACCGGGAGACCGTCGGGCCCACGACCCGCAACCCGGTGCGGCTCAGGGGGGCAGCGGGCATCGAGCTGGGCCCTGTGGCCTTGGGTGACGTGAAGAAGTACCTGACCGACGCAGCGGGCGGGGAAGCTGCCGCAGAGGACCGCTGGCGCAGCGTGCTGGTGGAGATGGACCACGACGGTTCCGGCGTGAACGGGGCGTTCAGGTCCCCGCTCATGGTGAGCCTCGCCGTCGCCGTATACCGGCTGGAGCACGACGACCTCGACGGCGCCGGTCGAGGTCCTGACGAACTGTGCCGCCGGTCCCGTCAGCAGGTCGAACGGCACCTGCTGGCCGAGCTGATCCCCACGTTGTACCGCCCGCACCGCGACCGTTCGCAACGCTGCCTGTGGACGCGCCACCCAAGACAACTGACGAAGGTCAGAAAGTGGCTCGCCTTTCTCGCCCAGCGGCTCACCCCGCACGGGGGCCACGCACCAGACCGGGCCTGGTGGTACCTGGAGGACGCCGTGTCGACGCGGCTCGTAGGCGCCGTCATCGGCAGTACGACGGCGCTGTTCACCGGGACCATGGCCGCGCTCGCGGCCGCCGCCGTCACCGCCCCCGGAAGCGACCGCACCGCCTGGCTCTGGACCGCGGCGGGTGTCGGCATCATGTCAGGCGTGGCAGCCGGTACGGTCTCCGGCTCCGAGGACGCAGTGGAGCTCGGAGCGCGCCTGACGGTCCTGGGCAGGACGGGTGAAGGCATCGCCTATGTGTTCACCATCTGGGCGCCCGCGATGGTGGTGCGCTCCTGCCTCGCTGTACGGGGGCGCCTTCCCTGGAGGCTTTCGCGGTTCCTGAAGGACGCGCACATGCACCACGGGGTACTCCGCCGGTCAGGCCAGGCCTACGAGTTCCGCCATGCGGAGCTGCAGCGACAACTCACCCCGTAACCCGGAGCGGAGCGCTGGAGCGGCTCACGCCAGGAAGCTCAGCCGGACCTGGCGCCGTGGGTTGTCGCGGTTGGTGTCGACCAGGACGACGGACTGCCAGGTGCCGAGCTCCAGCCGGCCGCCGATCACCGGGAGCGTGGCGTGCGGCGGGACGATGGCGGGCAGCACGTGGTCGCGGCCGTGGCCGGGGCTGCCGTGGCGGTGGCGCCAGCGGTCGTCGGCGGGGAGCAGGTCGTGGAGCGCGGCCAGCAGGTCGTCGTCGCTGCCCGCGCCGGTCTCGATGACGGCGATCCCGGCGGTGGCGTGCGGGACGAACACGTTGAGCAGCCCGTCGCGTCCGTGGGCGACGTCGTCGAGGAAGTCGGCGCAGGCGCCGGTCAGGTCGTGGACCGTCTCCCGGCTGCCGGTGGTGACGTCGAGGGTGCGGGTGGAGAAAGCGTCGGCCATGTGACCATGGTGGCCCACCCGGGAGCCCGCCGCGTGGCGGGGGTGGCGCGGGCGTTCCGAGGGTCGAGACGCCGTTGACGCCATGTGGACGGCATGGCTACGGTCGTAGACATGTCGCGTCCCGTTCTGCTCACCACGCGCGGTCACATCGACCTGTTGCGGGTGGCCTCCGCCGCCTGTCGCCGCGGCTGCTGACGCTTCCCCACCTCTTGGTGTGCCTTTCCCGCACGCCGTTTCCGTGCGCCTTTTCGGGCCCTCCCCGCACCGCCCCGTCCGCGTTCCCGTGACGAGTCGTAGCGCCAGCGCCTGCGCCTGACCGGTTTCGCGGACGCGGGGGCGTGCGCGCCCGCTCACCGCCTCCCCGACGTGGAGCCTTCCCATGAGCATCAGCAAAGCGCCACCGGACATTTCCGCCATGTCAGCCGACGTCCCACCTGACGCCGCCCCTTCCGTCGTCCCTTCCACGACCGTTCCCGAACTGCGCCCCGTGGTACCCGTCTCCGCCCGCCGCCGCTCACTGCCCCGCTGGCTGCGGCGGACCACGGGGCCGCTGCTCCTGCTCGCGGTGTGGCAGTCGCTCAGCACGACCGGGGTGCTGCGGCCGGACGTCCTGGCCTCGCCGGGCACCATCGCCGGCACGGCGGCCGACCTCGTGACGAACGGTCAGCTGACCTCCGCCATGGCGGTGTCGCTGCAGCGCGTGGTGATCGGGCTGCTCCTCGGCGGTGCGGCCGGCATCGCCCTGGCCCTGCTGTCAGGGCTGTCCCGCTTGGGCGAGGACCTGGTCGACGCCAGCGTGCAGATGCTGCGCGCGGTGCCGTTCGTCGGCCTGATCCCGCTGTTCATCATCTGGCTCGGCATCGGCGAGGCACCGAAGGTCACCCTCATCGCGCTCGGCGTCGCCTTTCACCTCTACCTCAACGTCTACGCGGGGATCCGCGGCGTCGACGAGCAACTGATCGAGGCGGGCACCTCGCTCGGCCTGTCGCGCTGGGGGCTGGTCCGGCACGTCGTGCTGCCGGGCGCGCTGCCCGGCGCGATGACGGGGCTGCGCTACTCGCTCGCGACCGCGTGGCTCGCGCTGGTCTTCGGGGAGCAGATCAACGCCTCCGACGGCATCGGTTTCCTGATGACGCAGGCGCGGGACTTCCTGCGGACCGACGTGATCGTGGTCTGCCTCGTCGTCTACGCCTTCCTCGGCCTCACCGCCGACATCGTCGTCCGCTCCCTCGAAAGGCTGCTGCTGCAATGGCGACCGACCTTCACCGGCCAGTGAGCAACGACGCCGGCGGAGCCGACGCCGCCGCGGCCGTGCGCGTGGCGGGGCTGACCCGCTCCTTCGGCGGCCGGCCCGTCATCGACGGCCTCGACCTCACCCTGCGGCCCGGCGAGTTCACCGCCCTGCTCGGCCGCAGCGGCTGCGGCAAGAGCACACTGCTGCGCGTCCTGGCCGGGCTCGACCGGGAGATCGAGGGCACCGTGCTGGTGCCGGACAGGCGTGCCGTCGCCTTCCAGGCGCCGCGCCTGATGCCGTGGAAGCGGGTGTGGCGCAACGTCCTGCTCGGCCTGCCGGGACGGCCCGAACGGGCGCTGGCAGAGGCCGCGCTGGAGGAAGTCGGGCTGCGGCAGCGGTCCGGCGCCTGGCCCAAGACGCTGTCGGGCGGTGAGGCCCAGCGTGCCTCGCTCGCCCGGGCGCTGGTGCGCGAACCCGATCTGCTGCTGCTCGACGAGCCGTTCGGCGCGCTGGACGCGCTGACCCGCATCAAGGCGCAGCGCCTCGTCGCCCAGCTGTGGCAGCGCCGAGGCTGCGCGGTGCTGCTCGTCACGCACGACGTGGACGAGGCCCTCCTCCTCGCCGACCGGGCCCTGGTCATGCGGGACGGGGTCATCGCCCACGACACCCCGGTCGCGCTGCCCCGTCCGCGCGACGTCGGCGACCCCGGTTTCACCGCCCTGCGCTCCCTTCTGCTGGCCGAACTCGGCGTCGACGCTCCGACGGCCGCCGAAGCCGCCTGACCCACCCTCACGAGAAGGACGACGGACCCACCATGAAGACAACCCGGCGCATCGCCCCCGCCCTGCTGCTCCCGCTCACCCTCCTGCTCTCCGCCTGCGGCGTCTCTTCCGCCGACAGCACCGTGGGCGGCGCCGGTGACGGCACCGACGGCAAGGGCTCGGTCACCTTGAACGTCGGCGACCAGAAGGGCGGTTCCGAAGCCGTCCTGCGCGCGGCGGGCGAGCTCGACCACCTCACGTACCGCATCAAGTGGTCGACCTTCACCTCCGGGCCACCACTGCTGGAGGCCGTCAACGCCAAGGCGGTGGACATCGGCGGGGTGGGCAACACCCCGCCGGTCTTCGCCGCGGGCTCCGGGTCGAGGATCACGGTGGTGGCGGCCTCGCACGGCTCCTCCGAGGGCGAGGCCATCGTCGTCCCGAAGGGCTCGGCGCTGAAGCGGCCCGCCGACCTCAAGGGCAAGCGCATCGCCGTCGCCCAGGGCAGTTCCGCGCACTACCAGCTGATCGCCTCGCTGCAGGCCGCCGGGCTGGCGCTCGACGACGTCGACGTCAGCTATCTGCAGCCCGCCGACGCCCTGGCCGCCTTCAGCGGCGGCAAGGTCGACGCCTGGGCGATCTGGGACCCGTACACCTCCCAGGTGCTGCGCGCCAACGGCGCGCGGGTGCTGACCACCGGTACGGGGCGCGTCAACGGCCTCGCCTTCCAGGTCGCCGCACCCGGCGCGCTCGCGGACAAGGCGAAGTCCGCCGCCATCGGCGACTACCTGGAGCGTCTGCGGCGCGCCCAGGACTGGGTCTACGAGCACCCCGAGGAGTGGGCCAAGGTGTGGGCCAAGGAGACCGGGCTGCCGTACGAGGTGGCCCTGGACTCGGTGAAGCGCAGCAACGGCACCCGGGTCTCGGTGGCGGTCGACGACGCGGCCGTCGCCTCAGAGCAGGAGATCGCCGACACCTTCGCGAAGCTCAGGCTCATCCCGCGGCACGTCGACTTCTCCGACTTCGTCGACCGCCGCTTCAACGGCGACCTGCCCGCCTCGACCACCGCCGCACGCACCTACTGAGAGGGCCGCACATGTCCGTGCACCTGCACTGGTTCCTGCCCACCGGAGGCGACGGCCGCACCCTGGTGGACCGGCACGCCTACACCGACGGCGGCGTCAAGCGCTCCCGCGTCACCCCGGTCTCCGGGGTGCGGGCGCCCGACATCGACTACCTGGCGCAGATCGCGCGGGCGGCCGACCAGCTCGGCTTCGAGGCCGTGCTGACGCCCACCGGCACCTGGTGCGAGGACGCCTGGCTGACCACCGTCGCGCTGTCGCAGCACACCGAACGGCTGAAGTTCCTGGTCGCCTTCCGGCCGGGGGTCGTCTCACCGGTTCTGGCGGCGCAGATGGCGGCGACCTACCAGCGGATCACCCGGGGCCGGCTGCTGCTCAACGTCGTCACCGGCGGGGACTCCACCGAACAGCGGCGCTTCGGCGACCACCTGGACCACGACGCCCGCTACGCGCGCACCGACGAGTTCCTGTCGGTGGTGCGCGGGGTGTGGGGCGGCCGGCCCTTCGACTTCGACGGAGAGCACTACCGGGTGGAGGGCGGACTGACCGCGCTGCCGCCGGACCCGGTGCCGCAGGTCTTCTTCGGCGGCTCCTCACCGGCGGCCGGGCCCGTCGCCGCCCGGCACGCGGACGTCTACCTGACCTGGGGCGAGCCGCCGGAGCAGGTGAAGGCGAAGACCGACTGGATCCGCGCTCTGGCCGAGGCGGAGGGGCGCACGGTGCGCTTCGGCATCCGCCTGCACGTAATCTCCCGCGACTCAGCCAGGGAGGCGTGGGCCACGGCGGAGCGGCTGCTGGACGACCTCGACGAGGACACGGTCGCCGCCGCGCAGGAGGCGCTGGGGCGCAGCGAGTCGGTGGGCCAGCAGCGGATGCTGGCGCTGCACGGCGGCTCGCGCGACGGGCTCGAGATCTCGCCGAACCTGTGGGCCGGGGTGGGCCTGGTGCGCGGCGGGGCCGGGACGGCGCTGGTCGGCAGCCACGCGGAGGTCGCCGACCGGATCGAGGAGTACCACGCCCTGGGGATCGACCACTTCGTGCTGTCGGGCTACCCGCACCTGGAGGAGGCGTACTGGTTCGGCGAGGGCGTCATGCCCGAACTGGCCGCACGGGGGCTGCTCGAGAGGGCACCCACCGCACCCCTCCCGGGAGTGCGGGCGGCGAACGGCCGGCCCGCGTCCGCGCCGGGTGGGGCGCCGCTGCTGCTCTCCGGAGGGCGCTGACGGTCCCCGTGCGACGGGGGGCGGCTGTCCTGATCCGGGCGGCCGCCCTCCGATTGGTCTGGACCACTTGCCGTCCCTCGGGATAGGGTCGGCAGCGCCCGCCCGAGCGCCAGAGGGGGACCCCCACGTGTACGCACCGCACCGCGTCGCCGCGCTGGTCGACGTCTGCCTGCTGCCCGTCGGCCGGACCCGCAGACCGCCGGAATGGCTCCGGCGCGGCCTGGAGCGGGCCGGGGCGGTCACCGTCGACGTCCCGGCCGCGCTCAGCGGGCCCGCGGTCACCGAACTGCTGCGGGACGAGTTCGGCGACGGCGCGGTCGTGATCAGCGAACCGCTGGACACCGACGAGGTCGTGGAGGGCTGGGGCGTACCGGGCGCGGCCGTCCTGGCCTGGCTCTCGGGCGTGGACCTGCTGCAGCTCGGGCCCCGTTGCGGGGCGGGCGTCCTGGAGGCCATCCGGACCGCGGCCACCCGCGCGGTCGCCGACGGCGACCTGCCGCTGTCCCGCCTGGAGGAGGCCGCCGCGCGGGTGGCCCGGCTGCGGCGCGAGGTGTCCGCGGGAAGCTTCCACGAACGCCCGTAGTTGGTGGAAACGTGAACCATGTGGATGTGGACGTCGCCGTCATCGGGGCCGGGCAGGCCGGGCTCTCGGGCGCGTACTTCCTGCGACGGAACGGGATGCGGCCGAACGAGGACTTCGTCGTCCTCGACCACTCCCCCGGCCCCGGCGGCGCCTGGCAGTTCCGCTGGCCGACGCTGACGTACGGCAGGGCGCACGGGGTGCACTCGCTGCCCGGCATGGAGCTGGAGGGCGCCGACCCCGACCGGCCGTCCGCCGAGGTCGTCGCCGAGTACTTCGACCGCTACGAGCGCACCTTCGACCTGCGGGTGCACCGCCCGGTCGACGTCTCCACGGTCCGCGAGGGCCCGGACGGGCGCCTGCTGGTCGAGTCCGACGCCGGCACGTGGGCTGCCCGCGCGCTGGTCAACGCCACCGGGACCTGGGACCGGCCCTTCGTCCCCCGCTACCCGGGCCAGGAGGCCTTCCGCGGCCGCCAGCTGCACACGGCGGGGTACCGCGGGCGCGAGGAGTTCGCCGGGAAGCACGTGATCGTGGTCGGCGGCGGCACCTCGGCCGTACAGCTGCTCATGGAGCTCCACGAGCCGGGTGGCGCGGCCGCGACGACCTGGGTGACCCGGCGGCCGCCCGCCTACCGCACCGGCCCCTTCGGGGAGGATCAGGGGCGGGCCGCGGTCGCGCTGGTCGAGGAACGCGTCAAGCACGGCCTTCCGCCCCAGAGCGTCGTCAGCGTGACGGGGCTGCCCATGACCGAGGCGATGGAGCGCGCCCGCGAGCGCGGCATCCTCGAACGCCTTCCCATGTTCGAGCGGATCACCCCGGACGGCGTGACCTGGGCGGACGGCCGCCACGTCACCGCCGACGTCATCCTGTGGGCCACCGGCTTCCGTGCCGCCCTCGACCACCTGGCCCCGCTGCGCCTGCGCGAGCCCGGCGGCGGCATCCGCCTGGAGGGGCTCACCCAGGTCGCGGCCGACCCACGCGTCCACCTCATCGGCTACGGCCCCTCCGCGAGCACGATCGGCGCCAACCGGGCCGGCCGCAGCGCGGCCCGCGAGATCCGCGCCTACCTGCGGGGACGGGACCGCGCCCCGGACGCGGCCCGGACGCCGGAACCGGTGGCCGCGGCCGGCTGACGGCCGGCCGAAGACCACCGAAGCCGTCGGGGCCCGGCACCCCCGGAGGGCTCAGCGGGCGGCGCGGCCGCTCTTGCCGAGGGTGGAGCCCCGGACGACGAGTTCGGGCTGGAAGACGATGCGCCGGTGCTCGTGCTCCTCGGCCGCGTCCCCGGTCTCCTCGATGAGCAGATCGGCGGCCGCGCGGCCCATCCGGTAGGCGGGCTGCCGCACGGACGTCAGCGGCACCGCGGCCGCCGCCGCGAACTCGATGTCGTCGTAACCGACCAGCGCGATCTCCTCGGGCACCGCGATGCCCGCCGCGTACAGCGCCTGCAGCACGCCCAGCGCGAGCAGGTCGTTGGCACAGAAGACGGCGGTCGGGCGGTTGGCCATCCCCAGGAGCCGGGCGCCGGCGTCGCGTCCGGAGGGGACGTCCAGACGCTCCGCCTCGATGTGCGCCAGGGACCCGGCGGGGAGCCCGGCGGCGGCGAGCGCGTCCAGGGCGCCGGTGCGCCGGTCCTGGCACTGGGCGAGGTGCATCGGACCGCTGACGTACACGATGCGTTCGTGGCCGCGTTCGATGAGGTGGTCGACCGCGAGGCGGCCGCCCTCGATGTCGTCCACGGACACCGAGCAGGCCTCGGCGCTCGGCACGACGCGGTCCACGAAGACGAAGGGGATGCCGTGGCGCCGGAAGGAGGCGATGTTCCGGCCGCTGGTGTCCGCGGGCGTCACCAGGACACCGCGCACCCGCTGCTCGGCGAAGAGCCCGAGGTAGTCGGCCTCCTCCGAAGGGCTCTCGCCGCTGTTGCAGAGCATCACTCCGAGCCCGGTCTCACGGGCGGCCCGCTCGGCGCCGGAGGCGACGTCCACGAAGAAGGGGTTGGCCATGTCGAGCACGAGCAGCGCGATGATCCTGCTGCGGCCCGCCCTCAGCTGCCGGGCGGACTCACTGCGCACGTAGCCCAGTTGCTCGATGACCGACAGCACGCGGGCACGCGTGTCCTCGGAGACCATGCCGGGCCGGTTGATCACGTTCGACACCGTGCCGACCGAAACGCCCGCCTGCCGGGCGACGTCCTTGATCCCCACCATGCGTGTCACGAGCTCCGCCCTACCTCCTGCCGCCGGCCCGCCGCAGGCCGCGGGTTCATGCTACGCATTCGTGACGGCGTCGGCGCCCACTCTGTCCGGCCGACCGAACGGCAGCGGCGGAACGGCAGTGGTGGCCTCCGGGGCGGGGCGGATCGTCGCGCGGGCTACTGCTGCGGCGTCATGCCAGGTGGAAGACCTCCGTGAGCGGCCGCATGGCCTCGTCGGGCCGGGCCCCGTCCAGCGCCTCGAAGAAGTCCGCCATCTCCGCCTGCCAGCGGGCGTTGACGTCGGTCGCCGCCATCGCCTCCTGTGCGGCGGCGAAGTCCTCGGTCTCGAGGTAGCCGACGAGCAGGCCGTCCTCACGCAGGAAGAGCGAGTAGTTGTGCCAGCCGGTGGCGGAGAGGGCGTCCAGCATCTCGGGCCAGACGGCGGCGTGACGCTCGCGGTACTCGGCGAGACGGTCCTTGCGGACCTTCAACAGGAAACAGACGCGCTGCACGGTCGGCCCTGGCCTCTCGGGTCTGATATGAAAGGTTTCAATCGATGGCAGGGACGTTAGGACACCCCGACATGGCTCGTCAATGGCACCTTCTGCGGCGCGCAGACATCCGATCTCTGCCCCATAGTGTGGGGCGTATACGGCAGTATGAGCCCACGGGTGGCCGTGCCGACCGTGAGGAGGCCGCATGCGCGTAGCACTGTTCGTCACTTGCGTGAACGACACGCTGTACCCCGAGACGGGGAAGGCCGTCGTGACCCTGCTGGAGCGGCTGGGGGTGACCGTGGACTTCCCCGCCGCGCAGACCTGCTGCGGCCAGCCGCAGTTCAACACCGGCTACCGGCACGAGACGGAGCCCCTGGTCACGCGGTACGCCAAGGCTTTCGAGGGGTACGACTACATCGTCACCCCGTCCGGTTCCTGCGCCGCGATGGTGCGGGACAACTACCCCCGCATCGGCGACCGGGCCCGCGCGGAGGGGCGCGGGGAGGGTCTCGCCGCCGTCGCCGCGTCCGTCGTGCCCCGCACCTACGAACTGACCGAGTTCCTCACCGACGTGCTCAAGGTGACGGACGTCGGAGCCTACTTCCCCTATCCCGTCACCTATCATCCGACCTGTCATGGCCTGAGGATGCTGGGGCTGGGCCGCCGCCCGGTGGAGCTGCTCAGCCATGTGAAGGGGCTGGAGCTGGTCGAGCTGCCGGGCGCCGAGGAATGCTGCGGATTCGGCGGCACCTTCGCCGTCAAGAACGCGGCCGTCTCCGCGGCGATGGGCGCGGACAAGGCCCGCAACATCACCTCCACCGGCGCGCGCGCCGTGTGCACGGTGGACAACTCCTGCCTGATGCACATCGGCGGTACCCTCGCCCGGCTCGGCTCCGAGGTCCGGCCGGTCCACCTCGCCGAGATCCTCGCGTCGACCGAGGAGCAGCCCTACGGAGGCATCCGATGAGCGGCACCTACCTGGGCATGCCCGCCTTCCCCGTCGCCGCCGGCGAGGCCGTGCGCAATACGACCCTGCGCGGCAACCTGCGGCACGCCACCCACACCATCCGGGACAAGCGGGCCCGCGCCGTCGCCGAACTCGACGACTGGCAGCAACTGCGGGCGGCGGGCAAGCAGATCAAGGACGACGTGCTGCGCCATCTCGACCACTACCTGGTGCGGTTGGAGGAGGCGGTCACCGCCGCGGGGGGCACCGTCCACTGGGCCGTCGACGCGGACGAGGCCAACCGCATCGTGACGGACCTGGTACGAGCCACCGGTGAGACCGAGGTCGTCAAGGTCAAGTCCATGGCGACCCAGGAGATCGGTCTCAACGAGGCGCTCGCCGAGGCCGGGATCTCCGCCTACGAGACGGACCTGGCCGAGCTGATCGTGCAGCTCGGCGACGACCGGCCGAGCCACATCCTGGTGCCCGCGATCCACCGCAACCGCTCCGAGATCCGGGACATCTTCAACGAGGCCATGGGCCGCTGGGGCCGTCCGGCGCCCGAGGGGCTCTCCGACTCCCCCGCCGAACTGGCCGAGGCCGCACGGCTCCACCTGCGGGAGAAGTTCCTGCGCGCCAAGGTCGGCATCTCGGGCGCCAACTTCATGATCGCCGAGACCGGCACCCTGGTCGTGGTGGAGTCCGAGGGCAACGGCCGCATGTGCCTGACGCTCCCCGAGACCCTGATCTCGGTGGTCGGCATCGAGAAGGTGCTGCCGAGCTGGCGGGACCTCGAGGTCTTCCTGCAGCTCCTGCCCCGCTCCTCCACGGCCGAGCGGATGAACCCGTACACGAGCACCTGGACCGGGACCACCGACGAGGACGGACCGCGCACCTTCCACCTCGTCCTGGTCGACAACGGCCGCACCGACACCCTCGCCGACGAGGTGGGCCGGCAGGCGCTGCGCTGCATCCGCTGCTCGGCCTGCCTCAACGTCTGCCCCGTGTACGAGCGGGCCGGCGGGCATGCGTACGGGTCCGCCTACCCCGGGCCGATCGGCGCCATCCTCACCCCGCAGCTCCGCGGCATGGACACCGCGATCGACGCCTCGCTCCCGTACGCCTCGTCCCTCTGCGGCGCCTGCTACGAGGTGTGCCCGGTCGCCATCGACATCCCGGAGGTCCTGGTCCACCTGCGGGAACGCGTCGTGCAGGGTGGCGAGGTGACCCGGGCGGGCAACAAGGTGACGCTCAGGCCCGCCAAGGGCCACGCGGCCGAGCGGGCGGCCATGCGCGCGGCGCGCTGGACGCTGGACCACCCGGCCGCGCTGCGCGCCGGTCAGCGGCTGGCGTCGCGGACCCGCAGGTTCCACCCGAGCCGGCTGCCGGGGCCCGGGAAGGCGTGGACCGACACCCGGGACGTCCCGTCGGTGCCGGCGGAGTCCTTCCGCGACTGGTGGCGGCGCACCCGGGGGCCGGGCGCCGCCGGCAGCGGCAGCGGCAGCACCGAGAGCAGGGAGGGCACCAAGTGAGCACCCGTGACCAGGTCCTGGGGCGGATCCGCCGCGCCCTCGCCGACGCGCCCCACGGGACGGCACCGGCGCGCGGCGCGGTGGACCGTGACTATCTGCGCGTCCACGGACGGCGGGACGCCGCGCAGACCGCCGATCTGCTGGCCGAGAACCTCGCCGACTACCGTGCCATCGTCCACCGCGCCACCGCCGAGGAGCTGCCCGGCCGCCTCGCCGGCCTGCTGGCCGCGCACGGCGCCCGCCGGGTCGTCGTCCCGCCCGGCCTTCCGGAGCAGTGGCTCTCGGCGGTGCAGGACGTGGAACGGGTGGCCGATTCCGCGGCGCTGACAGCGCGCGAACTGGACGCTGTCGACAGCGTCGTCACCGGTTGCGCGGTGGCGATCGCGGAGACCGGCACCATCGTGCTGGACGCCGGGCCCGACCAGGGGCGGCGCAGGATCACGCTCGTCCCGGACCACCACGTCGTCGTCGTGCGCGTCCCGGAGCAGGTCGTGGACTCGGTGCCGCAGGCGCTGGAACGGCTGGATCCCGTCCGGCCGTTGACGTGGATCTCCGGACCCTCTGCCACCAGCGACATCGAACTGGACCGGGTGGAGGGCGTGCACGGGCCGCGCACCCTGGAGGTCCTGCTCGTGACGGACTGACCGCGCGCCGCTCATTTGGCGTCCGCGTAGCACTCGACGACATGGGTGTGCAGCGGGAAGGGCACCGGCGTCGGGCCGAAGAGCAGGCGCCGGGCCTCCTCCGCGGACTCCGCGACGGCATCCTCCACGGCGGGGGCCAGCTCCTGGGGGGTGTGCACGATGACCTCGTCGTGCAGGAAGAACACCAGGTGCGGCCGTCCGTCGAACGCGGCCAGGCGGCGGCGCAGGGAGGCCAGCACGGCCAGCGCCCATTCGGCGGCCGTGGCCTGGATGACGAAGTTGCGGGTGAAGCGGCCCCAGGCGCGGGCCTGGGCGTCGGTGAGCTCCTGGCGGTCGGCGGACGGCGCCGGTGACGTACGCCCGAGGTGGGACCGGACGACACCGCCGCCCTCGCCGGTGCGGGCGGCGGACTCCACCAGGCGCATGCCGTCCGGGAAGCGGCGGCGCAGGACCTCGAGCAGCGGCCCCACCTCGCCGCTGGTCTGGCCGTACATCGCGCCCAGCAGGCCCAGTTTGGCCCGTGCGCGGTCGCCCCCGAACGCGGTGCGCGCCAGGGCCGCGTACAGGTCGCCCTCGGCGGCGGCCGCCGCCAGCCCGGGATCGCCGGAGAGGGCGGCCAGGACGCGGGGTTCCAGCTGGCCCGCGTCGGCGACGACCAGCCGGTGCCCGGGGTCGGCGACCACGGCGGCGCGGATCTGCCGGGGGATCTGCAGCGCTCCGCCACCGCGGGTGGCCCAGCGGCCGGAGACGACACCGCCGACGACGTACTCGGGGTGGAACCGCCCGGCGGGCGCCCACTGTTCTCGCCAGGCCCAGCCGTGGGCGCTGTGGATGCGGGAGAGCTCCTTGTAGCGCAGCAGCAACGCGGCGGCCGGATGCCCGACCTCCCGCAGCACATGCGAGCGGGTCGAGGTGATCCGCACGCCCACGCGCTCGAAGGCGGGCAGCAGTTGGGCGGGCGAGTCGGGGTTCACCGGGCGGCCCAGGGCCTCATGGATGCCGGCGGCGAGCTCGGACAGCACCTTGGGGCGGACACCGCCCGCCGGGCGGGGGCCGAGCAGCCCGGTGAGCACCGCGTCGTGGGCAGCGGCGCTCCAGGGCAGGCCGTCCCGGGCCATCTCGGCGGCGGCCAGGGCGCCGGCGGACTCGGCGGCGGCCAGCAGGCGCAGCCGGTCGGGGTGCTCGGACAGGGCGATCCGGCGCTGCTGGTCGGCGTGCACGGCGACCACCGCCTCCAGCGGGTCGGTGCCCGGCGGCAGATGATGGCGGTCGGCAGCGAAGAGCACCGGCTGGTCGTCGGAGCCGCCTTCGCGCGCGTCGTCCGGCACGGGGAGTCCGTGCAGCCGGGCCCAGCCGGCGCCCAGCGAACGGGGCAGGCCCCAGCGCTCCTCGGCACCGAGCAGCAGGGCCTCGACGAGCTTGAGGTCGTGGCACCGGGCCGGACGGGCCGGGAGCCGCTCCAGCAGCGGCGGGTAGATCTCGTCGGTGGCGGCCCACACCCAGCGCGGCGCCTGCCGGGCCTCGCGCTCGGCGATGGCCGCCACGAGGTCGCCGACGGTCTGCGGGGGACCGTCCGCGGTGCCGTCCTCGCGCAGCGCCTGCAGCCGCCCGCCGGTCCCCAGGGGGTCGGCGACGACGGCGACGGACGGGCTCCTGTGCGAGGTCACCGTCCGAGGGTAGAACGGAGCACCGACAACGCCCCGTGGACCGGTCAGGGGCGGCTGTCGCGGCTCACCTTCAGGGCCCACAGCACCAGCGGTGCCTGGAGCGGCAGCCGGGCGTAGGCGGCGTTCCGCAGGGGCGCTGGCCGGTCGCGCCAGTCCCGGGCCATCTTCACGTTGGCCGGCAGCACGGCGGTGAAGAAGCCCGCCGCCAGCAAGGCGCTCGCCCGGCGGGTACGGGGCAGTGCGATGCCCGCGGCGAGCGCCAGTTCCACCGCGCCGCTGACGTAGGTCCAGGTGCGGGGCTCGCCGGGCAGGACGCGCGGGACGACCGCGTCGAAGGGCCGGGGCGCCACGAAGTGGGCGGTGCCCGTGGTGGCGAGCAACCTGGCCAGCAGCACGGCGGAACGGTCGGACGCGGCCATCGGTTACCTCCTGCGGTCTGCGCGGCGCCGCTCACCCTAGCGCCGGTGCCGGGCACCGGGCGGACGATCGCCGCGGGCGGGATGTGCGCTTGCTCACCCGGGTCTACGGCGTGGTGGCGGCCGGTCCCGCGAAGGGAGGCAGGGCCGCGTACTCCGGGGCCACCTGGAGCGAGACGGCGAGCTGGGCCAGTGCGTCCCGGACCCGGGTGAGCGGGTGGTCGGGGAAGTGCGCGTCGTAGTGGGGGGCGTCGCCCCAGTGGAAGGGCAGGCCCTGCCGCAGGTCGGAGGCGTACGGGTGCGGCATGAAGTAGCGCTCGGGGCCGAGTTCGATGAGCACCTGCGCCTCCCGGACGCCGGTGGTGCCCTGCTCCAGGGCCTGGACCTTCACGACGGCGCTGCAGGAGGCCCGGGGCAAGGTGTAGCTGCCGAGGAACGCCTGGCCGGTGGGGCGGTCCGGCAGGGGGACCTTGATGACCTGGCGCAACGTGGGGACCGTTCCCAGGTGCAGGACGTCGGCCTCGATGAGGCCGCCGCCCGCCCCGGCCGTGTAGTGGGCCAGGGCGTGGCGCAGGCGCGGCAGGTCCTCCAGGGGCGCGGGGATGTCCGGCGGCACGTCGAACCAGTGCAGGCTGACGAGGTCGCCGTGGTCATTGGTCCAGGCGTCCGCCTCGATCTGCCGGTAGCCGGGGAGTTCCGCCCCCGCGATGGGTTCCATGGCCGAGGATCATGCCGTATGGACGAGTTGGGCGTCACGGCGGACCAGGGCGGCGTAGCGGCCGTCCAGGGCGAGCAGTTCGTCGTGGCTGCCGCGTTCCACGATCCGGCCGTGGTCGAGGACGACGATCTGGTCGGCGTCGCGGACGGTGGACAGCCGGTGGGCGATGGTGAGGGTCGTACGGCCCGCCGAGAGGGCGTCGATGGCGTCCTGGACGGCGTGCTCGGTACGGGTGTCCAGCGCGCTGGTGGCCTCGTCGAGGATGAGGACCGGCGGGTCGCGCAGGATCGTCCGCGCGATGGCCAGGCGCTGCTTCTCGCCGCCGGAGAAGCGGTAGCCGCGTTCGCCGACGACGGTGTCGTAGCCGTCGGGCAGCCCCGCGATGTGGTCGTGGATCTGCGCGGCGCGGGCGGCGGCGACGATCTCCTCGTCGGTGGCGTCGGGCTTGGCGAAGCGCAGGTTCTCGGCGACCGAGGCGTGGAAGAGGTACGTCTCCTGCGACACGACGCCGACCGATGCGGCGAGCGTGTCGAAGGCGAGGTCGCGGACGTCGACGCCGTCGAGCGTGACGCGGCCCTCGGTGACGTCGTACAGCCGGGGCACGAGGTAGCTGAGGGTGCTCTTGCCGGAGCCGGTGGCGCCGACGACGGCGAGGCTGCCGCCGGCCGGGACCGTCAGGTCGATGCCGTCGAGGGTGCGCCCGGGCGTGGCCGGGTCGTAGGAGAAGCCGACGCCCTCGAAGCGGATGTCGCCGCCGACCCGCGGGAGGCGTACGGGGTCGTCCTTCTCGGTGATGTCGACGGGCAGGTCGAGGTACTCGAAGATGCGCTGGAAGAGCGCGAGCGAGGTCTGCACCTGGACACCGGTCGACAGCAGGCTGACGGTGGGCCGGAACAGGCCCTGCTGGAGCGAGACGAAGGCGACGAGCGTGCCGATCGACACCGCCCCGCCCGCTCCGTTGACGGCGATGCCGGCGATCCAGTAGATGAGCGCGGGCATGGCGGCCATGACGACGCCGATGGTGGACATCCGCCAGCGGCCGGCCATGTTGGAGCGCACCTCGAGGTCGACCAGCCGGTCCGACTCCTCGGCGAAGGAGCGGGTCAGGGAGTCGGCGCGTCCCATGGTGCGGCCGAGGAGGATGCCGCTGACGGACAGCGACTCGGTGACGATGGCGGACATCGCGGCCATCTGCTTCTGGCGCTGGGTGGTGATCTTCTTGCGCTCGGTGCCGACCCGGCGGCTGATCCACACGAAGACCGGGAGCAGCAGCAGGGAGGCGATGGTCAGGCGCCAGTCCAGGGCGATCATCGCGACGACGGTGGCCACGACACTGGTGAGGTTGGACACGAGCGAGGTCGCGGTGGAGGTGACGGTGGCCTGCATGCCGCCGATGTCGTTGGCGATGCGGGACTGCACCTCTCCGGTGCGGGTCCGGGTGAAGAAGGCGAGCGACATGCGCTGCAGTTGCTCGTAGACGGCGGTGCGCAGGTCGTGCATGACGCGCTGGCCGACCGTGGTGGAGATCAGGGTCTGCAGGACGCCGAAGACGCTGTTGAGGACGGCGGTGGCGATCATGCCGAGGGCGAGCAGGCTCAGCAACCCGGTGCGGCCCTGCGGGATCGCGGTGTCGAGGATCTCGCGCAGCATGAAGGGCGAGGCGACCGAGACGAGTGAGGCGGCACCGACGAGGAGCCCGACGACGGTCAGGCGGGCACGGTAGGGACGGAAGAGCCGCAGGACGCGGCGCACGTCGGTCGGTCGGGCGGGGTCCTTGGGCGGCGGGGTCCACCGCGGGGATTGATCGGGGTGCAAAGGGCCTCCGAAAGGTCCGGGCATGTCAAGGCGATGAGAGTGTAGTTCATTGTTACCTATGCTCACAATGAACCGCATCCTGATACCCTCTGACCATGGAATCCCTCACGTCCACCGCGGACACCGACGAGAGCACCGGGCGCCTCGCCGACCAGCTGCTGTGGCTGACCCGCCGGCTGCACCGCGCACAGCGGCGGCACCTGGAGCCGGTGGGCATCACCCCGGCCCAGGCACGCATGCTGCGCACGGTCGCCCACAGCCTCAAGAGCGGGACCGCGCCCCGGATGGCCGACCTGGCCGAGCGGCTGGACGTCGTGCCGCGCGCGGTGACGAGCCTGACCGACGCCCTGGAGGAGCGGGGGCTGGTCCGCAGGGCGCCCGACCCGGTCAACCGCAGGGTGGTGCGCATCGAGCTCACCGAGGAGGGCGACGACGCCGTGCGGCGGCTGCGCCGCGCCCGCCGGGCGGCGGCCGAGGAGCTGCTCTCCCCCCTGGACACGGACCAGCGCGATGCCCTGACGGCGTTGCTCGCCGTCTTGGACACCGCGCCGGGTCGTTGCTGAGGCGCTGGAGCGCAGGGAGGGGTCAGGTCCGCCAGGTGTCGCCCAGCGTCACCTTGCCGCTCGCGGGGACGGTCGCCGTACGGTTGCCGCCGGACTCCCAGGTGACGTTCCCGCTGCCGTCCTTCTTGATGTACTTGTACTCGAAGGACGTGCCCGCGCCCATGGAGACGTCGAGCTTCCACACCGGGTAGGCCGCCGAGGACAGCGGCAGGGCGTTGCCGGTGTTCCAGTTGCCGAGGGCGGCGTTGTTGCCGACGACGTAGACGTTCTGGCCCCACACCGTGGTGGCGTTGACCGAGAAGGACGCACCGCTCGCGGGCGTCGTGCCGCCGCCTCCGCTGCCGCAGGGGGCGCCGGTGTAGAGCGCCACCGCGTCGTTGGCGCCGATGGTGGCGGTGAACCTGCCGTCCGAGCCGACGGTGTAGGTGGCGCCGCTGTGCTGCACGTCGCAATAGGTGCCGGCGGGCAGCGAGGTGGTGAAGGTCTGCGTGAGGGAACCGCTCTCGTGGTTGATCGCGACGTAGCCCTTGCTGCCGCGCCCGAAGGCGATGGCGTTGTTGCCGTTGGACCACCAGTTGGTCACCGCGGTGCCGGCGACCGCGTTGCGGAAGCCGACCATGCCCGCGATCTGCGGCCAGGCGTGCTGGCACTTCCAGCCGTCGCTGTAGCAGGCGTTGACGGTGCCGCCGTTGGGCGGGCCCGCGTCGTTGTCGGAGAACTCGTAGCCGGAGTACACGTTGGGCGAGCCGTAGGGCCAGGCCAGCATGTAGACGTTGGCCAGGGTGTAGGTCGCGCCCGCCTTGTAGGTGAGGGTCGAACCGTTGCGCTCGGTGTCCCAGTTGTCGACGAAGGTGCGCGAACTGCCGCTCGCGAGGTAGCCCGCACCCCATGACGCGCCCCAGTTGCTGAGGTAGGCGAGCTTCTCGCCGGTGAAGATCCGCTTGAGGTCGTAGGCGCCCTGGAAGGCGTCGACGTCACCGGTGCCGGTGTACTCGCCGGGCTGCACGGCCTCCCCGGAACCGTAGATGACCTCCTGTGCCCAGAAGACGGAGGGGTTGCTGAGCTTGGCCTTGATCGCGGAGAGATCGGCCGCCGCGATGTGCTTGGCCGCGTCGATGCGGAATCCGTCGACGCCCAGCGCGATGAGGCCGTTCAGGTACGCGGCGATGGTCGAGCGCACGTAGTCGCTGCCGGTGTTCAGGTCCGAGAGCCCGACGAGTTCGCAGTTCTGGACGTTGTCGCGGTTGGTGTAGTCGGAGATGTTCGTCCGGCAGGAGTGGAAGTCCTGGTCCTGGTAGTACCCCGGGTAGGTGTACTTGCCGTACGACGTGCCTCCGGTGCCGGTGCCCGAGCCGGCGCTCATGTGGTTGACGACGGCGTCGGCGATGACCTTGACCCCGGCCGCGTGACAGGTGTCGACCATGTTCTTGAAGGCCGTCCCGTCACCCAGCCGGCCCGCTATGCGGTAGCTGACGGGCTGGTAGGAGGTCCACCACTGCGCGCCCTGGACGTGCTCCTGGGGCGGCGACACCTCGACGTAGCCGTACCCGGCCGGGCCGAGGGTGTTGGTGCACTCCTTGGCGACCGAGGCGAACTTCCACTCGAAGAGGGTGGCGGTGACGTCCTTGCTTCCGGGCGGTGCTGCCTGGGCCGGCTGCTGCGAGACGCCGACGAGCCCGGCCGTGCTGAGCAGGGCGGCCAGACCCGCGCGCAGAAAACGCGATCTCATGGTGCGGCTCCTTCGTGTTCGGGCACAAAGGTGCCCCGAAGACAGCCACGCGCCGGGCCATCGAGTGTGGGGGCGGAGCTCCCGCCCGTGGGAACTCCGGGTAGGAGACTGGCCCCGCGGACGGGTAGCGTCAATATGTCGCGTGGAAAAACTTTCAACTTCTTGCGGAAACAGTCTGCTTCGCTCTTGCAGAGGGCCTACCGTCCCTGCGGAAGGCTGTCCTGAACTGCCGTCAGGCCGCCAGGTGCTCCCGGTCCCCCATCACCACGACCGGGTGCAGCGCCGGATCCAGCGTGCGCAGCAGGTACTCCATGTCGGCCTTGGACTGGCTGACGCACGCCGACGTGCCGCTGCCGTGGTCCATGTGCAGCCAGATACTGCCGCCCTTGGACTGGCCCTGGGGGCGGGTGGGATCCAGCGGGGAGGTGCCCTTGACCCGGTTGTAGTCGATGGCGATGACGAGGTCGAAGTCGTGCCAGTGCGACCGGGACCACGACCGCGGCGCGGCGAAGGCGGACGAGTGGTGGTACGGGAGCCTGGCCTGCGGCTCGGGCAGGACACCGCCCGCGTCCGAGAGCGTGAAGACACCCACGGGGCTCTTCTTGTCCCCCTCGTGGTGGTCGGTCGTCCAGCCGCCCTTGCCGTTGTGCCCGGACCACGAGCGCTCGCGCTTCCACAGGTCGCCCTGCCGGGTGTACAGCACGATGGTCGAGTCGGCGGATCCCGCGGCCTCCCCGTACACCGCGACGACCTGGCGGGAGTCGGCGGGGACGCGGGAGCGCAGCGCGGGGCCGACGCCCGGTATCCCACGCGTGGCAGCCGCCTGGGTGGCGCGCGGCGGCTGCTTCACGGCGTGCCCCGACGTGTCCCGATGCTCCTCCGCGCCACCGGCACAGCCGACGAGCAGCACAAGCGCCGCCGCGACGGCCACCGTCCCCGCCCCACGCCTCACTCGAACCGCCCCTCTTCCCTGAAGTCGCGTTCCATCTTCGCACCCTTCGGTGAGGACGGATGCGGACCGTGTCCCGTTCCGCCCCGCCCCGGAAAAAACGGGTTGAATTCGTCACCTCGGTGACGCGACGCTGGCACGTCTCCTCCCACCCCAGCATCGATGTCGGGACGTCATGTCGCTACGCGCTCTCCCCCATGCCGACCCGGGTGTCCCCGACACCCGCTCCGGCTTCCGTTTCCTGCTCTGGCTTGAACGGCGCCAGATCGGTGGCCAGATCAAGGCCACGCTGTGGGGCACCCTCCACATGGCGGCCGTGGCCTGCTTCCCGGCCGCCGTCGGCATCGCCGTGCAGGCCGTCGTCGACGGCTCCGGCGGACGGCTCGCGCTCGCGGGCGGCCTGATCCTCGCCCTGGGCGCGGTGACCGCCGTCGGCGACACCATGCTGCACCGCACCGCCGTCACCAACTGGATCTCCGCGGCCGCCCGGGTGCAGCTCCTGCTGTCGCGCAAGACCCTCGAACTGGGCTCTCTGCTCACCCGGCGGGTCGCGGCGGGCGAGGTCGTCGCGGTGAGCACCGGCGACGTCGAGAAGATCGGCTGGTTCGTCGAGGCGCTGGCCCGCTTCGCCTGCTCCCTGCTGGCGACCGTCGGCGTCACCGTCGCCCTGCTGGTGTACCGGCCCGAGCTGGGGCTGATCGTGGCCGCGGGTGTCCCCGTACTGGCCCTGGCCGTGCTGCCGTTGCTGCCGCACGCGACGCGGCGCGCCGACGAGCAGCGGGCCAAGGCGGGCAAGGCCACGGAACTCGCCTCCGACACCGTGGCCGGACTACGGGTGCTGCGCGGCATCGGCGGCGAGGAGCTGTTCCTGTCCCGCTACCGGCGGGCCTCGCAGGAGGTCCGCAGCGCCGCCGTCCGCAACGCCCGGATGTGGGCGCTGATCAGCGCCGTGCAAGTGGCCCTGCCCGGCCTGCTGCTGCTTGCGGTGACCTGGTACGGCGCGCGGCTGGCGCTGGACGGACGGATCACGGTGGGCGAACTGGTCACCGTCTACGGGACGGTGGTCTTCCTGCTGTTCCCGCTGCGGGGCTTCGAGGAGATCGCGATGGCGTACTCCTTCTCCCGGCCGTCCGCCAAGCGCGCCGCCGCCGTGCTGACACTGCGGCGGGACACCGCGGGCGACGACGGCGGAGTCACGGCGGGCACGGGACCGCTGCCGGCGGGCGACCTCCACGACCCGCTGACGGGGCTGCTCGCCCCGGCCGGGGAACTGACCGCCGTGGTGTGCGGGGACCCGGACGCGGCCGGTGCCCTCGCCGACCGGCTGGGCGGGCACAGCCCGGCCGGGACCGGGGACGTCCCCTCGGTGCTGCTCGGCGGAACGGCGCTGGACGACCTGCCGCTCGCGGCGGCCCGCGCGGCCGTGCTGGTCCAGGACAAGGACCCGGTGCTGCTGTCGGGAACACTGACCCAACTGCTGGACGTGCCCGCCTCCGGCCAGGTCACCGCGGCCGAGGCCCTCGCGGCGGCGCAGTGCGGCGACGTGCTCGACGCACTGGCCCAGGCCTCGGTGGACGACTCGGGGGACCCGATGCGCTCCCGCATCACCGAGCGCGGACGGTCCCTGTCCGGCGGCCAGCGGCAGCGGCTGGCGCTGGCCCGGTCGCTCGTCGCCGATCCGGAGGTCCTGGTGCTGGACGAGCCGACCAGCGCCGTCGACACGCACACCGAGGCCCGGATCGCCCAGGGCATCAGGCTGCTGCGCGCCGACCGGACGACGGTGGTCCTCACCTCCAGTCCGCTGCTGCTGGACCGCGCCGACCGGGTGGTGTTCGTCGAGGACGGCACGGTGCGCGCGTCCGGCACGCACCGCGAACTGCTCCGGTCCGACCTCGGCTACCGCGCGGTGGTCACCCGCGAGACCGAGCAGGCCCCCGAGGAATCCGCACGTCTCGAGAAAGCCGAGGAAACCGCATGATCGGCGTGAAACCGCCGGAATACGACCCGGCCGCGCCACGGCACGTGACGACCCTGCCGGTGGGCTCGCCCGCCACGGTGCGCGGTTACGTCGGCGAGCTGGCCCGGCGGCACCGGGGTGCGTTCGCCGTGCTCGTCTCGGTGAACACCGTCGCCGTCGTCGCCTCGATGGTCGGCCCCTACCTGCTGGGCGGCCTCGTCGAGGACCTGGCGGCGGGCCGCCGCGACCTGCACATCGGACGCACCATGGCACTGTTCGCCGTCGCGCTCGCCGTGCAGACGGTGTTCGTCCGTGAGGTGCGGCTGCGCGGCGCGATCCTGGGCGAGCGGATGCTGGCGGACCTGCGCGAGGACTTCCTCGTACGGTCCGTGGGGCTGCCCCCCGGCGTCCTGGAGCGGGCGGGCACGGGCGACCTGCTGTCCCGCATCACCACCGACATCGACCGGCTGTCCAACGCGATGCGGGAGGCCGTACCGCAGCTGGCGATCGCCGTGGTGTGGAGCGGCCTGCTGCTCGGCGCGCTGACGGTCACCTCGCCGCCGCTGGCACTGGCGGTGCTGGTGGCCGTACCGGTGCTGCTCGCCGGCTGCCGCTGGTACTTCCGGCGCGCACCGCGGGCGTACCGATCGGAGGCCGCCGGCTACGCGGCCGTCTCGGCGGTCCTGGCGGAGTCGGTGGACGCCGGGCGCACCATCGAGGCGCACCGGCTCGGCGACCGCCGCGAGGAGCTGTCGCGCATCCGCATCCGCCAGTGGGTGGCGTGGGAGCGCTACACGATGTGGCTGCGCAGCGTGCTCTTCCCGGTGATCAACGTGACGTACATGCTGATCCTCGCGGCGGTGCTGCTGATCGGCGGGACGCTGGTCCTGCACGGCCGCGTGACGGTGGGCGAGCTGACGACGGGCGCGCTGTACGCGCAGATGCTGGTCGACCCGATCAACCTCATCCTGCGCTGGTACGACGAGCTGCAGGTGGCCCAGGTGTCGCTGGCCCGGCTGGTCGGCGTCCGGGAGGTCGAGCAGGGCGCCGGGGACGAGCGGGTGGCGCCGGACGGCCGCGACGTCCACGCCGACGAGGTGCGCTTCGGCTACCGCGCCGGCAGCGACGTGCTGCACGGGGTGAGCCTGCGGGTCCGCCCCGGCACCCGGCTGGCCCTGGTCGGCCCGTCGGGGGCGGGCAAGTCGACGCTGGGGCGGCTGCTGGCCGGGATCTACAGCCCGCGGGCCGGCGAGATCACCCTGGGCGGCGCCCAGCTGGCCCGGATGCCCGCGGAACGGGTCCGCGAGCACGTGGCCCTGGTCAACCAGGAGCACCACGTCTTCGTCGGCACGCTCCGCGACAACCTGCTGCTGGCCCGCGCGGGAGCGGGTGACGACGAGCTGTGGGCGGCGCTCACCGCGGTCGACGCCGAGGGCTGGGCACGGGCGCTCGACGACGGCCTGGACACCGAGGTCGGCTCGGGCGGCGCCGCGCTGACCCCGGCCCAGGCGCAGCAGGTGGCGCTGGCGCGACTGGTCCTCGCCGACCCGCACACCCTGGTGCTGGACGAGGCCACCTCGCTGCTGGACCCGCGCGCGGCCCGCCATCTGGAACGGTCGCTGGCCCGTGTGCTGGACGGCAGGACCGTGGTGGCCATCGCGCACCGGCTGCACACCGCGCACGACGCGGACCTGATCGCGGTGGTCGAGGACGGCCGGATCAGCGAGCTGGGCAGCCACCACCAGCTGGTGGAGGCCGACGGCGCCTACGCCGCCCTGTGGCGGTCCTGGCACGGTGAGGCCGGAACCCGTCCGTGGTGATGCGCGTGGCCCCGGCCGTCCTGCGACGGCCGGGGCCACGGGGGTGGCGGGGGCGGCGGGCTCAGCCGCCGAAGATGCCGAGTGCCCCCAGCGCGCCCAGTCCGCCGGCGGCGAAGAAGATCGGCGTGAGCACCTTGATCTCGACCCAGCTGCCCGCGCGGAACCGCATGGCCTTCGGCGGGCCCAGCGGGAACCAGCGCTTGCGGCCGATCGGGATGGGCCACAGGATCGGGCAGCCCGAGACGGTCAGGGCGTCGCCGATGCAGTGCACGAGGGCGCCGAGCACGATGGGGATGCCGATCCACAGGTACTGCTGCCCGGGCTCGGTGAACAGCCAGCCCTTGCCGTTCTCGGTGCCGTCCAGCACGTCGGCCAGCACCCAGGCGCTGGTGGCGCCGAGCAGCCACACCAGGATGTCGCTGGAGACCCGGGCCTGCCGCCACAGCAGGCCCTCGACGGCGAGCACGGCGTGCACGAACAGGATCGCCAGGACCCCCCAGCGCCCGCCGTACACGGCGATCAGCGAGGCGCCCCCGCCGATCGCGACGGCCCACACCCAGGTATGGGTCAGTGTGCGGTGACCACCGGAACGGCGCGGGTCACCGGCCTTGCGCGTGGCCTTGTAGGTCGCGTACGAGAGCTTGTCGATGATCTCGCAGAACCACCGGGAGACCGGCCCGAAGGCACGCGATATCGTGGCCGCCTTGTGGTCGAGGTCGGGGGCGAGGGCGGCGCCGGCACAGATCAGTGCGCCGACCACGAGCGTCGGCCAGGGCATCGGGTGGTCGAGCGCGGCGGCGAGTGCTCCCACCCCCAGCCATGCCGCCGCTCCGGAGATAGAGTGCGCCGGTCCCATCATGGTGTGCCCCGCCCCTTTCGACCCGCCTGCAGGCGGAGTTGACGCGTAATCGACGGCACACCATACCGCCGGTCGATCTTCCTCCGTACCGCCGGTTCCTCCCCTGGTCCCGGGGACAGGCAAGATGGGGGTGTGACCCTCATCGATCAGCTGCCTGCAGAGCCCGATCCCGACGCCCTCTTCGAGGCCTTCTCGTCCTGGGCGGAGGGCCGGGGCATCTCCCTCTACCCCGCTCAGGAGGAAGCGCTGATCGAGGTGGTCTCAGGGGCGAACGTCATCCTGTCCACCCCCACCGGCTCGGGGAAGAGCCTGGTCGCGGCCGGTGCGCACTTCGCCGCGCTCGCCCGGGACGAGGTCACCTTCTACACCGCCCCGATCAAGGCGCTGGTGTCGGAGAAGTTCTTCGACCTGTGCAAGCTCTTCGGCACCGAGAACGTCGGCATGCTGACCGGCGACGCCTCCGTCAACCCGGACGCGCCCGTCATCTGCTGCACGGCGGAGGTGCTGGCGTCGATAGCGCTCCGGGACGGCAAGGACGCGGACATCGGCCAGGTCGTCATGGACGAGTTCCACTTCTACGCCGAGCCGGACCGGGGCTGGGCGTGGCAGATCCCCCTGCTGGAGCTGCCGCAGGCGCAGTTCCTGCTGATGTCGGCGACGCTCGGCGACGTCACGCGCTTCGAGAAGGACCTCACCCGCCGTACCGGCCGGCCCACGTCCGTCGTGCGCTCGTCGACGCGGCCGGTCCCGCTGTCGTACGAGTACCGGCTGACCCCGCTCACCGAAACGCTGACCGAGCTGCTGGAGACCCGCCAGGCCCCGGTCTACATCGTGCACTTCACGCAGGCGGCGGCCGTGGAGCGGGCGCAGGCGCTGATGAGCATCAACATGTGCACGCGCGCCGAGAAGGACGCCATCGCGGAACTCATCGGGAACTTCCGCTTCACCACGAAGTTCGGCCGCAACCTGTCGCGTTACGTCCGGCACGGCATCGGGGTGCACCACGCCGGCATGCTGCCCAAGTACCGGCGCCTGGTGGAGAAGCTGGCGCAGGCGGGCCTGTTGAAGGTCATCTGCGGCACGGACACCCTCGGTGTCGGCGTCAACGTGCCCATCCGCACGGTGCTCTTCACCGCCCTCACCAAGTACGACGGCAGCCGCGTCCGTGTGCTGCGCTCCCGTGAGTTCCACCAGATCGCGGGCCGCGCCGGGCGGGCCGGCTTCGACACGTCGGGCTTCGTGGTCGCCCAGGCGCCGGAGCACGTGATCGAGAACGAGAAGGCCCTCGCGAAGGCCGGCGAGGACCCCAAGAAGCGCCGCAAGGTGGTGCGCAAGAAGGCGCCCGAGGGCTTCGTCGGGTGGACGGAGAGCACCTTCGAGAAGCTCATCGCCTCCGATCCCGAGCCGCTGACCTCCCGGTTCCGGGTCACCCACGCGATGCTGCTGTCGGTCATCGCCCGCCCCGGCAACGCCTTCGACGCGATGCGGCGGCTGCTGGAGGACAACCACGAGGACCGCAGGTCCCAGCTGCGGCACATCCGGCGGGCCATCGCGATCTACCGCTCACTGCTGGCCGGCGGGGTCGTGGAGCGGCTGGACGAGCCCGACGAGGAGGGGCGCATCGTCCGGCTGACGGTGGACCTGCAGCAGGACTTCGCGCTCAACCAGCCGCTGTCCACCTTCGCGCTGGCCGCGTTCGAGCTGCTGGACCCGGACTCGCCCTCCTACGCGCTGGACATGCTGTCGGTGATCGAGTCGACCCTCGACGACCCACGGCAGATCCTCGCCGCCCAGGAGAACAAGGCGCGCGGCGAGGCCGTCGCCGCCATGAAGGCCGACGGGGTGGAGTACGAGGAGCGGATGGAGCGGCTCCAGGACATCTCCTACCCCAAGCCGCTGGAGGAGGTGCTGTCGCACGCCTACGGCGTCTACCGCAAGAGCCACCCGTGGGTCGGCGACCACCCGCTGTCGCCCAAGTCGGTCGTACGCGACATGTACGAACGGGCGATGACCTTCACCGAGTTCGTCTCCCACTACGAGCTCGCCCGGACCGAGGGCATCGTGCTGCGCTACCTGGCCAGCGCGTACAAGGCGCTGGAGCACACCGTCCCGGACGACCTGAAGTCCGAGGACCTGCAGGACCTGATCGCCTGGCTCGGCGAGCTGGTCCGTCAGGTCGACTCCAGCCTGCTGGACGAGTGGGAGCAGCTCGCCAACCCCGGGGAGATGACGGCCGAGGAGGCCCAGGAGCGGGCCGACCAGGTCAAGCCCGTCACGGCCAACGCCCGGGCCTTCCGGGTCCTGGTGCGCAACGCCCTGTTCCGCCGGGTGGAGCTGGCCGCGCTGGAGCGGTTCGGCGAACTCGGAGAGATGGACGCCGGGTCCGGCTGGGACGCCGACGCCTGGGCCGAGGCCATGGACGCCTACTGGGACGAGTACGAGGACCTGGGCACCGGGCCCGACGCGCGCGGCCCGAAGCTGCTGCAGATCGAGGAGCGTCCCGACGAGGGGCTGTGGAAGGTCCGCCAGACCTTCGCGGACCCCGACGGCGACCACGACTGGGGCATCTCCGCCGAGATCGACCTCACCGCCTCCGACGAGGAGGGCCGCGCGGTGGTCAAGGTGACGGCCGTGGGCGCGCTGTGACCGCGAGGACGAGCACCCGCACGAAGGAGCACGCCCGATGACCAACCCCGCCGAGCGGCTGGTGGACCTCCTCGACCTGGAGAGGATCGAGGAGGACATCTTCCGCGGGCAGAGCCCCCAGGAACGCCTCCAGCGGGTGTTCGGCGGACAGGTGGCGGGCCAGGCGCTGGTCGCGGCCGGGCGCACCACGGACGGCAGCCGTCCGGTGCACTCCCTGCACGCGTACTTCCTGCGCCCGGGGCGCCCCGGGATGCCGATCGTGTACCAGGTGGAGCGGATCCGCGACGGCCGCTCCTTCACGACGCGGCGCGTGGTCGCGGTGCAGCAGGGCCGGACGATCTTCAACCTGACCGCCTCCTTCCACGTGCCGGAGCCCGGGTTCGAGCACCAGCTGCCGATGCGCGAGGTCCCGGACCCGGAGAGCCTGCCGAAGCTGAGCGACGAACTGCGCGAACACCTTGGCGAACTGCCCGAGCAGTTGGAGCGGATGGCGCGACGGCAGCCGTTCGACATCCGCTACGTGGACCGCCTGCGCTGGACCGCCCAGGAGATCGAGGGCGCCGAGCCGCGCAGCGCGGTCTGGATGCGCGCGGTGGGCCCGCTCGGCGACGACCCGCTGGTGCACACCTGCGCCCTCACCTACGCCAGCGACATGATGCTGCTGGACGCCGTGCGCGTACCGGTCGAGCCGCTGTGGGGGCCGCGCGGCTTCGACATGGCCTCCTTGGACCACGCGATGTGGTTCCACCGGCCGTTCCGTGCCGACGAGTGGTTCCTGTACGACCAGGAGTCCCCCGTCGCGACCGGCGCGCGCGGCCTGGCCCGCGGCCGCATCTACGACCGCGAGGGCCGCCTTCTGGTCTCCGTGGTCCAGGAGGGGCTGTTCCGGAAGCACGGCGGCTGAGGGTCCCGGGAGCCGGTGCCCGTCGGGTACCGGTTCCGGTTCCGGCTCCGGCGCCTGGGGCCTCCTTGCGCCGACCGGGCCTCAGCGCATGCGGAAGACCGGTCCCTTGGGCGTGAACGGAAGGCGGGCGTCCCGGGGGATCAGGAAGGCGTGTTCGCGGCGTATCCGCAGGACGTCGCAATCGCCGTCCGTGATCAGCAGGACCGGGGCCGCCGGCGGGAAGTCCGGGGCGCGCTGGAGGAGGTCGACACCGGGCTGCAGCACGGTTCCGCCACGGCCCCTGACGCGTACCCGGTGGGCGATCTCGGTCACCGCCAGGGAGCCCGCGTCGAAGGGGGCGGCGTCGCAGAACACCACGCGGGCGGCGGTCACGTCACGGGCGGTGGCGTAGGACGCGATGGCGCCGAGCGCCTTGCCGAGCAGCGCCCGGCTCATGGACCCGGACGTGTCCAGCACCACGCCGAAGGTGCAGCGGGCCACTTCCTGCGGCGGGTGGCTGCGGCCGGCCCGGGGGATGTCCGGTGTGGACGCCTGCCGGCGGGCCGGACGGGCGAAACTGCGCACCGCCTCGGGACGGGGCACGTACTCGTCGAACCAGCGGGCGAGCCTGGCGTCCCACGGCAGCGGTGGGTGGGACAGCGCGCGGATCTCCTCGACGAGTCCGGCGGGCAGGAGTCCGCGCTCGCGGTGGTGCAGTTCGAAACCCTGGAGCAGCCCGCGCCGGTAGAACTCGTCCAGGTCGACCCACGTGGGGGCGGTCTCCCCGGGGCGCGGCAGCGGCTCCCCGAGCACGTCCCCGAGGCCCTTGCCGCGCAGCGTGGCGAGACGGCGCAACCGCCGCTCGTCCCGCGCGATGCGGTCGTAGACCTCTTCGCTGGACAGTCCGGCCAGGGCGGGGTCGTGCAACAGCCCCTCGGGCATCTGCCCGACGCCCATCTCCAGCAGCCAGCCGTTGATCACATAGTCGGCGGCGACGTTGAACAGGTACGGGTCCCGGCCGCCCCGGCGGTCGCCGTGGCGCAGCGCGGCGTGCAGCATCTCGTGGGCAAGGATGAACCGCCATTCCTCGTCGGTGAACCGGCACAGAGGGTTGAGGTAGATCTCCCCCGCCTCTGCGTTGACCGCCGCCACCGAGATCCGCTGGGCGCGGGCGAGTTCGGCGTCGGCGACCAGAGTCATCCCGGCGGCGATGCCGCCGAGCAGCGGGTAGGAGGAGACGAACCAGCTCAGGGCGCGCTCCCAGGGACGCAGCGGGCGCCGCGCACCGGTGAGCTCCTCGCGGCGGCCTCCGGCGACGTCCATGGCCGCCGACATCGTCCGGGTCAGGGCGCTCGCGAAGGCGACGGTCCAGTCCTCCGGCGCGCTCCAGGACGGTTGCCAGGGGTGGAGCACCTGGTCCGGCTGCGGGCCTGCGGTGCCGCACGCCGCGAACCCGGCGGGGATGCCGTCGCGGCGCCAGCGTGCGGCCAGTTGTTCCTCGTCGCCGTCCGGGAACACCGGGGGCAGCGCGACGGGCGCCCGGCCCACGGGGAAGGTGTCCAGGAAGCGGTTGACCACCGCGCAGCGGGCGGCGACGTCGAACCGGTCGGGCTGCTCTCGCGGGCCCCTGGCGGCCGGTACGTGCCCGAAGCCCAGGTGCAGGAGGCAGTGCGCCAGCACCCATGCCCACTCCTGCGGGTCCGCGCGGCGCAGGGGGTCGGCGTGCACGATGCCGTTGGAGGTGACGGAGGCCCAGCCGTCGCGAGGGTGCTCCTCGCACTCCTCGCTGCGGCACAGACGGCCGTTGACGGCGGAGAGCGCGGCGAGGGCGGTGTTGCGGCGCAGCAGGTCGACGCCGGCGGCGAACGCCTCGGCCGCGGGGTCCTTGCGGGGTGCCGACCGCGCCCGGGACCTGTCGCCGCGCGCGCCGCTCACCGGCGCGCCTCGACCAGGCGCGGCATGTCGCGGGCGGCCTCCAGCAGGAACCAGGAGGGCAGCACCGGGTTGTCGTCGTCACCGTCGGCGATCACGGTCTGGGCGACCTCGACCGAGATCTCCGCCAACTGCACCAGCAGCGACTTGGCCCGGTAGGCCATCTGCCGCACGGCCGGGGAAGCGTGCTCCCGCTGCGCCGGCAACTCCTTGATCAGACGCCCACGGAAGGAGTCGGCGAGGTAGTAGAGCAGGTCGCGGTCCTCGATGCGGCGCGGCCAGGAAGCGTCCCCCTTGAGGATGGCGTCCAGCCCGTACGAGTGCCGCACGATCTTGACGTAACCGCAGAAGGCCGTGGCGTGCGCCGGGGTGAGCGTCCCGTAGGCCAGCACCTTCAACGTCTCCTCGTCCAGGGCTGGTCCGAAGGAGTGCAGCGCGTCGGAGAGCATGTGCCAGGCGCGCGGGGTGGAGAACGGCTCCTCGGTCTTGGGCGGCGCGGACCACAGGTGGTCCGGCCGGTCGGTGAGGTGGTCGGTGATCCACGGATGGATACCCGCGCCCGCCGCCCAGACCAGCCAGTCCGCCGCGGAGGCCCGCAGATGGACGTGCGCAAGCCGGTTGACCAGGGCGGATGCCATCGGCCGTGCCAGCGCGTTGTCGGTGGCACGGTTGCCCGCACCAATCACGATGCTGCCGGGCGGCAGCTCGTACGAGCCGATGCGGCGGTCGAGGATCAGCGAGTAGAAGGCCTTCTGGACATCGGGGGTGGCCGCGTTCAGCTCGTCGAGGAAGAGGCAGTACGGCTCGTCGCGGGCGATCGTCTCCGGGGGGCAGAAACGTGAGCGGCCGTCGACGATCTGCGGTACGCCGATGAGGTCCTCCGGAGCCAGCTGCGTCCCGATGAGACTCACGCAATCCAGTCCCAGAGAGTCAGCGAACTCCCTGACCAGGGAGGACTTCCCGATGCCCGGGGCGCCCCACAGGAAGACCGGGCGGACGGTGGCCAGGTTGAGCAGCAGCTCGGGCACCTGGGAAGGCGAGACGGTGACAACACCCTGCAAGCGCGGGCTCCTCGGAGATGAAGGGGATGGCGGGCACACGACGGCGCCGGCCGGCCCGAGCAGTCTCACCCCTGTCGCCGCCCCGTCGCACCTGCTTTTCGGTGCATCGTCGGCCTCGCACTCCACCGCGCCCGCCCTCGACGATTCGATCGGTCACGACGTCGTCATCACCGCCTGGTGGCACGCGGTGTGAGGGGCTGTCCCGTCACCCCAGTCCGAGGAGGCGTCGCCAGCGGCTGCGCGGCGCCGTGGGCGGAGGGGGAGGCGGGGCAGGGGGCGGCGGGGCGATCGGCGGGCCTGGGGTGACGGCTGGGATGTCGGCTGGGGCGGCACGCTCGGGACGCGGGGCGGGGCGGGAGGCACGGGCTCTGAGGAGCGCGTCGGCGAGCGAGACCTGGGCGAAGGTGATCTCGTCGGGGTGGCCGGCGACGGTCTGGGCCTCGATGACCTCACGGGTGGCGTAGGAGCCCGTACTCCCCGGTGGGAGCGCCGGGCAGAGCCGGCGCAGGTAGGCCCGCTCTCGGGTGTCCGGCACCGCGTCGGCGGCCAGTTCCGGGCCGAGCAGGGCGGACCAGGCGGCCGCCTCGCCCCAGGCGCCCTCCGCGTCGCGCACGAGTTCCTCGACACGGCGGGCCCGCCAGCCGCGGGCGCGGTGGTCCTCGCCCTCGTCGAGGGCGTCGCGCAGCTCGGCGGGCAGCCTGCCCTCCAGCAGGGCGGGATGGGCCCGGGCGAACCGCCGTACGTCCTCGGCGAGGTAGAGCCACACCACGGCGCGGTAGCGGTTGACGTACCAGCGGACGGGGCGGAGGAAGCCTCCCTTGGCGAGCCGGGTGAAGCGCTCCCGGCTGATCCCGATCAGCGCCGCGCCCTCGATGCTGCCCACCAACTCCAGCCGCGCGCGCAGCCGGTCGGGAAAGCCCTCCTCCGCGCGCAGCCGGTCCACGTCCTCCCGTACGACACGTCGGCGCCCGCCGACGGCCGGCGCCGTACGTACCTCGCCGGTCTGCAGCGCGACCTCGAACTCCTCGGCTTCCAGGCACAGTTCCTCCCGGGCGCGCTGCATGCCGAGCGCCTCCCGGACGACGGTCTCCTTGACAGCCATGCCACTCCCCCTGACCTTCCGTAGCGACCCATCACTGACAGTCACGACGATAGGTCCTCCCGGCGACATCCGCCCGGGCCTGTGGATAACTCCGCGTCACGCCCCGTGGTCGTACACGGTCACGGAGATCCCACGGCGCACGAGCCGCCCCTCGACCGAGGGCGCAACCCGCTCCCACCGGCCGCCCGCGAGCCCGCACCCGATGCGCGGCATGTGCACGGACGCGCCCAGCTCCGCCGCCTTCTCCGCCACCAGGGCCAGCCCCGCGTCGATCGCCTCGTACCGCACGGGCACGCCTTGGCTGCCCCTGCGGATGCCGCGCTGCCCGACGAGATTTGCCACCCAGACCGACTCGCTGACACGGACGAACTGGACGGCACCCAGGGCGAAGTCGTTGCCGGCGCGCTCGCGGTGCCACCGCCGGTACGCGGCCTCGGGTTCCGGCCAGCGGCGGGAGAGCGCGACCACGAATCCCTTGCCCCAGCCGCCCAGGTCGTTGCAGACGTGGACGATCAGCTTGACGCCCTTGCCCTGCGGCGCGGTGGCGTCCCCCCGGACGTACGTGATCCCCTCCATGCGGTCACCGTACGCCCGGGGTCCGACAACGCCGCCGCCGCAGCGGCGGCCCGGCTCACAGGGCGCGCAGGCCGTCGATGACGTCCTTGAGCAGCCCCACGTCGGGCAGTTCGGCCGGCGGCACGGGCCGGATGGCCCGCAGGTGGCCGTCCCGGAGGAGGTCGCCGAGCAGCACGCGGACGACGCCGAGCGCGAGGTCGGCGTCCGCGGCCAGTTCGGCCACGGTGAGCGGGCTGTCCCGGCACAGGTCCAGGAGGGCCAGGTGCTCCTCGTCGAGGTGGTCGTCCGGGGCCTTACCGACGGCCGGGACCATGACGGCGATCAGGTCGACGTCACCGTCGGAGTCCGGCCGGGTGCGGCCGCCGGTGATGGTGTAGGCGCGCACCATCGGACCGGCCTCGTCGTCATACCAGAGCGCGCCCTCGTCTCCCGGCGGGCTCGGGTTCATGCTTCATCACTCCCCCGGTGCCGCCGCGTCGTGCCGGCGCGGCGTGACACCGAGGTGTTCACCGACCCGGTGGACCATGAGGGTCATCTCGTAGGCGATCTGCCCGACGTCGGCCTGCACACCGCTGAGCACCGACAGGCAACTGCCCTCGCCCGCGGCCGTGACGAACAGGAAGCCGTCGTCGAACTCGACCATCGTCTGCCGCACGCCGCCCGCGTCGAAGTGCCGGCCCGCGCCCTTGGCGAGACTGTGGAACCCGGACGAGACGGCGGCCAGGTGCTCGGCCGTGGCACGGTCCAGACTGGTGCTCGCCCCGGTCACCAGACCGTCGCCGGAGAGCACCAGCGCGTGCCTGACGTGCGGCACCCGCTCTGTCAGATCGTCCATCAGCCATGTGAGTCCACTGCTCACCGTCATCCCCCGTTCTCCCCGGTCTCCGCTGTCCCTTGCGGTGCTGCGGCGTCCCTGCCGCGGGCCAGGCCGCGGGCGAACGCCGTGATGGTGGAACGAGCCTCTTCCGGAGATCGTTCCCTTTCGTCTCCCCCGCCAAGCGACTCCGCCGGGCTCTGGTGCGCCCCGTCGTCCCTCAGTTGCGCTACGAGACTGGCCTGCCGCTGCCGCTTCGGCAACCCCGTCCCGGTGCGCCCCTCCTCGCGCGGCCTGGTCGGTCCCCGCCGCGGCCGTGGTGTGCGCGGCGCCGTGTCGGCCCGGTCCGTCCCCGGCGGCTCGGGCACGGCCCGCGGGCGGAGCACCTGCTCGCCGGTCTCCAGGTCGTCGCCCGAGGCGTCCACGAGCACCGACTGCGGGACGAACACCACCGCGACCGTGCCGTCGAACCGCCCGCGGCGCAGGGTGACGCGCACCCCCTGCCGCGCGGCGAGCCGCCCGACGGTGAACAGGCCCAGCCGGTCCGTCTCCGGGAGCTCCGTTCCCGCGCCGGCCTCGCCGAGTTCGTTGTTGGCCTGGGCGAGCCGCTCGGCGCTCATGCCCAGGCCGCGGTCCTCGACCTCCAGGACGTAGCCACCCGCGACGACCTCGCCGCGCACCTCGACCTTGGTGTCGGGCGGCGAGAAGGCGGTGGCGTTGTCGATGAGTTCCGCCAGCAGGTGCAGCACGTCGGCGATCGCGGGGCCGGTCAGCGCCACCCGGGGCATGCGCCGGACGACGACCCGCTGGTAGTGCTCGACCTCGCCGACCGCGGCACGCGCCACCTCCGCGAGCCGGACCGGGCGGCGCCAGGCCCGGCCGGGTGCGTTGCCGGAGAGGATCAGCAGGCCCTCGGCGTGCCGGCGCATGCGGACGGCGATGTGGTCGACACGGAACAGGTCGTCCAGGTCCGCCGGGTCTCCGGAGCGGCGTTCCATGGCGTCGAGCAGCGTCAGCTGACGGTGCAGCAGCACCTGGCTTCGGCGGGCCAGGTTGGTGAAGACGGCGGAGACCCCGCGGCGCAGCTTCTCCTGGTCGACGGCCGCCTGGACGGCGGCGCGCTGGGCGTTGTTGAAGGCCCGGCCGACCTGTCCGATCTCGTCGGCGCCGAAGCGCAGGTCGGGTGCGGCCCGCGCGACCGCGGCGTCGTCGAGTTCCTCGCCGGCGCGGAGCCTGCGGAGCACCTCCGGCAGGCGCCTCCCGGACAGCTCCAGGGCCTGGTTGCGCAGCAGCGTGAGGCGGCGGGCGATGCCGCGCCCGATGAGCAGGGAGATGACGACCGACAGCACGACGAGGAACAGTCCGGCGAGGCTGACCGCGCCGGTCCGCACGAGCACGTCCATGCCGTCGTCGCGGGCCCGCTCGCCGACCTCGCGGGCGGCGTCGACGTTGATGTCGCTGAGTTCGGCCAGGGCCCGGTCCGCGTTCTGGCGCCAGCGGTCCTGGGAGACGACCAGGCCGACGTCCTTGGCGCCCGCCCCGCGCGCCGCGGCCTCCATGGAGTCCAATGTCCAGGCGACGCTGCCGCCCTCGAACTCGTCGAGCCGCTCCTTGGCGGCCTTGGTCAACTCCGGGTCGACGATGGAGTGCAGCAGCTTGCGCCCGTCGATGGTGCCGATGAACTCGCGGTACTGGCTGCCGGTCATGGCGGGACCGAGCTGCGCGGCGGTGAGCATGGCGTCCTCGCGGGACAGCAGTTCCCTGGCCCGTACCAGGTCGATGACGAAGCCGCCCTGCCGGGCGACCTCGCCGCTCTGGAGCGCGGCGAGCGATCCGCGCAGCCGGAAGATGGGGTCGATCACAGCCGAGTAGCGGTGGAGCGTCATCGACCAGCCGACGTCGCGCTGCCGGACGTCCTCGCGCAGCGGCGCCAGGTCCTTCGCGGCGGTGATCAGTTCGGTGATCCGCTGCCGCTGGGCGAGGTCGAGCTCGGTTCCCTGCGCCTGCTCGCGCGCGTGGTCGCGGACGACCGCGAGCAGCCTGTCGGTGGTGCGCTCGGCGCTCTCCAACTCGGGCCCGCCGCTCGCGCCGTCGGACGCCACATAGGCGACGGCGACGCGCCGCTCGACCTGCAGGGCGCGCCCCAGGTCGTCCGCGGGTGTCCCGTAGTAGCGGTAGGTGTCGGCGATCCCCATGAGGGCGAAGGCCCCGCGCACCGAGGTGAAGGTGCTGTATGTCCACAGACCCGCCAGCGAGAGCAGCGGCACCAGGAGAAGTACCACGAGTTGCGTGCGGATGGTGCGGGGGCGCAGGCGCATGCGTGAGGTCCTCGGTCGACCATGGGTTCGATGGGGAGGGGCACAGTCTGACCCACGAACGCCCCCTTCGTGGCGCCGACTGTGACATCTCACAATCCCTTCCCACCGGACGCCCTCAGGTGCGGGACGCGACGGAGCGACGTACCCTGCCCGGCCCCACCCCCTCCCACCGCAAGCGCGTTCACGCCGCGCTAACGGCGCGGCATTGCGGGCGAAACCCCGCTGTCGCACGCTGGACGCATGGAACGGGGACAGGTCGTACGCCGGGTCTACGGTCCCGCCCCGGACACGGAGGACGGTTCTCAGGGCGTTCCTCTGGTCCATCGCGACATCCACGGCTACCGGCGCGCGTTCCGGCTGGGCGGCAGCGGGCCGCCGCTGCTGCTGATCCACGGCCTCGGCGACTCGTCGGCGACGTGGGCGCACATCCTGCCCCGGCTGGGGCGGCGGCACACGGTCATCGCCCCGGACCTGCTGGGCCACGGTGACAGCGAGCAGCCCCGCGCCGACTACGCGGTGGCGGCCTACGCGTGCGGCATGCGCGACCTGCTGGGCGTGCTGGACGTCGACCGGGTGTCGGTCGTGGGCCACTCGCTCGGGGCGGGCGTGGCGATGCAGTTCGCCTACCAGTTCCCGGAGCGGTGCGAACGCCTGGTGATCGTGGGCGGCGGCGGTCTGGGGCCGGAGGTGCACCCGCTGCTGCGGCTCGCCGCGGGGCCGGGTTCCGAAGTGACGCTGCCGCTGGCGACTTCGCCGCCCGTGCGCGGGGCGCTGCGGCTGCTCGCGCCGCTGCTGCGCACCACCGGCGGGCTCGGGCTGGGCCGCCACGACTTCGACTACGTCCTGGAGCGCTACCTCATGCTGGACAGCTCCAAGGCGCGTCAGGCCTTCCTGCGCACCCTGCGCGCCGGCGTGGACCTGCGGGGGCAGGTCATCACGATGATGGACCGCAGCTATCTGACGGCGGGCCTGCCGACCCTCATCATGTGGGGCGAGCACGACGCGGTGATCCCGGTGCGTCATGCGCTGAGGGCGCACACCGCGATGCCGGGCAGCCGGCTGGAGCTGTTCGAGGACGCCGGGCATTTCCCGCACCATGACGCGCCCGGGCGTTTCGTCGACGTACTGGAGGACTTCCTCGCCACCACCACGCCGCAGGAGTACGACCCGGTGCTCTGGCGCCGGCTGCTGCGACGCGGTCGGGTGGACGTGCCGCTCTACCAGGAGGTCGAGCCGCCGCACCCCTCCAGCGGGTCCTGAGGCCGTCCGCCGCCGTCCGGGGCAGGATGGGGGCATGGGACACAGGATGACCGAGGAAGAGTGGCGGGCCTTCGTCTCCGCCGGGACACGTACGGGGAAGCTGGCGACGACGCGGGCGGACGGCACGCCCCATGTGGCGCCCGTCTGGTTCCTGCTGGACGGCGACGACGTCGTGTTCAACACGGGCAAGGACACGGTCAAGGGCCGCAACATCACGCGCGACGGCCGGGTCGCCCTGTGCGTGGACGATGACCGGCCGCCGTTCGCGTACGTGGTCCTGCGGGGACGGGCTGAGGTGAGCGAGGAGCCCGGTCCCCTGCGGGAGTGGGCCACCCGGCTCGCCGCCCGCTACATGGGCGAGGACGTCGCCGAGGAGTTCGGGGCGCGCAATGGGGTGCCCGGTGAACTCCTGGTGCGGGTGCGGATCGACAAGGTGCTCGCCGAGTCCGGTGTGGCGGACTGAGCGTCGGGCGCCCGCCGCCCGCCCGGGTCAGCGGATCGGCTTGCCGCCGTTGGCCTTCTTGCCGTTGGCGCCCATCGCCCACCAGGTGCCGCCCACGCCGTGGCCGTTGGTGTCGCCGGGCTTGGTGTCACCGGTGTACCAGTAGACGGGCCAGCAGTTGTACGACAGCTGCTTGGTGCCGTCCGGACGGGTGTAGGTGCTGACGAGCTTGGGGTTGAGACCGGCGGCCTCGGCCTGCGCCTTGGTGACGGGCTTGGCCGCCGGCCACTTCTTGAGGCACTCGCCGGTGCAGTTGGACACCATCGGCCAGTCGGTGTCCTTGTCGAAGCGGTACAGGGTGCGGCCCTTGGAGTCGACGAGGATGTCACCCAGGTTGGCGTCGTTGACGACGGAGAGGATGGGCCACTTCTTGTCGGAGGCGGCGTCCGCGCTGCCGCTGTCGGAGCTGTCGTCCGTACCGCCGGCGTATCCGTCGTCGGTGCCCGAGGAGGGGTCGGCCGAGGTCTCGCTGTCGTACCCGTAGTCGCCGGAGGTGGTCCCGGAGCCGGGCTGCGAGGTGGCCGACTGGGCCGCGTCCTGTTGCTGGGCCGCCGGCGCCACGCTGCTCGCCTGGTCGTAGCCGTTCGACCCGCCGCAGGCGGTGACGAGGAGGAGGGCAGCGGCCGTTCCGGCGACTGCGGCACCGATCCGCTTGTGCATCTGGACTCCTTGCGCGGTAGGGGCGTCGGGGCCCGTGCGCCCCGTCTGGCCACCTGTACGCACGCGGTTCGGCTGCCTCTCAATGCACTGTGAATTCCTTTTTCGGCGGCGCCGTTCTGCTAAGGTGCCCCGCCGCTCCACGGAGCGTCAGCGCACCGACTCCAGCAGACGTGCCGCGTGCATCCGCCCGGCGTGCTCGACGAGGGCGATCAGCACCTCCTTGCCCGATGCGCGGTCCCGTGCGTCACAGAGGACGACGGGGGTGCCGTCCTGCAGGTCGAGGGCGCGTGAGATGTCCTCCGGGCGGTGCTCCAGCGCGCCGGGGAAACGATTGACGGCGACCGCGAACGGGATCTTCCGGTGCTCGAAGAAGTCCACGGCGGGGAAGCAGTCCTCCAGGCGACGGGTGTCGGCGAGCACGACAGCGCCGAGCGCACCTTGCGACAGCTCGTCCCACAGGAACCAGAAGCGGTCCTGGCCGGGGGTGCCGAAGAGGTACAAGGACAGACCCGCCCTGATGGTGATCCTGCCGAAGTCCATCGCCACGGTGGTGGTGGACTTCCGCTCCACTCCCCCGGTGTCGTCCACGTGACGCCCGGCCTCGGTCAGTTGCTCCTCGGTGCGCAGCGGCCGGATCTCGCTCACCGCGCCCACCATGGTGGTCTTGCCGACCCCGAAGCCCCCCGCGATGAGGATCTTCAGGGCCATGACCGGCGTCTCAGAGTGCCCGGAGTCCATTGATCACCTCTCGCAGGATGCGCTCGTCGGGTAGGTGCGCCGGCGGTACGGGATTGCTCACCCGTACGCTGCCGAGCGTCAGGAGGTCGCCGAGGAGGACGCGTACGACGCCCACCGGCAGGTCGGCGTCGGCCGCCAGCTCCGCGACCGACAGGGGCTCTTCCCGGCACAGCACGAGCAGCGCGGTGTGCTCGGGCTCCAGCGTGGGGTCGTCGGCGGCACCGGGTTCGGCGAGCACCAGGGCGATGAGGTCCAGGGCGGCGACGGCCGTACCGGGCCGGGTGCGGCCGCCGGTCATGGCGTACGGGCGCACCAGGGGCCCTGCCGCGTCGTCGTACCAGTGGCCGTCCGGGCTCCGCGGGTGCGCGCCGTTCATCACCTGTGCGCCGGTCAGCCGGCGGCCGGGCCGGCGGCGCCGAGGCGCGGCGGGGTGTGCAGGTGCTCGCCCACGCGCTTGACCAGGCGCGCCATCTCGTAGGCGATCAGGCCGACGTCGGCGCCCGCGCCGGTGAACACCGCGAGGCAGGAGCCCTCGCCGGCGGCCGCCACGAAGAGGAAGCCGTGGTCGAGTTCGACCATGGTCTGCCGGACCTGGCCGGCCGCGAAGTGGCGTCCGGCGCCCTTGGCGAGGCTGTGGAAGCCCGAGGCGACGGCCGCCAGGTGCTCGGCGTCCTCCCGGGTCAGCCCGCGGGAGGAGCCCACGGCCAAGCCGTCGCCCGACAGCACCACGGCGTGGCGGACGTTGTCCACCCGGTCGGTGAGGTCGTCCAGCAGCCAGTCCAGTTCACCGGACCGGTTCGATGCGTCGATCATCCGTGCTCTCCTTCGCGGGGTGCCCTGGCCGAGGTGCGGGCGTGGTCCTGCTCGCCGTCCCCGGGCGTCGTGTCCGGACCGTCGTGGTGACCCGGCCCTCCCGGGCCGGGCCGGGTGCCGCCGGGCTGCGGGGCGGGCCGCAGGGGGCGCGGGCCGGCGGGTCCGGGTTCCCCGTCGGCGGTGTCACGGGCTCCGGCGCCGCCGCCGCGGATCCAGCCGCGGCGGAACGCGGCCATCGTCGAGCGCGCCTGCTCGGCGGTCCGCTCCGGGACGTCCTGCCCCGTGTCCTGCGGCCCGGGGCCGCGTTCGGGTGCTCGGGGCTCCAGCAGCTGCGGGGCGAGGCTCGCACGGCGTACGCGGCGCGGGAGTCCGCCCTCGGCGGGAGGCGTGCCCGCAGGGGCGCCCACCGGCGCGGGAGCGGGCGCCGCGCCGCGGGCCGGTGCGGGCACGGATACGGGCGCGGGCACGGATACGGGCGCGGGCGCGGGCAACGCCCCGTGCTCCGGCGGACGAACGGAACGGGGCGCGGAGGGAAGCGGCGGCCCGTCGCCGTCGCCGCGCGGGGAGGCCGCCACCAGGGGCGGGACCTCCGCGGACCCCTGGCGGGTTCCGTGCGGGCCGGACGCCGCGCCCCCCGTCCCGGCGCCCCGTGGGGCGCGGGCTTCGGGCGCCCTCATGTCGAGCAGGGCGGTGGGCAGCAGGACGACGGCGGTGGTGCCGCCGTACGGGGAGGAGCGCAGGGAGACCCTGACGTCGTGCCGCCGGGCGAGCCTGCTGACGACGAACAGGCCGAGCCGGTCGCTGTCGAACAGGTCGAGCGCCTGGGTCTGGGCGATGCGCCGGTTGGCCTCGGCCATGGCCTCCTTGCCCATGCCGAGCCCACGGTCCTCGATCTCCAGGGCGTAGCCGTTGCCGACCTGCTCGCCGTAGACGCGCACCTTGGTGTGGGGCGGGGAGAACTGGGTCGCGTTCTCGACGAGTTCGGCGATCAGGTGGGTGAGGTCGGCGACCGCGGAGCCGACGACCGCCGCGAGGGGGAGCCTGCGGACCTCGACGCGGGCGTAGTCCTCGACCTCCGCGACCGCGGCGCGCACCACGTTGGTGAGGGGTACGGGCTTGCTCCAGGCACGGCCGGGAGCGGAGCCGGAGAGGATGATCAGGCCCTCGGCGTGCCGCCGCATACGGGTGGTGAGGTGGTCGAGCTTGAACAGGTCCTCCAGCTCGCCCGGATCCTCGGTGCGCCGTTCCATGCTGTCGAGCAGCGCCAGCTGACGGTGCACCAGGACCTGGCTGCGGCGGGCGAGGTTGACGAAGACGCCGGAGACCCCGTTGACCAGTTCGGCGCGTTCCGCGGCGGCGCGCAGCGCGGCGCGCTGCACGGTGGCCAGGGCTTCGGCGACCTGGCCGATCTCATCGGCGCCGTGCCTGCCGAGGGGCGCCTCCTTGCCGAGGTCGATCTCCTCGCCGGCGCGGAGCCGCCGCATGGCGCGCGGCAGTTTGCGGCGGGCGAGTTCGAGCGCGGTGTTGCGCAGGCCGACGAGTTCGACGACGAGACCGCGGCCGATCCGTACGGAGATGAAGAGGGAGGCGACGACGCCGAGGAGGCCGAGCAGGACGGCGATGCCCGAGGTGCTCAACAGGCCGTGCGCGAGGGGTCGGTCGGCGGGTGCTGCGGCCTTGGCGGACTTCTCCAGCCCGGACAGCACCTGTCCGGTGGCCCGGTCCCATGGGGCGAGGCTCGCGCCGTCCACGGCGGCCTTGCCCGGTCCGGCGTCGAGGACGGCGTCCTCCATGGCCTCGAGGTCCGTGTACGCGGTGGAGCGGGCCAGCCGCACCCAGGCGCTGCGGCCGGCACCGCCGAGGTCGGCCGTGGCACCCGCGAGCAGGGCGCGGCGGGCGGTGACGGCACCGCTCAGGTCGCGGTAACGGTCCGTGGGCAGGCCGCGGGTGAGCGCGGCCGCGGCGAGCAGCGCGTCCTCGCGGGACAGTTGTTCCGCGGCACGGCCGATCTCCAGGGCGGCACGCTCGCCGCGTCCCGCGGAAAGGGCGCCGCCGATCGCGAATCCGTCGGTCACGGCGTCGGTGTAGGCGCGGTACGTCTGCCGCCAGTCCGCTGCTCCCTGGGTGATGCCCGGGCGCAGCCTGCGCAGGCGCTCCAGGTCGCCGACGAAGGTCCGGACGCGCACCGCGGCGGTGCCCGGCAGGCCGGTGCCGTCGGCGACCGTGTGGCCGCCGCCCAGCTGGAGCAGGGCGGCGGCACGGTCGGTGGCCGTGGCGCGTCTGCTCAGTTCGGCGGCGGCCTCGGTGGTGGGCCGGGCCAGGTAGCGGGCGGCGGCACGGCGTTCGGCCTGCAGGGTGGTCACGGTGTCGGCGACCGGCTCACGGATCGTTTCTGCAATGCGCTGGGCACGCAGCCGACCGGAGACGTCCTGGGCCGTGGTGACAGCGGCGAAGGCCCACAGCGCCATAAGGGACACGACGGGCACCATGAGGAGCGACACGATCTTCGCGCGCACGGTCCTCGGGCGCAGGCTCAGCCGGTCCGCCGCCCCGCCGCTCCGTCCGCCGTCGGTGGCGCGGGAGGACGGTTCCTCGTCCGCGGGGAGTCCCGCGTGCGCTCTGCGGCCCCGTGGCGGCGTCACAGGGCACCCTCGCCGATGCGCTGGGCGGTCGCGGAGGCGATGTGTTCCCTCGCCGTCGGGGAGAGCGCGACGAAGGCGGAGGTGAGGAAGAGGTAGGAGCCGAGGCCGACGATGAGGGGGAACAGGAACGCTGTCGCGCCGGAGCCGGTCAGCACCTCCGCCGAGGGCCGGACCCGGACGTGCACGGCGAGCATCCCGGTGTAGTGCATGCTGCTGACCGCCGCGCCCATCACCAGGGAGGCGCCGGCGACGACCACGGGCCGGTGGATGGTGAGCGCGGCCCACAGCGCGGCGGTCGCGGCGGCCCAGGCGATGGCGACCGACAGCGCCACGAGCCACGGTTCGTAGGACACCGCGCCATGAAGGCGTACGGCGGCCATGCCCAGGTAGTGCATGCTGGCCACACCGACACCCGTGGTGAGGCCGCCGATCGCGAGGGCCCGGAAGCGGCCGTGGCCGTACCCGACGGCGAAGACGCCGAGGCCGACGACGACCATGGCGACGGCGAGGCTGAGGACGGTCAGGGGGACGTTGTAGCGGATCTCGGTGCCGGTGACGCGGAAGCCGAGCATGGCGACGAAGTGCATCGTCCAGATCCCGGTGCCGAGGGCGCTCGCGGCGGTGATCAGCCAGTTGCGCCGGGAGCGGCCGGTCGCGGCCAGGGCCCGTACGGTGCAGCGCAGTCCGAGCGCCGCGCCGACGCACGCCATGGCGTACGAGAGCAGCGGGGTCAGCCAGCCGAAGGCGGCGTGGTCGATGTGTCCCATGGCCCCGGGACGCTAGTGCGGGGGTGGTCGCACGCTCGGGCCATGACGGAACCCTGCCTTATTTGACCGCGTGCTTTCCGGATGCGGCCCCCGGCGATCGCGTGCGGCACGAACCTGTACGCGGGAAGCGTGTTTCAGCCGCTGCGTGGCCCGTACATGATGATCCCCACGCCCGCCAGGCACACCAGCGCGCCCACCACGTCGTAGCGGTCGGGCCGGTAGCCGTCCGCCACCATCCCCCAGGCGAGCGAGCCCGCGATGAACACCCCGCCGTAGGCGGCGAGGATGCGGCCGAACTCGGCGTCCGGCTGGAGGGTGGCGACGCACCCGTACAGGCCCAGGGCGATGACCCCGGCCCCGATCCACGCCCATCCGCGGTGCTCGCGCAGCCCCTGCCAGACCAGCCAGGCGCCGCCGATCTCCAGCAGCGCGGCCAGCACGAAGAGGGCGACGGAACGGAACGGGATCATGCGACCATGATGCCCCGCGTCCCGTGCGCCCCGGCGCGCGCCCCGAACCGGAGGTGGACCGTCGTGCACACCGACCCCGCGCAGATCCGCGCGTTCTTCGCCGCCCGCGCCGCCGACTGGGAGACCCGCTACCCCGACGACGCCCCCGTCTACCGTTCCGGTGTCGCCGAACTGGGCCTGCGGGAGGGCCAGACGGTCCTCGACGCGGGGTGCGGCACGGCCCGGGCGATGCCCTTCCTGCGCGCGGCCGTGGGGGCGTCCGGGACGGTCCTGGGCGCCGATCTGACGCCCGAGATGCTGGCCGCGGCGGTACGGGCCGGGCGCCGGGAGCACGGCGCCCTGCTGCTGGCCGACTGCGCCCAGCTGCCGCTGCGCGACGCCACACTGGACGCCGTCTTCGCCGCGGGGCTGATCGGGCACCTGCCGGACCCCCGGGCCTGTCTGCGGGAGCTGGCCCGGGTCACCCGGCCCGGCGGCCGGCTGGCGCTCTTCCACCCGATCGGACGGGCGGCGCTGGCCGCCCGGCAGGGCCGCGAGCTGACCCCGGACGACCTGCGCGCCGAGCCCACCCTAAGGCCGTTGCTGGAGTCCTCGGGGTGGACCCTGACCTCCTACACCGACACCGACGAGCGGTTCCTCGCGATGGCCTCGACGAAGGCGTAGGCGTTGTCGAACATGATGGTGTGACCGGCGCCGGGGACCATCACGACGGACACCCCGGCGGCCTCCAGCCCCGCCCGGCCGCTCAGGTCACCGCTCGGCTCACCCTGCAGGAAGGTGCGCGGAACGGGCGACGAGAACAGCAGTTCACGCATGACCGGATCGCTCCCCGCAGCAGTGGCGAGGCGGTGCGGTGCAGGGCGACGCGGTCGGCCAGGCGCATCGCGGCGACCCAGTGCGGGCCGACCCGCCATAGGACGCGGGCGAAGCCTCCGCCATGGACGAGCTCCTCCTCGGTGAAGGCCGCGATGCCGCTGCTGCCCGCCGTCGCGCGCGGACGCGCGTCGAGGTTCGCCTCCGCCAGCACCAGGCGCGCCACCAGATCGGGCCGGCGCGCGGCGAGGACGATCGCCACGGTGCCTCCCATGCTGTGGCCGACCACCCCGGCCGGCCCGTCGCGACGGCGTCGAGTGCCGCGGCGAGCGCGTCCGCGTGCTCCTCCAGCGTGTAGCCGAAGGCGGCGGGCCGGTCGCTGATGCCGTGGCCCGGCAGGTCGGCGAGGAGGGAACGCCGCCCGGTGAGGGCCGGATCCGCCGCTATGTGGGCGAAGTAGACGGACAGGCCGCGCCCAGCCCGTGCACATAGACGAGCGCGGGGCCGGTCCCGGGTGTCCCGGTCCAGCGGATGGCTATGAGCTGCGCAAGGGCATCGCCGCTACCACCGAGGGCTGCGCCGAGCTGCGCCGGCGGCTCGCGGAGCCGGACGCCGCCGACATCCCCGACGAGAACCGCTGGTTCACGTTCCTCGCCCTCCTGCGCCATCTCGACGACCCCTCCCTGCACAGCGCGGTGCTGCGTCGCCGGCTCGCCGTCCTGGAGGAACCCACGAGCTTCTTCCACGACGGCGACCGCCCGCTGGGGGCGGAGGAGCTCGACGACCCGTTCCGGCGGGGCTTCCTGACGATCGCACCGGTCACCACGCGGGCGGGCCTCGGCCGGCTGCGCAGCACCCTGGACGCCCTGGGGTCCTGAGTGCGGCCCCGGCGGGTCCGGCCGGCGCGGCGGGGACGGTAGCCTGCGGCACGTCCGACCGAGGAGAACTGCGAGGCCGCGCGTGACCCGAGAGCTGTACAACGTCCGGCTGGTACCCCGCGAGGGGGACCCGACCCCACTGACGGACGAGGAGGAACAGCGCGCGCGGACCACGCTCTTCAACGACCTCGGCCGCGCCGTCTCCGACCGCGGCTGGGTGCGCTTCCCCGCCTACTCGCCCGAGGAACGGCGGCGGCTGGTCGACGTCGCCGGCCGGCTGAGCGCCTACTGGGGCGTCGAGGTCGGCGTGGCGGCCGAGGACCCCTGCTCCATGCGGCTCTTCCTCCCCGGGTACGGTCCGCGGGAGACCGCGGTCACCCCGGCCGTGGAAGGCCGCTTGTGACGGCCCGGGCCCGGTAGGGCGGCGGACGCCTCACGCTTCGGGGAGGCCGAGCAGCGACCGGGCGACCGCCCGCGGCGGTACGCCACGCTCCTGGGCGAGCACCGCGACGGCACGCCGTGCGAGTTCACCGATCCCGAACATCAGCGCCTCCGGCGCGACGCGCGCCGCAGCGGCCTCGAGCGCCTCCTCGTCCCCCTCGACGGAGGCCGCGACATGGGCGGCGGCCGCCTCGAAGAGGTTGCGCTCGCGTGATGCCCGGCGTGAGGGCTCCGCCCCGGGCGTCGGCGGGGGCTTCGCGGGCCTCCCCGGCGTCCGCGCCGCGGTGAACCTCCGGAGCCAGGTGGCCATCCGCATCACCCCTCTCACCCAGGGGCGTTCCCGCCCGCGGGCAGCCGGAACCCCGGAAGGCCCGGGTCGCCGCTCTCCGCGGTGAGCACGAGAGGGGGGCCGTGCGCGCCGGGCTCCCAGCCGACGGCCAGCGCGTGCTCGACGAGCAGGCGGACGTCGCGAGGAGTCGGGTGGGCGGTGTCGGTGACGCAGTATCCCCACGGACCGGGCTCCGAGGCCGACACCAGATCGGCGGCGAGGGCACGGCCGCCGGGAGCCGCCCCGTCCGTGACGCGGACGGAGACGACGCGGCGGCAGGTGCCGTCGGGCTGATCGGCGTGCCCGATGCGCGCGGTCCAGAGGAACTCGCGCCCGTCGAAGCGGAGGCGTCGGCGCCGTTTCCTCACGGGCGGCCGCCCTGGTGGGCAAGGGAGTTGGCCATGGCGTCAGCGTAGGGGCCGGCGATCCGGCCACCGAACGGTTTTCCACAGGGCACGCCCCGGTCTCGACGCGGGTGTTACCGGGTGGTTAGGGTGCGCCCACCACTGAGAACTCACTGGAGAGGGGATGCCCCGTGTCCGCGACGGACGACGACGCGCTGTTCGTGCTCACCGCGGCGATGCTGACGCCCGCGCAGTTCCCGGGCGTCCTGGCCGACGACTATCCGGCCGCGTGCGCCGAGCTCGGGCTGGAACCGGCGGACGACGGCTACGGCCTCGTCTTCGGCCAGGACGGGACGGGCGCCCGGTGGACGGTCGCGATCAGCGACACCGCGCTGGTCGCGTGCGCCCTCGCCGCGTGGGACTGCGGGCTGGAGTACGACCTCTCCCCCGACGAGCGCTCGGTCGTCGCCGCGCTGCCCGGATGGCCGCTGCCGGTCGCGGTGGCCGCGCCCGGCGTGCCCGCTCCGCACGATCCGCCCGAGGCCGAGGACGGCCCGCCGCTCTCACCGCCCGACACCGGGACGTGGGGGCCGGCGCAGCGACGCCTGGGGGCCGACGAGATAGCCCTCCAGTGGCGGATCTGGCGGGAACAGCTCGACGCCGGGGACGAGCCCGACTCCCCGGACGGCGCCGACAGCTCCAGCAGCTCGGACACATCCGCCGCGACCGTCACAAACTCCGCGCCCGACGGCACGGAGAAGGAGCCCACGGAGAACGAGTCGGGTGAAGGAACAGGGGCCACGGCTGCCACGGCTCCCGCCGCCGACGGCATCCACCCCGGGGTGCGGCGCGCGCTGGAGGCCGCCCAGGAGTATCTCCGTACGCCCCCGCCGCCCGGCCGCATACGCTCGACCGCGGCGGGCGAGGGCGTACGCACCCTGCGTGTGGACGGCGAGGGCTGGAGCCTGGTGGCCCGCACCGACGACATCGCCTTCGTGCTGCTCGACGAGGAGCCCGGCGAGGTGCTGCCGGTCGGCCGGGGGCCGGAACTCCCCAGCCTGCTGGAGGGCCTGGAGAAGCTGGCCGTACGGCCCGCCTGAGCGCCGCCCCCGGTCGCAGCTCAGGCGTCCGGGCCGTCCGCGCGGACCTTCCCGTCGACCTTGCGCGCGGCGATCAGGACCGGGTCCCACACCGGGGAGAACGGCGGGGCGTAGCCCAGGTCGAGCCCGGTCATCTGCTCGGCGGTCATGCCCGCGGTGAGCGCCACGGCACCGATGTCCACGCGCTTGGCCGCGCCCTCGCGGCCGACGATCTGCAGTCCGAGCAGCCGTCCGGTGTGCCGCTCCGCGATGGCCTTGACCGTCATCGGCGCGGCGCCGGGGTAGTAGCCGGCCCTGCTGGTGGACTCGATGACCGCGGTGACGTACTGCAGCCCGGCGGCGCGGGCCTGGGACTCCTTCAGTCCCGTACGGGCGATCTCCAGGGAGCAGACCTTGCTGACGGCCGTGCCCACGACGCCCGGGAAGGTGGCGTAGCCGCCGCCGATGTTGGTGCCGATGACCCGGCCCTGCTTGTTGGCGTGGGTGCCCAGCGCGATGTGCTGCATCCCGCCGGAGACCAGGTTGAGGACCTCCACGCAGTCCCCGCCCGCCCAGACCGCCTCCTCCCCGCGCACACGCATCGCACGGTCGGTGAGCAGCCCGCCGTGCGCACCCAGCGGCAGCCCCGCGTCGCGGGCGAGGCCGGTGTTGGGGGCGACGCCGAGCCCGAGCACGACCACGTCCGCCGGGTACTCGCCCTGGTCGGTGGCCACCGCGCGGACCCGGCCGTCCGCCCCGGTGAGCACCTCGCGCACCGGGGCTCCGGTGACGACGGTGATGCCGAGGCCCTCCATGGCCTCCCGCACGAGCCGACCCATGTCCGGGTCGAGGGTCGCCATGGGCTGCTCGGAGGCTTCGACGAGGGTGACCCGGAGACCGCGCCGCAGCATGGCCTCGGCCATCTCCACGCCGATGTAGCCGCCGCCGACCACGACGGCGGTACTGACGGGCCTGTTGTCGAGGGCGTCCAGGATGTCCTCGCCGTCGTCGAGGATCTGCACGCCGTGCACGCCCCCGGCGTCGATCCCGGGGATCGGGGGGCGCTTGGGCACGGCGCCGGTGGCGATGACGAGCTGGTCGTACTCCGTCCATCCCTCCGCCTCGAAGACGTCCCGGGTGCGCACCCGGCCGCGGTCCCGGTCGATCTCGACGACCTCGGTGCCGAGCCGCACGTCGATGTCGTGGGCCCGGTGCTTCTCGGGCGTGCGGGCGATCAGCTTGTCGGGGCCGGTGGCGTCCCCGGCGATCCAGTACGGGATGCCGCAGGCGGAGTAGGAGGTGCGGCGCCCGCGTTCGAAGGCGACGACCTCCAGTTCGTCGGGCCCCTTCCTCCTGCGCGCCTGCGACGCCGCCGACATGCCCGCGGCGTCCCCGCCGATGACCACAAGCCGTTGCCTCATGCCCCGCAGCGTATGCGCCGCCCCGGTGTCCCGCGCGATCACCCCGTTGCCGCAGACTGGGCGCCATGGACCTGCAGATCACCGCGACCTCCCCGGACCATCCCGCGACCCTCCTCGACCTGCCGTGGAACGTGCCGCTGGAGGAGTGGCCGGAGGAGTACCTGGTGGCGCTGCCGCGCGGCATCTCGCGGCACGTCGTCCGGTTCGCCCTGGCCGGCGACGAGGTGGTGGCGGTCAAGGAGGTCGGCGAGTGGGCGGCCGTCCGCGAGTACGGGCTGCTGCGCGACCTGGACCGCATGGGCATACCCGCGGTCGACGCCCTCGCCGTCGTCACCGGCCGCACCGACGACCGCGGCGAACCGCTGGAGCCGGTGCTGATCACCCGCCACCTGGGCGGCTCGCAGCCGTACCGCTCGATGTTCGAGACGACGATGCGCCCGGGCACGGTCAACCGGCTGCTGGACGCACTCGCCGTGCTGCTGGTCCGGCTGCACCTGGCGGGCTTCGCCTGGGGCGACTGCTCGCTGTCGAACACCCTCTTCCGGCGTGACGCGGGCGCCTACGCCGCCTACCTGGTGGACGCCGAGACCGGGCAGATCCAGCCCAGCCTCTCGCGCGGCCAGCGGGAGTACGACATCGAGGTGGCCCGGGTGAACATCGCCGGCGAGCTGCTGGACCTGGAGGCGGGCGGCTCGCTGCACCCGTCCGTGGACCCGGTCACCTTCGGGCAGGCCATCGCCGACCGCTACGACGAGCTGTGGCACGAGCTCACCCGCGAGTCGGTGTACCCGGTGGCCAAGCGGCACTACATCGACCGGCGCATCCGGCGGCTGAACGACCTCGGCTTCGACGTCGCGGAGATGCAGATCCAGCGGTCGCCCGACGGTGACGACGTCACGTTCCTGCCCAAGGTCGTGGACGCCGGCCACCACCAGCGGCAGCTGCTCCGCCTCACCGGCCTGGACGCCGAGGAGAACCAGGCCCGCAGCCTCCTCAACGACCTCGAGACGTGGATGGCCGGCCAGGAGGACTACGCCCCCGGCGACCCGCTGGGCGCCCGCCCCGAAGTGCTGGCCCACCGCTGGGTCCGCGACGTCTTCCGGCCGACGGTCCGCGCCGTGCCGCGCGAGCTGCGGGGCTCCCTGGACACCGCGCAGATCTACCACGAGCTGCTCGAGCACCGCTGGTTGATGTCCGAGCGGGCGCAGCGTGACGTGGGTCTCGACGCGGCGGTCGAGGACTACGTCCAGAACGTGCTCCTCCCGTCGCCGCAGGGTCCCGCCGTTCCGCTGCCGCCCGACTAGGCCTGGTCGTCGAAGCAGCTCCCCCACCCCCCGGCCGAAGGCTGCGGGAGGGACTGTGACGACACGGCCTGGCGCCGGGCCCTAGTCTCGACGGGTGACCGACCCGACTTCGCTGAGGGGCGTCTTCGACGAGGACGCCGAGCTGTATGACCGGGTCCGCCCGGGGTATCCCGGCGTGCTCTTCGACGATCTGGCCGCGGTGGCGGGGCTCGGCCCCGGCGCGCGCGTGCTGGAGATCGGCTGCGGGACCGGACAGGCCACCGTGCCGCTCGCGGAGCGCGGCTTCCGCGTCACGGCCGTCGAGCTGGGCCCGTCGATGGCGGCGGTCGCCCGGCGCAGGCTGGCCGGGTTCCCGGGCGTCGAGGTGGTCGTCTCCGCCTTCGAGGACTGGCCACTCCCGGAGGAGCCGTTCGACGCGGTCGTCTCGGCCACGGCGTTCCACTGGATCGACCCCGCCGTGGCGGTCGTCAAGTGCGCCGACGCGCTGCGGCCCGGCGGGGTGCTGGCCGTCATCGCCACCCATCACGTGGACGGCGGCACCCGGGCCTTCTTCGCGGACGTGCAGGAGTGCTACGAGCGCTTCGACCCGGCGACGCCCCCGGGGCTGCGGCCGCGCGCGGCGGCCCTGGTCCCCACCGACAGCGAGGAGACGGACCGCTCCGGGCGCTTCGGGCCGGCCGTCTTCCACCGCTACGAGCGCGAACTGCCGTACACCACGGCCGAGTACCTCGACCTGCTGCTCAGCTACTCCAACCACCGCGCCCTTCCCGCGGCGCGGCGGGAGGGCCTGCTCGCCTGCATCCGGGCGCTGGCCGACGGCCGCTACGGCGGCCGCGTCGTCAAGCGGTACCTGACGGAACTGCGCATCACGTGGCGACTGTGACGGTGACGGACCCGGCGGGCACGCCGATCACGCCCGTGTGCCCCCGGGGCCGCGCGTCGCGGAGATCGTCAGGCGGACGTAGTCCACGACGGGCTCCGGCAGGCGCGCGGCCACGGCGCGGACGAAGGCCTCGTGCTCCGCGCCGGGGAGGCGTTCCAGCTGTCCGCCGAGGACGACGACGGCCAGGTACGCGAGCAGTTGCGCGCCCGGTTCGAGACGGGCGGGGTCGGGGACGAGGGCGACCTGGACGTCGGTGAAACCGGCGTCCCGCAGGCGGCGTTCGGTCTCCTCGACGCCCGCGAAGTTCCAGACGGCGGGCTGCGGGCCGAGGACGTCGTCGACGGCGGCCGAAACGCCGGCGATGTTGCCGAGTCCGCCGCATTCGGCGACGAGGCGTCCGCCGGGGCGCAGGACGCGTGCGACCCGGCGGAAGAGCGCGGCGTGGTCGGGGATCCAGTGGAAGGTGGCGACGCTGGTGACGGCGTCCACCGTGCCGGTGACGGGGAGCGGGCCGGTGATGTCGGCGTGCACGACCTCGACGCGGTCCAGGCGTCCGGCGAGGCGCCGTCGGAGCTGCTCCAGCATGCGTAGCGAGCCGTCGAGGGCGACGACGCGGCCGTGCGGGAGCAGGTCGAGCAGCGCCTCCGTGTCGCGTCCGGTGCCGCAGCCGAGGTCGAGCGCCCGCTCGTCGCCGCGCGGCGCGAGGCGGTCCAGGGTCCCGCGGCCCCACTGCACGTGGGGCAGCGGCAGGCTGTCGTACGTGGTGGCGTCCCATTCCCGCGTCATGACCTCCACGCTAGCCAGCGGAGTCCACCAAGTGATACCCATGTCTCACATAGTGACCAGCTAGAAACGCGTCGGCGGAAGCGGAGGAGCGCACATGACGGCGATCGAGGTACGGCCGGTGGGATGGGTGACCGGCGGCCGCGTGCCGGTCGAGGACGACGACTGGGCCGGCGTCGAGGCGGTGATCCGGCTGGACGGAGAGCAGTTCGGCCCGGAGGCGCTGTACGGCCTGGACACCTTCTCCCACCTGGAGGTCGTCTTCCACTTCGACCGGGTCCCCGAGGAGCGGGTGGAGACCGGCGCACGCCATCCGCGCGGGAACACCGGGTGGCCACTGATCGGCATCTTCGCCCAGCGCGGCAAGAACCGGCCCAACCGCCTGGGTGTGTCGCGTTGCAAGATCTTGCGCGTCGACGGGCTGGATGTCCACGTCGCGGGGCTGGACGCCGTGGACGGGACGCCGGTGCTCGACCTCAAGCCGTGGATGGCCGAGTTCGGACCGCTGGACACCGCGTTCCAGCCCGCCTGGGCCACCGAGCTGATGCGCGACTACTACTGAGCCCCCCACTGCGGGACCTCTTTACCGCCCTGTCATGTCCCAGTAACCTCATGAAGATTTTTGCAGCAACTTGCAGGGAACTCACGGCTGTTCCTTTCGTGGCGCGCGCGAGGGCCTGCCTCACCCGCACCGGCCGCCGCCCCCGGCGGCCCTCGCCCGAGGAGCCCCCGCATGGGCACGTACAAGGACGCGGTGACCGGCGCGGTGAGGACCGTGAGCGGCGGGAGCCTGTCGGTCGACGCGCCCGGCAAGGGCAACCTGCGCGTGTACGTCCTCGACCTGGGCGGGGCCAACGCCGCACCGGGCAAGGTCGGCTCGGACGGGCCGTACCTGAGTAGCACACCGTACCCGCGCACCGTACCCGCGCCGCGGGAGGTACCCGCGGCAGCGGGCCGGCCGAGGTGGGGAGGGCATCCGGGTGAGGTCCCCGGGCCGCCCGGCGTGTCCTCTCCACGCGATCCGGTCATATGAGCTGATGTTCATTTCATGGGTTCACACCGTGCGGCCAAGCACGCGCGCCGCCGCGCGGCCGGACGTCCGCGGCGTGCGGCACGTGTCTGGGCGACCGCCGCGGGGACGGCCGGTGTCGTCGCCGTGGCCGCCCTCGGGGTGCACAGCGCGATCATCCACACCGACCCTCCCTCGGTCCACGCCCGCCCCGCGCCGAGCCCGCAGCTCATGCCCTTCCCCGACCTGGCCGCCCGGGCCAGGCTGCAACGCGTCCCGCTCTACCCGGCCCACGAGCCCGCCATCGTCCCGCGCAAGAGCTGGGGGGCCGACGAGTCGCTGCGCACCGAGCCCCCGCACTACAGCACCACGGTCAAGGCGGTGTTCCTGCACCACACCGACAGCGGCAACGACTACAAGTGCGCGGACGTACCCCGGATCATCCGCGACATCTACTCCGGCCACATCCAGAGCCGCCACTGGGACGACGTCGCCTACAACTTCTTCGTCGACAAGTGCGGCACGATCTACGAGGGGCGCGCCGGCGGCTCCGACCGCCCCGTCACGGGGGCCCACTCGATCGGCTTCAACAAGGACACCATGGGCATCGCCGCGATCGGCACCTACGACGCCAAGGGCAGCGTGCCGCAGGCGATGACCGAGGCGATCGCCCGGATCGCCGCCTGGAAGCTCGGGCTGTCCGACATCGATCCCCGGGGCGAGGTCACCCTGGTGTCCAGCAGCAGCAAGAGCCGCTTCAAGAAGGGCAAGCAGGCGGTCTTCCACGTCATCGCGGGCCACCGCGACGCCTACATGACCGACTGTCCCGGCAAGGAGCTGTACGCCAAGCTCCCGGAGATCCGCACCGAGGCCGCCCGGCTGCAGGGCCGCCCCCCGCTGCGCGCCGCGAAGAGCAAGGGCTGACGCTCCGCCCGCGTCAGCGGGGCGCCAGCGCCAGCAGGGCGACGTCGTCGCCCACCGCGCCCGCGTACCGGTGCAGGTCCTCCCAGACCGCGTCGACGACCGCCTCCGGGGAGAGGCCGGCGCCCTCCGCCAGCCGGGCGGCGAGGCGTTCGGCGAGCGGGTAGAAGGTGCCCGAGGCGTCGCGCGCCTCGGTGACGCCGTCGGTGTACGCGAGGATCACGTCCCCCGGCTGCAGGGTCACCACCGACGGCAGGGCCGGTGCCTGTCCTGGCGGTCCGGCCCCGAGCGGGGGACCGGGATCGCACTCCAGCTCCCGCACCTCGCGGCCGCGCAGCAGCAGTGCGGGCGGATGCCCCTGACAGACCAGCCGTACCCATGACCCGTCGTCGGGGAACTCCAGCAGCAGGACGGTGGCGAACAACTCGCTGTTCCCGGCGGCGTCCAGGGAGAGCCGCCGTTCCAGGCGCCCCGCCACACCGCGCAGCTCCCGCTGGTCGAGCACGGCCTCGCGGAAGGCGCCGAGCAGCCCCGCGACCGTGCCGACCGCGGCGAGGCCGTGCCCTTGGACGTCGGCGACCAGCGCCCGTACACCGTAGGGCCCGGTCCGCACGTCGTACAGGTCGCCGCCCACCAGGGTGCCGCGCTGCGCGGCCCGGTACAGGGCGGCGCAGCGCACCTCCCCCACGGTGCCGGGCACCGGGGCGAGGACGGCGAGCTGCGCCGCCTCGGCCACCGACCGGGCCAGCACCAGGCGGCCCCGGAACCGCTGCTGCACCGCGGCGATGACCACGCTGAGGGCGCCGATGAGGACGACGGCACCCAGTTCGGCGCCGACGATCGTCCCCGAGCCCACCACGGGGAGCTCCATGACGACCACGACGGCCGCGGCCAGGACCGCGGTGCCCGCCACCCCGTAGGTGAGTGCGGCGAGCGGGGCCACCGCCGCGTAGTAGGCGCCGAGCTCGACGTCGCCGGGGGTGACCCCCTGGGCCAGGATCAGCACGCCGAGCAGGGCGACCGGGAGCACGCGCAGCCAGCGTGGCGGTGCGCCGATCCGCAGTGTGCCGTCCTCGGCCGGAGCCGTGTCCATGCAGGCACGGTAACCGCGGGCGGCGCGGGCCGCGCGTCTCAGCCGGTGGGCACGGCCGCCGCCGCGACGAGCTCCGGATGGTGCTTGCGGGCGACCTCGGGGTGGGCGCGGAGCCAGCCCTTGAGCTCGTTGCGGCCGTACTCGGAGAAGAGCGGGTTGGCCGGGTCCCGGGTGGCGCCGGGCGCGCGGTGGGCGTGCTCGAACGGCAGCGGGGCCACGCGCGCGTCGAGGCGGGGGTTGTAGAAGAAGGGCACGGAGTAGCGCTCGCGGGCGCCGGCCGGGCTGACCACGCGGTGATTGGTGGCCTTGAGGTAGCCGTCGGTGGCGACCTCGAGCAGCTCGCCCAGGTTGACGACGAAGGCGCCGGGCAGCGGCGGCACGTCGTGGAAGCGGCCGTCGGAGCGTTCCACCTGCAGGCCGCCGACCTCGTCCTGGAGCAGCAGGGTGAGGAAGCCGTAGTCCTTGTGCGCGCCGACGCCCTGGTCGCCGCCGGTGGGGGCGGTGCCGGGGTAGCGCACCAGCTTCAGGTGCAGGTGCGGCTCGTCGGCGAAGGCCTCGTCGTAGAAGTCCTCGGGGGCGCCGATGGCGGCGAGCAGTTCGTGCAGCAGCCGGTGGGCGACGCGGCTGAGCCGGTCGATCCAGGCCAGGGAGAGTTCGCGGAGCTCGGGCAGGTCGGCGGGCCACTGGTTGGGGCCCTCCAGCCACCAGTACGGGGGCTCGCCGGCGGCCGGGACGTGCTGCGGGCGCTCGGCGCCGATGTCGAGCTGGTCGCGCCAGTCCTGGCTGCCGCCGGTGCGCTCGTCGCCGGTGCGGGTGTAGCCGCGGAAGTGCGGGGAGTTCAGGTTGCCGATGGCGAGCCGGTCGGCCTCGGGCAGGGCGAAGAACGCGCGGATCGCCCGCATCAGGGAGGCGGTCTCCTCGGCGGTCACGCCGTGGCCGGTGAGCTGGAAGAAGCCGACCTCGTGGGCGGCGGAGTGCAGTTCGCGGTGGAGCCGGGCGCGCGCCTGGGGGCCGCGGTCCGCGGCGGAGAGGTCGATCACGGGAAGCTGGAGCGTCATGGTGTGGTGTCCGCAGGGTGAGGACCCGGCACGCCGGCGATGACCGGGCGCTGCGCGACGGGCCCTGGTGGGGCGGCGTCGCGGGGCCGAGTGGGAGGAAAGGGGCGGGGTGGGGTCAGCCGCTGCGGCGACAGGACATGCTCGTGACGCGGACGAAGTCCACATGACGGCGGCGCACGAGCAAGAGCATGGGCCAAGGGTACTGCGCAGCGTCGTCCCGGGCGGTGACGCATGTCACGCGGCCCCATGAGCCGGGCGGTACGGGCGTGGGACGACCCCATGGTCGCGCCGGGTGCGGGCGGCCACGATGTGGCGGCAGCCATCCCCGACGTGCAAATGGAGGCTCCCCATGCGCCCCTGGAGAGGCGTCCCCCTACTCGCCGCCGCCGTGCTCGCGCTCGGCGCCGCCGCGGTCCCCGCCGGTGCGGAGGCGGCCGCGGGTACGGCAGGGCACTGCGCCCGGCTGGCCCGGGTCACCGTGCCCGGCGCCGAGCACCAGCAGAAGGCCTGCCTGCCCGACATGACGACCACCGCGCTGGCGGGCACCGCGTACACCGACACCGCCGACCAGGCGGGCCTGGCGGCGGCCGGCACCACCCGCCCGTCCGGCGTGCCGGGCGTACAGGTCGACGGCTACTTCGCCGACACCTCGGGCTTCAACACCACGCACGGCTGGCAGCACGACGCCCAGTTCGTGCTGCGGCTGCCGGACCGCTGGAACGGCGGCCTGATCGTCACCGGCGCGCCCGGCACCCGCAAGCAGTACTCGCTCGACGTCCTGATCTCCGACTGGGCGATCGCCCAGGGCTACGCCTTCGCCTCCACCGACAAGGGCAACAGCGGGCCGGACTTCTACACCGACGGCCGCCGCCCGGGTGACGCGATGGCCGAGTGGAACCGGCGCACGACCCAGCTCACGGTGGCCGCGAAGGCGGCGGTGGCCTCCCGCTACGGCCGCGCGCCGCACCGTACGTACATGACCGGCATCTCCAACGGTGGCTACCTCACCCGCTGGCAGCTGGAGCACCACCCGGCGCTCTACGACGGCGGCGTGGACTGGGAGGGCACGCTCTGGACGGCGGACGGCCCCAACCTGCTGACCTCGCTCCCGGTCACGGTGGCCCGCGCCCAGGGCCGGGCCACCGATGCAGACCTGCTGGCGGCCGGGTTCACGCCCGGCTCGCAGTTCCTGTGGGCCTACCACCAGCAGGCCTACTGGGGCCTGACCCAGAAGGTGTACCGCGCCGAGTTCGACCCCTCCTACGACCCCGCCTGCCCGGGCGCGAGCGCGGGTGCGACCGTGCCGGAGATCCTGGCGCCCTGCGCCTCGGACGCCGACTACGACTACGCGGCGCGCCCGGCCGCCGTGCACCGGGCCGTCGGCCGGGTGTCGCTCACCGGGCGCATCGGCAAGCCGATGATCACCCTGCACGGCACCCTGGACACGCTGCTGCCGATCGCGACCGACTCGGACGTCTACGCGCGCATGATCGACTCCGCGGGCCGGGGCGCGCTGCACCGCTACTACACGATCGAGGGCGGCAACCACGTCGACGGCCTGTACGACACGTATCCGGACCGGCTGCGCCCGATCCTGCCCTGCTACCGGGCCGCGTTCGACGCGCTGACGTCGTGGGTGGAGCGGGGCAGGACACCGCCCGCGGACCGCACGGTGCCCCGGCCGGCGAGCGGGGACGTGGTCAACTCCTGCGCGCTGTCCTGAGGTCAGACCCGCTCGAGCGGACGGTGCGGCCCCTCGGGGAGCTCGACGGAGATCGGGTCGCCGGGCCGCACCTCTCCGCCGTGCAGCACCACGCCCATGATCCCGCCCTTGCGGACGACGGCGCCGTGCTCGTCCCGGCCGACGACCTGCTTGAGCAGGCCCTGCCGGAAGCCGTCGATCTGCAGGCAGGGGTTGCGCAGACCGGTCACCTCGACGACGGCCTCCGCGCCGAGCCGCAGCCGCGTCCCGACGGGAAGGCCCAGCAGGTCGAGGCCACGCGTGGTGACGTTCTCGCCGAGCTCGCCCGGGGCGACCTCGAAGCCGGCCGTGAGCAGCTCGTCGTGGAGCTCGCCGTGGATGAGGTGGACCTGGCGCAGATTGGGCTGCGTCGGGTCCTGGGCCACCCGCGACCGGTGCTGCACCGTCACCCCGAGGTGGGCGTCGCCCTCCACGCCGAGCCCGGTCAGCAGCCGGATCCTGTCATGGGTGGGCTTGCTGAAGTGGTGTCCCTCGTCGCGGCTGACGGCGGTGACGGTCGCGGTCATGTTCACCCTGCTCCCCCTCGGTCGGTCGGTCGATCGCGCGATCATTCTAACGAAGGCATTCATTGAACTTTCAATGATGGCCGCGTAACCTGGGGCCATGCCTGTTCGCCGTCTGAACCACGCCGTGCTCTACATCCGTGACGTCACGCGGTCCGTCGAGTTCTACACCGCCGTCTTCGGCTTCGAGGTCGACGTGGAGATCCCCGGCCGCGCCGCCTTCCTCAGCGCCGAGGACACGCTCAACGACCACGACCTCGGGCTCTTCGCCATCGGCCCGGACGCGCCCGGCCCCGAGCAGGGCCGCGTCGGGCTGTACCACCTGGCCTGGGAGGTCGGCACGCTCCGCGAACTGGCCGACACCGCGCGACTGCTCACCGAGCGGGGCGCCCTGGTCGGCTCCAGCGACCACCTCGTGTCGAAGTCGCTGTACGCCAAGGACCCCGACGGGAACGAGTTCGAGGTCATGTGGCGCGTCCCCCGTGAGGACTGGCCCACGCAGCAGGAACCCAGCGGCCCGCGCCCGCTCGACCTGGAGGCCGCGCTGGACCGCTGGGGCCCCGACCTCAGGACCGGCGCCGCCGCGGGCTCCGTCACCTGAGCCGCGACCGCGCCCCGCACACCGTCACCTGCCGATCTGGCGCCTGCCGCCCCGGCGCAGCCTGCGCCGCTGGGAGGGGTCCAGGGTGAGGTAGGCGGCCACGGGGACGCCCACGATGACCAGCAGGGCCAGCCACGTCGGCAGGACCCACAGCAGGATCAGGCCGACAGCCACGCCGCCGACGGCGACCTTCGCGCGATTGGACATCTTCCCGCCTCCGTCTGCGGCGCGTGCCGCACTCACTGGGGTAAACGCGGCATCACGCGCCGCGGTTCCCCCGTACGGCGCGCCCCGCCCGGCACCGGGCAGGGCGCGACCGCCGGGGCGTCACTCGTGGTGGCGTTCGGTCAGTTCCCTCGGTTCCTGCGGGGCCGCGTCCGGCGCCGTCGTCCGCTCGGGGGCGGTCTCCGGCCGGTCGGCGGCGACCGGCCGCTCGCGGTCGCGGACCGCCTCGGCGCGCACGATCGCGCCCAGGGCTGCGTAGATGTCCACGGGCATGGTGGGGCTCCTCCTGCGGTTGTCGTCCTGCTGACGGGCATGGCTGCGGGCCGCCGCGCGGGCGGCGACGGCCGGGCGCCGTCAGCAGCGCAGGACGAGGTGCAGGTGGTCGGGTCTGCCCGCGGGGGCGACGTGCCGGGCGGGACCGCGGAGCGCGGCGCCCACCGGATCCGGGGGGCAGGTGTCGTGGACGATGTCGGCGGCGTGCCCCTGGACGGTCCCGGCACGCTGCTGGGGGCCCGCCTGCGGGACGGTGCGCCGCCCGACGCTCGCCGGGGGGTGGTGCATCTGCTTGCCGGGTTCGTCCGTGGCGGCGGCGACGGCCGCCGTCCGCTCCGGCGGCTGCAGTGCCGCGGCCCCCGGCGCGCACAACGCGTGGAGCAGGCACACCAGTGCCGCGAAAAGCCCGACCGCGGCCCCTGCGGGCCCTGCGGGGGGCCGACGGGGAGGTCCCGCTGCGGCATGCGGCATGCGCTGCTCCTCCGGATGCGTACCCCCCACTCTTAACCGGGCGGGCACCCGGACCCCGTGGCGCACTACGCTGATCGACGCACGCGTTCACCCGGCGGGCGCAATCCGCGCTCCGCGCGGCCCGGTTGTTGTGTGCGGGTGCGTTGCGCCTGCGGGCGGCTGCGCCGGGCTGCCCGGTGGTTGTGTGCGGCTCGTTCGCGCCTGCGGCGGGCGTCCACCCGCCCGCCCTCCCGATTGCCCGGCGCGGTCAGTGACCGCCTCGCTGCGTACGTGTGGGGTCGGTGCCGCGCCGGGGTACGCCCCCAGCCTTCGGCCGGGGGGACCCCCACCTCCGCGCTCGCGGCGCTGCCCTACGTAATTGGGCGCCGCGTGCCCCGCTCGTCGCCTGCGGGGGCACCCCGCCACACCCCCTCCTCCCGTTGTGGGGGCGACTAACGGCCGGTGGTGGGTTAGGAGGCGGTCCGGGGTTGCCGAAGGTGCCTTACTCGCCGCCACCGGCCGTCATGCGCCCCCACAACGGGAGGGGGTGTGGCGGGGTGCGCCCGTGGGGGTCTCCCCGACCGAAGGCTGGGGGAGGGAGGGAGGGCGGGCGGTGGGGAAACCCCCAACCGCAACCACGCACCGCGCGTACGGGGCGACACGGGGCACCCCGGACGACTTGGCGGCGTATCAAACCGGTACGATCAGGCCCGGCGCGCCGCCCGGAACCTCGCGGACGTGCCCCCGCCCCCCGTGTGCCCGACCGGGACGGGGCGGCGGCCGGGTCGCCGCCGGAATCCGCCACAGCGGGCCCCGGGGCGCTCGGCACCCCAACGGCTCAGGCACCCCGGTAGCGGGTGAAGGCGGGGAACGCCGCCGCCAGGCCGAGCATGACGACCACGACGAGCACACCGCCCGCGGTGACCGCGGTACGCGTCCCGAACGCGGAGCCGCCCGTGCCGTGCAGGAGGTCGGCCACCCGGGGACCGCCCGCGACGACGACCGTGAACACGCCTTGCATGCGGCCGCGCATGTCGTCCGTCGCGACCGACTGCAGGATCGCGCTGCGGAACACCATCGAGACCATGTCGGCGAATCCGGCCAGCGCCAGGAAGGCCGCCGCCCACCACAGGCTGCTGCTCAGTCCGAGTCCCGCGATCGCGGCGCCCCAGCCGCAGACGGCGATCACGACCATCAGACCGTGCCGCTTGGAACGGGAGAAGGTGCCCGAGAACAACCCGCCGGCGACCGCGCCGATGGGGATGGCGGCGAACAGCAGGCCGAGCGCGAAGCCCTCGCCCCAGGGGGCGTAGGTGGTGTCGGCGAGCTGGGGGAACAGGGCGCGCGGCATGCCGAAGACCATGGCGACGATGTCGGCGAGGAAGGACATCAGCAGGATGCGCTGGGCCGTGATGTAGCGGAAGCCGGCGCCGACCTCGCGCCAGCCGCCGCGCCGGGCGACGGGGGCGCCGTTGGCCTCCAGCGGCGGGAGCGCGGGCAGCCGCCACACCGCCCACACGGTCGCGGTGAGGGCGATCGCGTCGATCAGGTAGAGGTCGGGCAGGCCGATGACGGGGATGAGCACACCCGCGAGCAGCGGGCCGACGACCAGCCCGGTCTGCATGACCGTGGAGCCGAGCGCCATGGCCGCGGGCAGTTCCGCCGGCGGGACCAGGCGGGCGATGGCGGCGCTGCGGGCGGGGGCGTTCATGCCGGCCGCCGCCTGCTGCGCGGCGAGCAGCACCATGAGCAGCCAGACGGAGTGGGCGCCCGCGAAGGCCTGCACCCAGAACAGCAGGGAGGTGACGGCGATGCCGATGTTGGTGTACAGCATCAGCTTGCGGCGGTCCACGCTGTCGGCGACGGCCCCGCCCCACAGGGCGAAGACCACCAGCGGGACCAGCCCGGCGATGCTCGCGTAGCCGACCCACGCGGACGAGCCGGTGATGTCGTAGATCTGCTTGGGCACGGCGACCGCGGTGAGTTGGCTGCCCACGGCGGTCACGGTGGTGGAGCTCCACAGGCGGCGGTAGGCGGGGTGGCGCAGGGGGCGGGTGTCCATGAGCCAGCGACGCCAGCGGGTGCGGCTGCCGGGTATGCCGGGCTCCGCGCCGCGGTCCGCGGTGGGATCGTCCGCCGGGGCGTCGTCGGCGGTCTTCTTGGTGCTGTCCACGGGTGCTGTTGCTTCCTTGTACAACTATCGCTGACCCGCTGACACTACCCGCCCGCCCTCGTCATGCGTGAGGGCGGACGGGCAGGGCCCGGGGTCAGCGGCCCGCGGGGACCGTGCGGGCGGTGCGGGGCGGGGCGGCCGGGACGTCCGCGGCGCGCTGCGCGACGGAGGGGTGCGGGGTCGTGGGGGCGAGGCCGCGCGCTCCGCCGACGAGCGGCAGCAGGGCATGCGAGCGGGCCAGGTCGAGTGTGACGGTGGGGGTGGTGTCGGGGGGCTCGACCAGTCCCGCGTCGGTGCCCGCGACGATCAGCGCGAGCCGGTGCCCGGCGGGCACGACGTGGTCGGTGGCGCCCAGGGTGACGGTGGCCGTGTAGGCGCGGCCCGGGACGAGCGGACGCCCGTGCCATGCGGACGCGGTGTGCCCGAGATCGGCCCAGCCGCGGCTCACCACGGTGTGGGCGACGTCGGCGGTGTCGGCCGCGGTGTCGCGGAAGCAGGCGCTGTCGCCCGCCGTGCTCTCACCCCAGCACGAGCGCGTGGCCAGGTCGGCGATGCCCTCCTTGGCGCCCAGGAAGTCCCGGACGGTGTCCGGCCCGAGGTCGACCAGGACCGCGGACAGGTGGGCGCTGGTGGTCGAGGAGGACGCGGTGAGGGTGACCGTGCCGCTGCCGGACAGCCGCAGGTCGCGGGCGAGGGTGCCGGTGGTGAAGACGGCCCTGGAGGCGCTCGGGGTGTCCGCGCCGGCGGCCCAGTCCTCCTCCCACTCCTGGGGCGCGTCGGTGAAGGCCGCCGTACTGCCGGGCGCGGCCGGGCCGAGCCCGAGGGTGCCCAGGCCCGGGGTGGTGCCGGGCCGCAGGCTCAGCCGGGCGGGTCCGGTGCCGGCGGGGGGCCAGGAGCGGTCGGTCGTCCAGTGGTCGGGGGAGCGTTCGACGTCGGCGCCGGGCTCGCGCTCCACGCCGTTGCGGACGCCCAGCAGATAGTGGTCGAACCAGCGGTGCAGGGTGGACACCCATGCCTCGCGCCGGAAGTCGAAGGGGTCGACGTGGCCGGTCTGCGACAGCCACACCTTGCGCTCCACGCCGTGCGCGGCGAGCGCGCTCCACCACTGGCCGAAGTGCTTGGTGCGGACGTTGAGGTCCTGCATGCCGTGGACGGCGAAGACGCTGGCGCGGACCTTGCCGGCGTCCTTGGTGTAGTCGCGTTCATTCCAGAACCCGGTCCAGTCGCCGCTGCGCGGGGCTCCGTCCACGATGCGCTGCTGCACCGCGGCGCAGCGGGCGCGGGCGGCCGGGCTCTCGACGTAGTCCGACAGCCAGTCGGGGCCGGAGTCGTAGAGGGCGGCGCCCTGCTGGAAGTAGTAGTCGTACCAGGAGCTGATGGCGCTGATCGGCACGATCGTGCGCAGGCCGCGCACCCCGGTCGCGGCGACGCCGTTGGCGATCGTCCCGTCCCAGCTCTTGCCGATCATGCCGACGTCGCCGGTGGACCAGCGGGCGCTCGCGGGCCGGGAGCCGGTACGGGAGGTGTAGCCCTCGGCCCGGCCGTTCAGCCAGTCGATCACCGCCTTGGCCGAGCCGATGTCGGAGGGGCCGCCGACGTCCACGCAGCCGTCGGAGCGGTTGGTGCCGGCCAGGTCGACCAGGACGACGGCGTAGCCGCGGGGGACGAAGTAGTTGTCGTAGTACAACGGGGCCTGGACCATGCGGCCCTGGTCGTCGTAGGTCTTCAACTGGCTCTCGTTGCCGCGTCCGCAGCACGAGTAGTAGGGACTCGCGTCCATGATCACCGGCACCTTGCGGCCGGCGGCCGCGGGCTCGCGGGGCCGCACGATGTCGGCGGCGACCCGGTCGGCGCGGCCGTCGCCGTCGTCGTCGCGGCCCGTCTCGACCCAGACCGCCTCGCGGATCGCGTCGGCGTACGAGTAGTCCGGCCGGCTCAGTCCGTGCCGGACGGTCCCGCCGGGGGAGGCGGCCTGCACGGTGGTCACGGGGAGGAGGACGGCGGCGAGGGCGGCGATCACGGTCGCCACCAGGGAGGTCGTCCGTATGCGGATGCGGTCGGTACGGGGGCGGGTGGTGCGCATGGGTGAGGGCACCCGCGGACGCTAGCCGCGGCCCGGTCCGGGGGGCCAGAGCGATACCGGTCAACTTGTGGGGGCTGTACGGGTACTTGTGGCGCGCGCCGGCACGGGGGTGGCACGGCGGGTTCACGCGTTCGGCCCAGCCCGGCGATCCCCCGTGCACGATCTGTGATGACCTGGTTACGCAGCGAAGGGTGGGGGGACGGCGTGGCCGCTCCCTGCCGGGACGCGGCGCCGGGCCCGCCCCCGCGGCCGCTCACCGATGCCGACCAGCCCCGCGTCTCGCAACGGGCGGAAACGAAGGCGTGGCGATGAAAGCTGTCCCGGCCACCGGCCGAATACCCGGGCGCGGACTGCTCTGCGCACTCGCCGTACTGGTCGCCTTCGGGCTGCTGCTCGCCACCTGCACCGCCGCGACGCACACGCACAGGACCGCCGCACCCACTCCCGCCGGGGCCTCCGCGAGCGCGGCGGCCGACGCGATCCGCGTGGACCTGCGGCGCTACTACACGCAGGAGCTGCGCTGGTTGCCCTGCCGGGACCGGTCGTTCCAGTGCACGAGGCTCAAGGTGCCGCGGGACTACGCGCACCCGGGAGCGGGTGACCTCTCCCTGGCCGCGATCCGCAGGCAGGCCCGCGGCCACGGCGCCGCCCGCGTCGGCGCACTCCAGATCAACCCCGGCGGCCCCGGTCTGTCCGCCATCGACGATCTGCGGGCCTACGCCGACAGGTACTCCCCCGCCCTGCGCGCCTCGTACGACCTGGTCGCGGTCGACCCGCGCGGCGTCGGCCACAGCTCGCCGGTGGACTGCGGCTCCGCCGCTCCCCCGGGTGCCGGGACGCGGGGGGCGCTCCCTTCGGACGAGGCCACGGTCATCAACACGTGGGCCGCCTACCACGCCAAGGTCGCCGCGGACTGCGCGCGGCACGCCGGGCAGCTGCTGCCGCACGTCGGCACCCTCGACGCGGCCCGGGACATGGACGTCGTACGCGCCGCGCTGGGCGAGGACCGCCTGCACTTCCTCGGCTTCTCGTACGGCACCTACCTGGGCGCCACCTACGCCGAGCTCTTCCCCTCCCGCGTCGGCCGGGTCGTCCTGGACGGCGCGGTCGACCCGGCCATGGACGGCTACCACGCCTACCTCAACCAGGCCCGCGGGTACCAGATCGCCTGGGAGTCCTTCGCCGCCGACTGCGCCCGCCGCAGGCACTGCCCGGTCGGCCACTCCGTCAAGGAGGCGGGCCGCACGCTGGACTCCCTCGTGGCCGCCCTCGACCGCGCCCCGGTGCGGCAGGGCAAGGAGGGCCACCTCGACGGCGAGACCCTGCTCGGCACGGTCGTCACCGCATTGCGCGCGCCCGACTGGGAGACGCTGCGCGCGGTGCTGGACGGGGTGACCTCGGGTGACACCACCGTGCTGCGGGAGCTCGTGGGCTCCGAGGACGACACCGCGTCCGGTGACGAGTCCATGACGGCGGTCAACTGCCTGAGCTCCGCGCTCGAATCGCGGTCGACCCCCGCCCAGACGCTCGCGGCGCTGCCCGAATTCCTGCGGGCTTCGCCCCAGTTCGGGGCGTTCTACAACGAGGACCTGTCGACGTGCGCCCACTGGCCGACGCGGCCCACGCAGCTCCCGCGGCGCGTCAGCGCCCGGGGCGCCGGGCCGATCCTCGTGATCGGCACCACCCGCGACCCCGCCACCCCCTACGACCAGGCCCGGGCACTGGCCGCCCAGCTCTCCTCCGGGCGTCTCCTGACCTGGGACGGCGACGGGCACACCGCCTACCAGCGCGGCAGCCGCTGCGTCGACACGGCCGTCGACGACTACCTGTTGCGCGGTCTGCTCCCGCCCACCGGCGCGATCTGCCGCTGACGCGACCACCCGCCCCGCGCTCCGCGCGGCGCACAGAAAGGCGTGGCCATGAACGCACCCCGACGCAGGCTCCACGGCTTCATCGCCGTGCTCGGCAGCTGCGGGCTGCTGCTCACCGCGTGCGCGGCGGGCGACCTCCGGCAGACGCCGGCCTGGGCACCCGCCGGGGGCGCCGCCACCGCCGCACCGGCGGACCTGGCCCGCTACTACGGGCAGAAACCGGGCTGGAAGGCCTGCGCCGCGGTGCCGTCGTTCCAGTGCGCCACCATCACGGTGCCGCTGGACTACGACCACCCCGAGGGAGGCGACATCACCCTGGCCGCGATACGCCAGAGGGCCACCGGGAACGGCGCCGCACGCGTCGGCTCGCTGCAGATGAACCCCGGCGGACCGGGCTCGTCCGCGATCGCCTACCTGCTCGGCAACGTGGACTCCTTCTCCCCCGCGGTGCGCGCAGCGTACGACCTGGTGGCGGTCGACCCGCGCGGTGTCGGCGCCAGCACCCTGGTGGACTGCGCCAAGGACACCCCCGCGGCCGCCCCGGACCCCGGCGCGCGCAGGGCGGACATCGACGCCTCGGCCGCGGGCTACGCGCAGGTCGCGGCCGAATGCGGCCGGCACGCGGGGCGGTTGCTGCCGCACGTGGGCACCGAGGACGCCGCCCGAGACATGGACGTCGTACGCGCCGTGCTGGGCGACCGGCAGCTCCATTACCTGGGCTTCTCGTACGGCACCTACCTGGGCGCCACCTACGCCGGGCTCTTCCCCTCCCGCGTCGGCCGCATGGTCCTCGACGGCGCCGTCGACCCCGCCCTCGACGGGTACGACTTCACCATCGGCCAGGCCCGGGGGTACGAGGTCGCCTGGAAGTCCTTCGCCGCGGAGTGCGCCACCCGGCCCGACTGTCCCGTGGGCCGCTCGGTCCAGGAGGCCGGCCGCATCCTCGACACCCTGGTGGCCACGCTGAACCGCACCCCCCTCCGGCAGGGCAAGGACATCACCGTCACGGGGGACTCCCTCCTCAGCGCGGTCGTCCTCGGGCTGCGGGCCCCGGCCTGGGAGGCGCTGCGCGCCGCGCTGGAGGGGGTGCGGGCCGGCGACACCACGGCCGTACAGGCGCTCCTCGGCGTGGACGAGGAAACCGATCCGGGCGACCAGTCGTACTACGCGGTGTCGTGCCTGAGCTCCACCCTGGGCACGTGGTCGACCGTCGCGCAGGCGCAGGCGGCGCTGCCCGAATTCCGCCGCGAAGCACCGCAGTTCGCCGAGTACTACGCCGGGACCCTGCCGATGTGCACCCATTGGCCCGTCCGCCCTGACCAGCCGGCGCACCGGATCACCGCGGCCGGCGCCGCACCGATCCTGGTCGTGGGCACCCTCCGCGACCCGGCCACCCCGTACCCGTGGGCACAGGCGCTCGCCCGGGAGCTCTCCTCCGGACGGCTCCTGACCTGGGACGGCGACGGGCACACCGCCTACCACCAGGGCAGCACCTGCGCCGAGAGCGCCGTCGACAGCTACCTGACGAAAGGTCAGCTCCCGGCCACCGGCACGGTCTGCGTCTGACGGGCGGTGGCCGCCGTGCAGGCCGCACGTCCCCTGTCCGGCCGGGGCAGGCGCATCGCGGGCGGGCTGCTGAGCGCCTGCCTGGTGCTGGCCGCCTGTTCGCCCCAGCGCGCGCACCGGACGGCGGGCGCGAAGCGGTCCGCGGCCGCGTCCGCGGCCGCCCCGGCCACTCCGGTCGCCTCGGCAGCCTCGGCGGCGGCGTCGGCAGCCTCGTCGGCGGCCTCGTCCGCGCCGCCGGACGTGTCGCGCTACTACCGGCAGAGGCTCGACTGGCAGCCCTGCCGGGAAGGGGCGTCGTTCCAGTGCACCACGGTGACGGTGCCCCTGGACTACGCCCACCCGCAGGCGGGCGACATCCGGCTGGCGGTCGTCCGCCACAGGGCCACCGGCCCGCGCGCGGCCCGCATCGGCTCGCTGCTGCTCAACCCCGGCGGGCCCGGCGTGTCGGCGGTCGACGATGTGCTGTCCTTCGCCGACGGCTTCTCCCCCGCGATGCGCGCCGCGTACGACCTGGTCGGCGTCGACCCCCGGGGCGTGGGCCGCAGCGCCCCGGTCGACTGCGGGACGGGCCCATCGGTCCCCGGGGCCGCCGCCGGGGACCCCGAGCCGGGCCTCGCCCTGGTCGCCGACGCGTGCGCACGTCGCGCGGGCCGGCTCCTGCCCCACGTCGGCACCCCCGACGCCGCACGGGACATGGACGTCGTACGGGCCCTGCTCGGCGACGACCGGCTGGGCTTCCTCGGCTACTCCTACGGCAGTTACCTGGGGGCCACCTATGCGGAGCTCTTCCCCTCCCGCGTCGGCCGCATGGTCCTCGACGGCGCCATCGACCCGGACATGGGCGCCTACCGCGCCACGCTCGGCATGGCACGCGGTTACCAGGTGGCCTGGGAGGCCTTCGCCGCCGACTGCGTCACCCGCCCCGGCTGCCCGGTCGGCCACTCGGTCAAGGACGCGGGCCGCATCCTTGACGGCCTGGTCGCGGGACTCGACAAGGCCTCCGGAAGTGCGGGCGGCCACGGCGTCTCCCCCACCGGCGACGATCTGCTCACCGCGGTCACCTCGGCACTCGCGGCTCCGGCCTGGGGCGCACTGCGCAACCTGCTCCGCGAGGTGGCGGCGGGCGACGCCGCCGCCTGGCGACCGCTGCCCGGCACGGAGGACGACGGCGGGCCGGGTGAGCAGTCCCTCGCCGCGATCAACTGCCTGAGCTCCGCGCTGGGACCGCGGTCGACCGCGGCGCAGACGCTCGCGGCCGTGCCCGAGTTCCGCCGCGCGGCCCCCCAGTTCGGCGCGTACTACGCCGGGTTCCTCCCCATGTGCGCCGACTGGCCGACGCGGCCCACGCAGGTCCCGCACCGGATCAGCGCCCGCGGCGCCCCGCCGATCCTCGTCGTCGGCACCACCCGCGACCCCGCCACCCCCTACGAGCAGGCCCGGGCACTGGCCGCCCAGCTCTCCTCCGGGCGGCTGCTCACCTGGGACGGCGACGGGCACACCGCCTACCAGCAGGGCAGCGCCTGCGTCGACACGGCCGTCGACGGCTACTTCCTGCACGGCCGGCTCCCACCCGACGGCACCGTGTGCGGCTGACGGGCAGCAGGACGCCACACCACCAGGGCACCAGAAAGGCTGAGCGATGGACGCTGTCCGGCACACCGGCCACGTACGCAGGAGGGGACGACGCCGCGCGGTCGCGGTGCTGGGCGCGTGCGCCCTCCTCGCGACCGCGTGTTCCTCCCTCCGCGGCGGGGCGTCACCCGTGACCCGCCTGGCGCCGGCCGGCTCCGTGCACACCGAGGCCGTGACGCCGCGGCTGACCCGCTACTACGCGCAGCGGCTCGCCTGGAGACCGTGCGAGGACAAGCCGTCCTTCCAGTGCACGACTCTCAATGCGCCGCTGGACTACGCACACCCCGAAGCGGGCGACATCACCCTGGCCGCCACCCGCCTGACGTCCACGGGGAGCGGGGCGCACCGCATCGGCTCGCTGCTGTACAACCCCGGCGGGCCCGGTGACTCCGCCATCGGCGGCCTGCAGGATCTCGCCGAAGAGTTCCCGCCCTCGGTACGCGCCGCCTACGACCTGGTCGCCGTCGACCCGCGTGGCGTCGGCGCCAGCACCCCGGTGGACTGCGGCACCGAGGTTGCGGCGAACCTCGCCGAAGCCCGCCCGCTCACCGCCGGGAAGCCGGACTTCGAGGCCCTGGACGAGGCCCGTGAGAAGACCGCCGACGCGTGCCGGCGGCACGCCGGGTGGCTGCTGCCGCACATCGGCACCCCGGACGTGGCCCGCGACATGGACCTGGTGCGCGCCCTCGTCGGGGACGACCGCCTGCACTTCTTCGGCTTCTCCTACGGCACCTACCTGGGCACCGTCTACGCCGAGCTCTTCCCCTCCCGGGTCGGCCGCATGGTCCTCGACGGCGCCGTGGACCCCACGGTCGACGGCTACCACCGCTTCCTGGATCCGGCACACGGCTACCAGGTGGCCTGGGAGGCCTTCGCCGCCGACTGCGCGCGCCGCCCCGACTGCCCGGTCGGCCACTCCGTCGAGGAGGCGGGCCGCGTCCTGGACGCCCTGGTCGCCCGCCTCGACCGGAGCCCGCGCCAGGAGGGCAAGGACGTCACCGTCACGGGGGACGACCTGCTCGTCACCGTCGTGTCGGGGCTCAAGCAGCCCGCGTGGGAGGAACTGCGCCTGGCCCTGGGCGAGGTGGTGTCCGCCTCCGGTGGCACCGCCGCGCTCCAAAGGCTCTCCGCCCCGGAGGAGGAGGCCGTCGCCGACGTGGGGTTCACGGCCGTCAGCTGTCTGAGCGCAGCGCTCGGGCCCGTGTTCACCCCCGCGCAGGCCGAGGCGCTGCTCCCCGCCTTCCTCCGTGCCTCGCCCCAGTTCGGGGCGTACTACACCGGGCTGCTCAGCACCTGCGCCCACTGGCCCGTCGGCCCGGACCGGCCCGCGCAGGCCGTCACGGTCCCTCCCACGGCGCCGATCCTGGTCGTCGGCACCCTGCGCGACCCGGCCACCCCGTACGCCTGGGCGCGGGCACTCACCCGGCAGCTCCCTTCGGCCCGGCTGCTGACCTGGGACGGCGACGGGCACACCGCCTACCTGCAGCCCGGAAGCGCGTGCGTCGACGCCGCGGTCGACCGCTACCTGCTGAGCGGCGTGCTCCCGCCGGCGGGGACGGTCTGCCGCTGAGAACACGCCGAGGCGCGCTCCCCCGGTCCTCCGGGGAGCGCGCCTCAGGGCCTCAGTGCCTCACGGTGGGATCAGCCGCGGCGGCCGTTGTTGCCCCCGCCGAGACCCTTGTCGAGCCCGGCGCGGCGCAGGGCGTCGGCCATCGCGCCGCCGGGGGCCGGGCGGTCCCGGTCGCGGTCGCCGCCGCGGGACTGGCGGGGCGGGTTGCCGCCGCGGCGGTCGGGCCGGTCGGGGCGGCCGCCGCGCTCGGGACGTCCACCGCCGGCGTTGCCCTTGGGCGCGCTCGCCTCGTCCTCCAGACGGAGGGTGAGGGAGATGCGCTTGCGCGGGATGTCGACGTCGAGCACCTTGACGCGGACGATGTCGCCGGGCTTGACCACCTCGCGCGGGTCGCTGACGAAGTTCCTGGACATCGCCGAGACGTGCACGAGCCCGTCCTGGTGGACGCCGACGTCCACGAAGGCGCCGAAGGCCGCGACATTGGTGACGACGCCCTCCAGGAGCATGCCGGGCCTGAGGTCCTTGAGCTCCTCGACGCCCTCCTTGAAGGCGGCGGTCTTGAAGGCGGGCCGCGGGTCACGTCCGGGCTTCTCCAGTTCGGAGAGGATGTCGGTGACCGTCGGCAGACCGAAGGTGTCGTCGACGAACTCCCGCGGCGCCAGCCCGCGCAGCACCGTGGTGTTGCCGATGAGCGCCCTGATGTCGGTGCCCGCCGCAGTGCTCATGCGCCGTACGACGGGGTAGGACTCGGGGTGCACGCTGGAGGCGTCCAGGGGGTCGTCGCCGTCGGGGATCCGCAGGAACCCGGCGCACTGCTCGTACGCCTTGGGGCCGAGCCGGGCCACGTCCTTCAGGGCGGTGCGCCGGCGGAACGGGCCGTTGGCGTCGCGGTGGGCGACGATGTTGGCGGCCAGGCCCTCGGTGATGCCGGAGACGCGGCGCAACAGCGGCACGGAGGCGGTGTTGACGTCGACGCCGACGCCGTTCACGCAGTCCTCGACGACCGCGTCGAGGGAGCGCGAGAGCTTCACCTCGGACAGGTCGTGCTGGTACTGGCCGACGCCGATCGACTTGGGGTCGATCTTGACGAGTTCGGCGAGCGGGTCCTGGAGGCGGCGGGCGATGGAGACGGCGCCGCGCAGCGACACGTCGAGCTCGGGGAGCTCGGCGGAGGCGTAGGCGGAGGCGGAGTAGACCGAGGCGCCCGCCTCGGACACCACGGCCTTGGTCAGCTTCAGTTCCGGGTGCCGCTTGATGAGGTCCGCGGCGAGCTTGTCGGTCTCGCGGGAGGCGGTTCCGTTGCCGATGGCGACCAGGTCGACCTCGTGGGCGGCGGCGAGCCGGGCGAGCGTCGCGATGGAGGCGTCCCACTGGTTGCGCGGCACGTGCGGGTAGATCGTGTCGGTGGCGACGACCTTGCCCGTCGCGTCGACCACGGCCACCTTGACGCCGGTGCGGAAGCCCGGGTCCAGGCCCATGGTGGCGCGCGTGCCGGCGGGGGCGGCGAGCAGCAGGTCGCGCAGGTTGGCGGCGAAGACCCGGACCGCCTCGTCCTCGGCGTCCTGGCGCAGCTGGACGCGCAGGTCGAGGCCGAGCCGGACCAGGAAGCGGGTGCGCCAGGCCCAGCGAACGCTGTCGGCGAGCCACTTGTCGGCGGGGCGGCCGCGGTCGGCGACGCCGAAGTGGTGGGCGATCGTGCGCTCGAAGCTGGAGGGGCCCTCCGCGACCGGCTCCTCGGGCTCCATGGTGAGGTCGAGGACCTCCTCCTTCTCGCCGCGCAGCATGGCGAGCACACGGTGCGAGGGGAGCTTGGTGAACGGCTCGGCGAAGTCGAAGTAGTCCGCGAACTTCGCGCCCGCCTCCTCCTTGCCCTCGCGCACCTTGGCGACGAGCCGGCCCCGCTCCCACATCCGGGTGCGCAGTCCCCCGACGAGGTCGGCGTCCTCGGACCACCGCTCGGTGAGGATCGCGCGGGCGCCCTCCAGCGCCGCCGCGGCGTCGGCGACGCCCTTGTCCGCGTCGACGAACCCGGCGGCCTCGGCCTGCGGTTCCAGGGACGGGTCGCCGAGGAGGCGGTCGGCGAGCGGCTCCAGGCCGGCCTCGCGGGCGATCTGCGCCTTGGTGCGCCGCTTGGGCTTGTAGGGCAGGTAGATGTCCTCGAGGCGCGCCTTGGAGTCCGCGGCGAGGATCTGCGCCTTCAGGGCGTCGTCGAGCTTGCCCTGGGACTCGATGGACTCCAGGATGGCGGCCCGCCGCTCGTCCATTTCGCGCAGGTAGCGCAGGCGCTCCTCCAGCGTCCGCAGCTGGGCGTCGTCGAGGCCGTCCGTCGCCTCCTTGCGGTACCGGGCCACGAACGGCACGGTCGCGCCGCCGTCGAGCAGCTCGACCGCCGATCTGACCTGACCTTCCCGTACGCCGAGTTCCTCGGCGATCCTGCGCTCGACCGAGACCGTTGTCGTCACGATGTGCGACCTGCTTTCTGGCTGGACTACCGCTGCATTATTGCGGAGCCCGGCCGCCCGGCCACGAGCCTGGGCCTATGCCGCGCCGGAGTCCGGGCCCAGACGCTTCTCGAACCAGTGGTCGGCGTAGCGTTCGCCGTTGTAGTCGGGGACCTCGTGGTAGCCCAGTTTCGCGTACAGGGCCCGTGCCTCGACCAGGTCGGCCCGGGTGTCGAGGCGGATCACGGCGGCGCCCAGTCGTTCGCGGGCCGCGCGTTCGGCGGCGGTGACCAGCAGTGCGGCGCCGCCGGTGCGGCGGGCGCCGGGGACGACCCACACGCGGCGCAGCTCGGCGACGCCGGGGGCCAGGAGGCGGACGCCCGCGCAGCCGGCCGGCTCGCCGTCGCGGCGGCCGACGAGGAAGTGCCCGTGGGGACCGGCGAGGTCGTCACTGGTGTGCTCGGTGAGCAGGTCGTCTATCTCCCGCGGGGTCATCGGCCTGCCGTAGTAGCGGCTGACGATGTCGTCGTAGTACCGCCACAGCAGGTCCCTCGACACGGGGTCGTCAACGGGGAGCGGGGCGATCTCCCATACGGGCGAAGCGTGGACGTTCGGTCGCGGTACGGTCACGCGGCCCATCGTGGCAGCACCCTGCGTCGCTATCCTCCGAATATTCGTTGGCACGTCAACGACATACGGGGGCACGACATGACGCGGCACGCCGCGCGGAAGAGCCATCCCATCGCCACCGCCGACCAGTCCTGCAACGGCGTCCTGGTCTTCGACCCCGACGCCCTGGACTGGTCGCGGCCCGGGGCCGTGACCTGGCACTGGAGCGCGCCGGGCGGGGCCGGCACGAGCTGGCAGCACCTGTCGGACGTGCGGCTGCGCAGGACGCAGGCGTACGGGCGGGTCGTGCTCGTGGCCGCGTCCGGCGGCCGGGCGGCGATGGTGCGCGAGGACACCGGGGCCATCGTGTGGCAGACGGTGACCCCGGCCGACAGCCCGCACGCCATCGAGCGCATCCCGGGCGGGGTGATCGTGGTGGCCTCCGTGGCGCCCGGCCGGCTGCGGCTGTACGCGGACACCGAGCAGACCGCGCCGTTCCGCACCGTGCCGCTGCCGAGGGCGCGCGGTGTGCTGTACGACCCGGAGCACGGGGCGCTGTGGGCGATCGGCGCCGAGCGGCTGGTGCGCTACGCGGTGTCGGGCCGGGGCGCGGCGACGACGCTGACGGAGCACAGCGCCGTGGGCTTCGAGGGCGAGGGCCGTGATCTGCAGCCGGTGTACGGCGACCCGGGGTCGCTGTGGTTCACCGACAGCTACGGGGTGTACCGGCTGGACGTCGCGTCCCTCAGGTACCGGCAGGTGGACGGGGCGAGCGGGGTGAGCGCCTACACCAACCAGCCGACGGGGACGCGCATCCGGGCCAGGTCGCAGGCGACCGGGCCCCGGGGCCGGGGCGGGCCGACGGTCGAGTTCCTCGACGCCGACGGGACCCCCGCGTACGCACGGACCCGCCCCGGCGCCGCCTTCGCCACGGTGCGCCTGTGGACCCCGGACTTCCGCTGAGGCCGGTCGCGGCCGGGGCGGCCGGCGACCGGGATCCGGCCGGCGCGGGCGACCGGGGGACCGGCCCCCGCGCCGGTACGGCGGCATGTAATGATCAGATGTATTTGCCCCTGCCATCTTTTCTGCGGCCGACGCCCGACCGGGCGCCGCGCCCCCGGCGGACCCCGGTGCGCCAGCACCCGGCCGGCCGGCACCCACGGACACGCCAACGGAGGCTTCGCTCCCATGGAATACCGCCATCTCGGCCGTAGCGGCCTGGTCATCAGCGAGATCGCGTACGGCAACTGGCTCACCCACGGCTCGCAGGTGGAGGCGGACGCCGCCACGGCGTGCGTGCGCGCGGCGCTGGAGGTCGGCATCACCAGCTTCGACACCGCCGACGTCTACGCGGGGACGCGCGCCGAGTCCGTCCTCGGCGAGGCGCTGAAGGGCGAGCGCCGCGAGGGCATCGAGATCTTCACCAAGGTGTACTGGCCGACCGGGCCGGGCCGCAACGACCGCGGGCTGTCGCGCAAGCACATCATGGAGTCGATCGCCGGCTCGCTGCGCCGCCTGCAGACCGACTACGTGGACCTCTACCAGGCGCACCGCTACGACGTGGACACCCCGCTCGAGGAGACGATGGAGGCGTTCGCCGACGTCGTGCACTCGGGCAAGGCCCTGTACATCGGCGTCTCGGAGTGGCCGGCGGAGCAGATCCGTCGCGCCCACGCGATGGCGCGGGAACTGCACGTCCCGCTGGTGTCGAACCAGCCGCAGTACAACGCCCTGTGGCGGGTCATCGAGGGTGAGGTCGTCCCGACCTGCGAGGAACTGGGCATGGGCCAGGTGGTCTTCTCGCCGATCGCGCAGGGTGTGCTGACCGGCAAGTACCGGCGGGGGCAGGAGCCCCCGGCGGGCTCGCGGGCCACCGACGACAAGGGCGGCGCCGGCATGATCTCGCGGTGGATGAGCGACGAGGTGCTCGACGCCGTCCAGCGGCTCCAGCCGCTCGCCGCCGAGGCCGGCCTGTCGCTGGCCCAGCTCGCGGTGGCGTGGGTGCTGCAGAACTCCAACGTCTCGGCGGCCATCGTCGGCGCGTCCCGTCCCGAGCAGGTCGCGGAGAACGCCAAGGCGGCGGGCGTCGTCCTGGAGAAGGACCTGATGGCGCGGATCGAGGAGATCCTGGAGCCGGTCGCGGTCACCGACCCCAAGCGGGTCCACGACAACGTCCCTGCGCGCCGCCCCTGAGCCGGCATGCCCCGGCCCCGCGGTCCGTGCGGACAGCGGGGCCGGGGCACTCCTCGGGAGCCGCGCCGCGCTAGGCGGTGTGGCAGTGGCCCTCGCCGCGCGGGGTCTCCTTGGGGAGGTCGAGCGCGGGGTTGCGGTCGAAGAAGCCGGTGGGCTTGAGGGTGAACCCGCTGTGGTCGACGGGCATGACCGGCCACTCCTCCAGCCGCGGCAGGTGGGTGGGCCCGAAGGTGTGCCAGACGGTCAGCTCGGTGTCCTCCAGCGACTCGCCCGCCGCGGTCCAGCGGGGCAGCCCGGCGCCGCCCGCGTTCTGGTTGGGGTAGTCCCCCGCGGGGAAGCGCCGCTCGGGACGGTGGCGGGTGACCCACACGTGCTTGGTGCCGTAGGCCATGCGCCGGGCGACCGCCGAGTCGGGCTGCGCGAGGACGACCGGGCCGGGCTGCGGCACGAGCGTGTACGCCACGGGCTTGCCCATGCGGTTGAGGGAGCCGGGGTTGCTGATCCGCCAGCGGCGGCCCGCCAGCGGGTCGGCGAGGCGGCCGCCCTCGGCGCTGTCGGCGACGGTGGTCACCCGGGTGGTGAAGACGTTGCCGTTGGGGTTGTCCGGCCCGCTCGGGACGGGGACGACGTCCACCTCCTCCACGGTGTTGGCGTGGCCGTCGACGGCGGCGTCCAGCCGTACGCAGAACAGGTGCTGGTGGAACGGGGCGAGCAGGCCGGGCGCGACCTCCGTGCCGACCGCGTCGGCGGTGCCGGGCTCCACGGCGGAGGTCTGCACGATGCCGGTGGACTTGGCCTCGAAGCCGATCGTGCCGTCCTGGTGGAAGTACCAGTAGAAGCCGTAGTCGTAGTTGCCGACGGTGGCGATGTAGGAGACGACGAGGCGGCGGGCGCGACGGCTGTCGGCGGCCATGTCGTTGAAGATGTCGGTGTGCTTCCACAGGAGGCCGTAGTCCTCCTCGTGGATGCAGATGGCGTTGGGCAGCGTCTCGGGGTTGCCGAGGTCGTCGGAGAGGACGGCGTCGAGGTAGGTGATCTCGCCGAGGCAGTCGCAGCCGAGCTTCAGGGCGTTGGCGTTGCGGCCGAGCGAGTACTCGCCCGCGTCGAGGAAGGCGACCCAGTTGCGGTCGTCGCCGGGCTCGGCGTAGGCGACGGCCATCTCGGCGAGCGAGGCGCGGTGCAGGACGGAGCGGACGCGGTCGCCGTCCTCGTAGCCGATCTGGTGCAGGACCAGGCCCTCGCGGCCGTTGAAGTCGATGCGGAAGCGCCACTTCTGCCAGGTCATCAGCCGACCGCTGAGGGCGAAGGACGGCCCTTCCGGCTGGGTGATCTCCAGCGGGCGCAGGTCGGTGCGGGCCGGGCCGTTGAACTCGGCCTCGTAGCGGCCGCATTCGGACGGGATCGGCACGGCGCCGGTGTCGATCAGGCGGACGACCTTCCGCTCGATGACGTCGACGTCGGCGACGAGCCCGGCCACCGGGTGCGCCCACGGGCTGTCGGAGGCGTTGCAGCGCAGCCAGGTCAGGGAGCGCATGAGGCGGGCGCCGGGCCGGTCCTCGAAGCGCAGCGGTCCCGCTCCGAGGGGGGCGGCTACGGCGAGGTCGAGATCGGTGACGCCGCGTTCGGCCATGGCCTTGCGCCAGCCCGGGTCGGCCTTGACGACCTGCTCGACGATCTCGTACTCCTCGAAGGTGACCGGGGGCTGGCCCTCCTCCGCGGTGTCGAGCGCGCGGTGGGCGACGACGACGCCCGCCGTGACGTCGACCAGTGCCTCGGCGGCGGCGCCGGTGGCCGAGTCCAGCAGGGTCACGCGCAGCCGGCGCACCACGGGGTCGCCGTCGCGATGGGCGTCGGCGGTGTGCCGGTCGGGCTCGTCGAGCAGGACGAGGGGGAAGCGGGTCGTGTCGGTGACCCTGCCGTCCTCCGCGAGAATGCGGCGGGCGGCGGAAATCTCGTCGGCGGTCAGCGGGTCGAGGGGGTGGGGCGCGGCGGGCACGGCGTCGGCGTCGGTGTGGCAGCAGGAGGACATCGGGGCAACCCTCTTGTCGACGTTGGTCGTTGCGCTGTCGGGCGCTACGGACATGGAACCGGCCCGCCGCTCCCCCGGCCAGGGGTGCGACGGGCCGGACGGGGTCAGGAGGCGCTGGTCTCCGCGTCGGTGGCGGGCACGGCCTCGCGCGCCTGCTCGATCCGGAACGCCTCGTTGCCGAGGCCGATGCGGGCGTGCACCTCGGGACGGGTGGCCCGCAGGACCGCGCCGTACACCAGGCCGCCGACGACGGTGACACCGATGATGGCGGGCAGGATCCAGGAGACGGCGGAGCCGTCGCCGGCGACCAGGACGTCGAAGTCCTTGACGGCGTAGACGGCGATCACGACCAGCGCGATGCCCGCGAGGGCGGAGGCGACGATCCGCGGTGCCTGGGTGCGCAGCGCGCCGCGCCGGACGAAGTAGCCGATGACGGCGAAGGACGCGGTCGCCAGCAGCACGATCACGCCCAGGGCACCGACGTTGCCGAACCAGGTGAAGAGCTTCAGCACCGGCGCGGTGGGGTCGTGGTCCGCCGCCGCGCTGCCGTCGGTGACGGCGAAGGCGACCACGAAGCCGAGGGACACCAGGGTCTGCAGCAGCGAGCCGAAGGCGGGGGCGCCGCTGTTGGGGTTGGTACGGCCGAAGGCCTGGGGCAGCAGGCCCTCGCGGCCCATGGCGAAGGCGTAGCGGGCGACGACGTTGTGGAAGCTGAGCAGGCAGGCGAACATGCCGGTCACATACAGCACGTGCAGGACGTCGGTGAAGGCGGCCCCGATGATCGACTCGCTGAGGCCGAAGAGCAGTCCCGGTCCCTGCTTCTGCGACACCTCCACGATCTGCGACGGACCGGCCGCGATGCTCAGCGCCCAGGAGCTGATGGCGAAGAAGACCGCGACGAAGGTGACGGCGAGGAAGGTCACCCGGGCGACCACGACCTGCGGGCGGCTGGTCTCCTCGGCGTAGACGGGGGACTGCTCGAAGCCGACGAAGCTGGCGATGCAGAAGCACAGGGCGGTGCCCAGGCCCGCGCCGCTGAGCGTGCTCGGGTCGAAGGCGTGCAGCGACAGGCCCTCCTTGGCGGGACTGCCGATGGCGGCGACGTCGAAGATGACGACGAGGGCGATCTCGATCAGCAGCAGGACGCCGAGGACCTTGGCGTTGACGTCGATCTTGAGCCAGCCGAGCGCGCCGACCGCGAGGACGCCGAGTACCGCCGGGATCCACCAGGCGATCGTGGTGTCGAGGTAGGTCTGGAAGAGCCCGGAGATCTCGAAGCCGAAGAGGCCGAAGACCGCGAACTGCATCGCGCTGTACGACACCAGGGCGACGAGCGACGCGGCGGCGCCCGCGGTGCCGCCGAGCCCGCGGGCGATGTAGGCGTAGAAGGCGCCCGCGTTGTGGACGTGGCGGCTCATCTCGGCGTAGCCGACGCTGAAGAGGAGGAGTACCACGCCGAGGATCACGAACAGCAGCGGCTGTCCGACGATGCCCATGACGCCGTACGTGGTGGGCATGACGCCGGCGACCACCATCAGCGGCGCACTGGCGGCGACCACGGAGAGGAGCAGGCCGGACATGCCGAGGCGGTCGGCCCGCAGGGCTCTCTCCTCGCCTTTGAACGTGCTGATCCCGCTGTTGCCCGTCAGCATGGCGGTTCCTTCCTGGGAGGGGTTGGGGTGGTGCTGGTGCGTCATGCGGTGCGGGCCCTACGGGGAGCCGGGGCCGAGCACGGCCTCCCGCGCGGCGCGGAAGGCCTTCTTGGGGTCGCGGTCCGGGTAGGCCCACGGGGTGCGGGTGGCGTGCGCGCCGATCCGGTTGAACAGGGCCGCCGCCTCGGCGTTGCGGCCCTGCAGGAACTGCGCGTGGACGAGGAAGTTGAGGTCGAGGTGGAGGCGCGGGTGGTCGTGCCCGGCACCGTCCCACTCCAGCCACCAGTCGAAGCCCCGCTTGAGGGCCTGCCGGGCCCGCCATCCGTCCCAGTGCCCGGAGGCCGCGGGATCGGCGGGCAGGGTCCCGGCGGTGGCGAGGACCCGGTACAGCTCGGCGTGGGCGACGACCGGGAGGACGGCGAGCGGTGAGCCGGCGGGCGCCTCGCCCGCGGCCCAGTCGGCGAATTCGTACACCTCGTGGAATGGCCCGCCCTCGGAGGCGGCCTGGGGGCGTTCGGCGAGGCAGGCGGCCATCAGGTGGTGTCCGTGGTGATGACCGCGGTGGCGGCCGCGGACCTGGTCGAAGGCGCGCATCTGCTCGTCGTCGGTGCCGGTGTGGCGGGCCAGGATCAGCAGGCAGAGCCACGGCGTGGGGTCGGCCGGGGTGAGCGCGGCGGCGGCGAGGCAGGTCTCGCGGGCCCGTTCGGGCTTCTCCTTGCCGGCGACGGCACGGAACACCGTGGCGCAGGCCAGCAGCGCGGCCGCGTCGGTGCTGCCGGGTTCGGCGAGCTGCCACTCGCGCGCCCAGGTGGCACTGGCGCCGCCCTCGCCGAGGACGACCAGGCGGTGGCCGCGCCGGTCCCAGTCGTCGCCGGTCTCGGCGAGCAGGCTGCGGGCGGTGGTCCAGCGGCCCTGGGCGAGCGCAGCGCGGGCGTCGGCCAGTGGCTCGTCGTCCAGGGCAGGGTCGAACCGCAGGTCGTCCCGGGAGCGGGAGAAACCGAACGGGGGTGGAGGAGGAGTCATCCTCGGGGTGCCTCCACGGCGCGCACGTGATGTCCGGCCCGGGGCGGGGCATCCCGTTCGGCGTCCGGTGATCGCTTGATCACACAAAGCCAACCGGTATGAGCAGGTCCACTTCAAGTCCGGGCCTGTTGTCTCGATGTAGTCCCGCACACGCGTCCGAACGGCGGCGGGCGCCGCCGGACGCCGCGGGACACGGATCGGGACGGATCGCGGCGATCGCCTGCGCCGCAACGCCCGCGCCTGATATTCGAACGTACGAATATGAGACGAAGGAGCAACGCCGTGGCGGACGACACCGCGCCGGCACCGTCCCATCCCCTGGCGTCCGTCCGGCGCAGCCACGGCTGGAGCTACCAGGACCTCGCCCGGGTCGTCGCCGACAACGCCCGTGCCCTCGGCGTGCCCATGGCGGCCCGTCGGGAGAAGGTGTGGCGCTGGGAGCACTGGGGCGTGGTGCCGGAGAGGGACAGCCAGCGGGCCCTGGCCCGGGCCCTTGGCGTACCGCTGCGGGAGGTGGACACCCGCCCGTGGCCCGGCTGGTTACCGTCCTTCGACGGCATCCCCGACGGGCTGCCGTGGACCCGGGCGGGCGGTCTCGACGCGCTGGACGCCCTGCTCGACGGCGGCGGACGCGACCCGCGGGGCCACCCCGTGCTGGAGGGAGCGGAGTTCGGCGACGCCGTCGCCGACTGGGCGGCCGCGACCGACGGCGGGAGGGACCACGGAAGGGACGGCGGAAGGGACGAGCCGCCGCGGGACGACGCCGTCGCCGGCCGGGAAGGGGCTGCGGCCGACGAGGAGACCGTGGACTGGCTGGAGCGCGGCGTGCTCGGCCTGCGCCGCCTGGACGACCGGCTCGGCGGCGCGGCCGTACGGCACCGGGTCGAGGCCGATCTGCGGATCGCCCTGGACCTGCTGCGCCGGGGACCGTACCGGGGCGGGCTCGACGCCCGTCTGCTGCGCGTCGCCGCCGGACTGGCCCAGTTGGGCGGCTGGGCGGCGACGGACTGCGGACGGCACGGGGCGGCCCAGCGGCACCACCTCACCGGGCTGCGCCTCGCGCACGGCGCGCAGGACCGCCCGCAAGCCGCCAACCTGTGGGCGGGACTGAGCCTTCAGGCGGTGTTCGCGGGCCGTCACGACGACGCCCTGGCGGCGGCCCGTGCCGCGGAGTCCGCCGCGGCCGGGGCGACCTCGCGCACCCGCGCGATGCTCGCCACCCGCCGGGCCCGGGCCCACGCCGGGCTCGGCGAGGACGCGGCGTGCCGCCGGTCGCTGGAGGAGGCGGGACGGCTGCTGGACACCGCGCCCGGCGACGACGACCCGTCGTGGATCTACTGGTTCGACGAGGCGGAGCTGTGCGCGCAGAGCGGGATCGCGCTGCTGGACCTCGGCCGTGCGCAGGAAGCGGCCCCGCTGCTGGAGAAGGCACTGGCGATCCAGGACCCCCTCTACCGGCGCGACCGCACCCTCTACACCGCGCGCGCCGCCCTCGCCCGGGCGCGGACCGGCGACCTCGACACCGCCCGAGCCCTCACCGAGGACGCCGTGGACCTCGCCCGGGGGTGCGGGTCGCCCCGGGTGGCCATCGCCGTCGAACAGGCCAGGACGACGCTGTCCCAGGCCCGTTGACGACCCGGCCCCGCCGGACCGGCACCGCGGTCCGGCGGGCCCGCCCCGGCGACCACCCGAACCGGGAGCCCGACAGCCGCAGTCGGGGTCCGTCCGAGGACCGCGCGGCGCATCGCGCCACCGGTCCGGACGTCCCAGGCGCCCTGAGGGGCAGTGGTCCACGGCCCCGGAAGACCCGCCCGGCGCGGGGAGTTCGCACACTACGGCCCCGGCCACGCCGGACCGCCCGGCACAACGGTCGCTCCCGCCGCCGGTGACCGGACCGCCTGCCGGCGGGCACGCCGCGGCGCGGCCGCAGTCGACGTCGTGACCGCAGGTCCCGGGCCGCGCGGCGCATCGCGCCACCGGTCCGGACGTCCCAGGCGCCGGTCGTGCACCAGAAGCGGTGCGGCGCGGTGCGCCGGAGGCGGTCTGGTGCGGTGCCGCGCGGTGGGCTACGTTGCCGCGGCATGACGCCGATGGGGACGATGAGACGGGTGTGGACGGCCGTGCTGTGCGGGGCGGCGCTCGCCGCGCTGACCGCGGCCCCGGCCCACGCGGCGGGTGAACGGCCCGGTCCGCGCTGGGAGCTGAAGGACACCGGCAGCACCGCGCGCTTCCGCGGGCTGGCGGCGGTCAGCAGGAACACCGCCTGGGTGGCCGGTTCCGAGGGCAAGGTGCTGCGCACGGTGGACGGCGGACGCCACTGGGCGGACGTGTCGCCACCGGGTGCCGCCGAACTGCAGTTCCGCGACGTCGAGGCGTTCGACGCGCGGCGCGCGGTGGTGCTGGCGATCGGCGAGGGCGAGGCGTCCCGTGTGCTGCGCACCCAGGACGGCGGCGCGACCTGGACGGAGACCTTCCGCAACGCCGACCCCCGCGCCTTCTACGACTGCGTCACCTTCTTCGACGACCGGCACGGCCTCGCCGTCAGCGACCCGGTCGACGGCAGGTACCGGATGCTGTCCACCGGTGACGGCGGCCGCAGTTGGCGGGTGCTGCCCTCCGCCGGCATGCCCCCCGCGCTCGCGGGCGAGGCCTCGTTCGCGGCGAGCGGTCAGTGCCTGGTGAGCCGTGGCCCGCGCGACGTGTGGCTGGCGACCGGCGGGGCGTCGCAGGCCCGCGTCCTGCACTCCCGCGACCGGGGGCTGACCTGGACCGTGGCGGCGTCCACCCTGCCCGCGGGCGACCCCGCGAAGGGCGTGTTCGCGCTGGCGTTCCACGACGCGCGGCAAGGGATCGCCGTGGGCGGGGACTACCGCCCCGACCAGGCCTCCCCCGACGCCGCCGCGGTGTCCCGCGACGGCGGCGCCACCTGGACCGGCTCCGCACGACCCCCGGCCGCCTACCGTTCGGGAGTGACCTGGCTGCCGTACTCCTCGCGCGCGGCGATCGCGGTCGGACCGTCCGGCAGCGACCTGAGCCTGGACGGCGGCCGGACCTGGCGGACCTTCGACTCCGGGTCGTACGACACCGTCGACTGCCCCCCGGACCTGGGCTGCTGGGCCGCGGGTGAGCAGGGCCGCGTCGCACGCCTGGGGATCAACTTCGGCGGCGGGGCCGCTGGCTCGTAGTCTGCGTTCGTGAACCGCAGACGCCGCAAGAAGCTGAGCCGAGCCCTCGTGCGGGCCGCGAGGAGCGGTGAGACCGGGACCGTGCGCCGGCTCCTGCGGCGCGGCGCCTCCCCCGAACTCCCGGACGCTGACGGGACGACACCGCTGTACGCGGCGTCGGTCCACGGCGCGGCGGACGTGGTGGGGCTGCTGCTCACCGCGGGGGCCCTGCCCGACACCGAGAGCGGCCACGGGGACGAGGGCACACCCCTGTGCGGGGCCGCGTGCTGGGGACACACCGGGACGGTGCGCCGGCTGCTCGCCCAGGGTGCCGATCCCCGCCTGCGCGAGGACCACGGCACGGGGCTCACGCCGCTCGAATGGGCCGGGCGCGGCCCGTACCCGGAGACGGCGGCGCTGCTGCGCGCCGCGGCGGACTCCCGTCCGCCCACGGCCGGGTAGGACGGCCAGGTGGCACGGCGCGCCGGTACGGTCCCGCGGTGCGGGACCGTACCGGCGCGCCGCCGGACGTCCTGGTTACGCGACCGGGCGGGGGCGTCCCCGTCCACGGGTGAGGCTGTAACCGGCGATGCCCGCGAGCGCGCCCAGCACGCCCCCTGCCGCGGTCCAGATCCAGCGGTCGGACCACCAGCCGCCGCCCCAGCCGTCCTCGGGCTGGGCCAGCCCGGCCGGCACCGGCGAGGCGCTCGGGTCGGCCTCGTCGTCCGCCGCCTCGTCGGACTCCTCCGTGGCGGAGGCGGACGGCACGGCGTTGGGGTCGAGGGTGGCCCCGGCCTTGGCGACCGGGGTGAGCGGGGCGGCGAGTTCGCCGTCGACGGCCTTGGAGCCGCCCGCGTCCGTCGAGGTGGTGCCGACCTGTGCCTGGACCGGCAGGCCGAGGTCCTCGTCCGGGAGCCGCAGCACGGTCAGGCGGATGTAGTACGCGCCCGGGAGCGGGTCGTCGGCCCATGCCTCGGACCATGCACGCACGGTGCGCAGCCGGCAGCTCAGCTCCAGCTGGGTGTCCTGCGCGGACGCCGTCCTGGCCGGCTTGCCCGCGGTGCACGCCTGACGGCGGCGCAGGCCGTCGTAGACGTCGAGCTGCCAGGTCTGGTCGCCGTGCCGGCTCGCGGACTCCGGCAGGCTGACCGTCGCGGAGACCGTGGGCACCTCGCCCACCGCGGCCGGGAACACCCAGTACAGGTAGTCGCCGGTGGAGGCGCCGGCCGGGACGGTCCGCACCCCCGGCCGGAGGTTCCCGGCGGTCCGGAAACCGGTGCCGGGCTGGACGGTCTCCTCGGTGGCCCCCGTTCCGCGCACGCCCGGGCTGGGCGTGGCGTCGTCCGCGGCGGCGGTGCCCGCTCCGGCGGCGAACAGGGCCGCGCCCGCAAGCAGTACGGCGGCCGCCCGGCGCGCCGTTCGGATGGTACGCATCAGTTGGTCCTCCAGACGGCGACGCGCCAGCGCGAGATCCAGCCCCACAGCACACCGGCGACGAGGCCGGTCACGACCAGCAGGGCCAGCAGCCACCAGCCGCGGCCCAGGCCGAAGGAGGCGACGTCGGACGGCTCGTCGGGCGAGGAGACCAGGTCGACGCTGAGTTCGAGCGGCAGGCCCGGGGTGCGCTTCACGGCGTCCGGGGCGGAGAAGGAGTTGCTGACCTCGATGCACACCGTGCGGGCGGCCGCGGCGTCGTCGTCGTCGCGCTCCGGCCAGGCGTAGCGCAGACCGGAGGAGATGACGTCGGTGCGTCCGCTGCCCGCTTCCGAGCCGCGGACGAGTTCCCGGCCGCCGGAGGTGACGGCCCGTACGAGGACGCCGTAGTCGCGGTTGACGGCGCGGTCGGCGCCGACGCTGACGGAAGCGCGCAGTTCCTGGCCGTCGGTGACGCTCACTCGGTACCAGCGGTGCTCGGTGAACGCCTCGCGGTCGCTGTAGACACCGGCCCCGAGCAGCGGGGCGTCGGCGCAACGGTCGGCGCCCTGGGTCACGGTGGGGGTGACGACCACGTTGTCGGCGGAGCGGTCGACGAGTTGCTTGATGCGGTCGGAGAGCTGGTCGGCGTGGTCGACGGCGGTGTAGGTACCGCCGGTCGCCTCGGCGATGCAGCTCAGCTGCTCGCGGATCTTGGTGTTGGGCACCAGGCCGAGGGTGTCGACGACCAGGTGGGTGCCCTCGGCGGCGAGTTCACGCGCGACCTCGCACGGGTCGAGCGGCTGGCAGGTGTCCTCGCCGTCGGTGATGAGCACGATCCGGCGGGTGCCGTCACCGCCCGCGAGGTCCTTGCCCGCGGCCTGCAGGGCGGGGCCGATCGGCGTCCAACCGGTGGGGGCGAGGGTGGCGACCGCGGTCTTGGCCTCGGTACGGTCGACGCTGCCGACCGGGTAGAGGGCCTCGGTGTCCTTGCAGCCGACCACCTTGTCCTTGCCGGGGTAGTTGGCGCCGAGGGTGCGTATGCCGAGCCGGACCTCGTCCGGTACGGCGTCGATGACCTCGTTGAACGCCTGCTTGGCCGCCGACATGCGGGACCTGCCGTCGATGTCGTTGGCCCGCATCGAGCCGCTGACGTCGAGCACGAGCTCGACCTTCGGGGCCTCGTGCGCGGTCTCCGGCCCGTCGTCCGCGGCGGCCGGCGCCGCGGCCGGGAAGAGCGCGGTGGCGAGGGTGGCCGCGAGGCCGCACAGCCCCACCGCCAGCCGTTTGCTTGTGATCATTGGCGGATCCTATGGAAGATCCGACTCCGCCCCCAACTCGGCCCGGACCGCTCTTCCGTGACCCTCCCCGCAGCGGACCACGCTTCGGGCCCGGGACACCGCGCTGACCAGCGACGGTCGAGGGTCACCGCTCCCGTTCGGCTCGGCCGACCTGCCTGATGGCCCGTCAGATCGGAGTCCACCCCGCCACCACCACATCTGCGGGACCACGCCGGCCACTTCCCGGCATCCATAGCGTCCCATTGACGATAAGTGGCTCCTCGTGCCAGGCTGACGCGGCATCACGCCGGAGATCCGTCCTGAACCGGCTGCCCCCGGGATGCCCCGGGACCGCCGCGTTCGACCAGGACAGCGCTCGCCCTGCACTCGCCGTTCGGCCCGTCCCGCACGTGCCGCCGGACCACCTGGAGGACGCCCGTGGCCCACACCCCCGCACCCCATCCCCACCTCGACGCGCGGGCCGCAGACCGGGCCGCCGGGGTGTTGCTCGGCGCGGCCGTGGGCGACGCGCTGGGTGTGCCCTACGAGTTCAAGGCGACGCTGAGTGAGGATCAGCAGCCGCGGATGATCGGCGGCGGCTTGGGGCCGTACGAGCCGGGCGAGTACTCCGACGACACTCAGATGCAGGTCTGCATCGCCCAGGTGGCGGCGACCGGAGCGGATCTGCGCGGCCCCGAGGCCCTGGACGCGATCGCCGCCAACTTCCAGGGCTGGCTGAGCGAAGGCGCCAGCGACGTCGGCAACCAGACCAGCCTCGTCCTGAGCACCGCTGCCCGCGCCCCCGGGCCGGCGGGCACGGCGATGCGGGAGGCCGCCCGCGAGTACACCGCCGGCAACGCGCGCAGCGCCGGGAACGGCTCGTTGATGCGGACCGGGATCGTCGCCCTCGCACACCTCGGTGACCCCGCCGCGATGGCCGAGGCCGCCATCGCCGTCAGCGCGCTCACCCACCCCGACCCCGATTGCGCCGACGCCTGCGTGCTGTGGTGCTCCGGCATCCGCACCGCGGTGCTGTACGGCACCTTCGACGGCGTGCGCGACGGCCTGGCCCTGCTCCCGCCCGAGCGCCGGGAGACGTGGGCGAAGCGGCTGGACGCGGCGGAGGCCCACCCGCCGCACCACTTCGGCAACAACGGCTGGGTGGTCCACGCGCTCCAGGCCGCCTGGTCGGCCATCACCCGCACCGCTGTTCCGGAACTGAACGCTGCCGAAGGTGACTTCCCCGCCCGGCACCTGCGCCTCGCCCTGGAGGCGGCGGTACGCGCCGGAACGGACACCGACACCGTCGCGGCGATCGCGGGCGCCCTGCTCGGCGCGCGCTGGGGCTGCTCCGGCATCCCCCTGGAGTGGCAGCAGGCCGTCAACGGCTGGCCGGGGCTCACGGGCGCCGACCTGGTCCGGCTGGCCGTGCTCACCGCCCGGGGCGGGAACGACGACGACGCCGGCTGGCCCTCGGCGCCGCGTTTGCCGGCCGGTGGCCACCCCGGCTTCGCCATCCCCCACCCGCACGACGACGGGGTGATCCTGGGCAACCTGGCCCTGGCCCAGGGCACCGAGCCGGTCGACGTCGACGCCGTGGTCTCGCTCTGCCGCGTCGGTTCGGACCCGCTCCTGCCCGGCACACCCGACGTCGAGCAGGTCCGCGTCTGGCTGGTCGACAGCGAGGGAGCGAACGCCAACCTCCACCACGTCGTGGACCAGGCCGCCCGCCAGGTGCTGCGGCTGCGCCAGGAGGGCAAGCGGGTCCTGCTCCACTGCCACGCCGGGCAGAGCCGCACCCCGGCCGTCGCCGCCGTCTTCAGCCACCTGGCCAAGGGCACCGATGCGGAGAGCGCGCTGCGGGACCTGCGCCGGGCGCTGACCGGTGGCTGGCACCTCCACGCGCACCCCGAACTCCAGTCCGCGGTCCACGATCTGACCGCCCCGGCGGCGGCCGCCGGAGCCCGGATCGGCGAGGGCAGGCGGGAGGCGTCCGATCTGGAACCCGACGCAGGGCAGCGGCCTAGGGACTTCCCGAGGGAGAAGGCCTCCGTGTCCCGGGTGCGCGGGCTGCTGCTCGGCCTCGCCGTGGGCGACACGGTCGGCCGCGCCCGGGGCAAGGTGCCGGCCGACGGCCCGTTGCGGGCCGGGGTCAGCACCCAGCTGGCCTGCTTCACCGCCGAGGGCACGATCCGCGCTCTCGTGCGCGCCGGGCAGAAGGGCGTCTGCCATCCTCCGTCGGTGGTGTGGCACGCGTACTGCCGGTGGGCGGCCGTGCAGGGCCTCAAGGCCCGCCGCTGGGGGTCGGGCGAAGAGGTGTGGCCCGACGGCTGGCTCGCCCAGGTGCCCGTACTCGCCGAACGACGTGGTTCAGCGCCCGCGACCGTAGCCGCCCTGGCCGGGATCGAGCAGGGCACCGCGGGGAAGCCGCCGACGACCAGCCGCGGCTGCCACGCGCTGACCCGCACCCTTCCCGCCGCGGTCATCGGCGCCGCGCAGGGCCCGGCACAGGCCGCCGTGTTCGCCCATGAGCTGGCCGCCCTCACCCACGGCGACCGGGCCGCGCACTCCGCGGCGGCCCATGCCGTCGTCCTGGCCCACCACTGCCTGACCGGCGGAGCCGACGGGCCGCCGCCGGCGGGCAGCCGGTCCGGCGTACGGGACGCCTTGGAACGCGGCCTGCTGGACCTTCGCAGCGCCGATCCCGGCCCGACCGCCCGTGCCGGGGAACTCGACGCCCTCGCCGCCGCACTCCAGGAGGCCGACGCCCACCCGGCCGACGCCAAGCGGCTCGCCGACCTCGCACCCGACGCCACAGCGCCCTCGGCGCTGCTCGGCGGCGTGTACGTCGCGGCCTCCTTCCCCCGGCGGGACCAGGTGAGCGCCGCACTGCGCTTCGCCGCCGGTGCCCCGGACGGCGACTCGGTGGCCTGCGTGGCCGGCGCGCTGCTCGGAGCGGCACACGGCGCCGAGGCGCTGCCGGTCGATCTGGTCAGTCGCCATGAACTGGCCTGGGTCCTCGACACCTTGGCCCGCGATCTCGTCGCCGGGCCCGCCGGCTCCGCCGACGGCAGCGCATACGCCTCGGGCCGGGACGAGCACGGGTGGGATCGCTACCCCGGTTGGTGAGCCGCGTCCCGTGCCGAAACCCCCCGTCCCCGGTCCCGCGTGACACCGGGGACGGGGCCGGGGCGGTGGCCGGCTGGACGTGGGCCCGCCTGCCTCCGGGCCGTCGCGGTACGGTGCGTTCTGCACATTGCAAAGCGTCCCCAACATGCTTTGCCAGACCCTGACGTCATGACAAACTACGCGGGGATCAGCGGTGTTGGAGGGGATGGACCGTGACTGAAGCGCGGGCGGCAAGCGCTCCCACCGTGCTGCGGGTGGTGCTCGGCAGACGCCTCCAGGACCTCCGCGAGAGGGCCGGCCTCTCCTACGAGCAGGCGGCCCGCGCCCTGGACGTCACCCACGCCACGGTCCGCCGCATCGAGAAGGCCGAGGTGGGCCTGCGCATCCCGTACGTGGAGAAACTGCTCCTCACCTACGGCGTCACCGAGCCCGCCGAGATCGCCAACTTCCTGGAACTGGCCCGCGAGGCCAACCGTCCCGGCTGGTGGCACCGCTTCCGTGACGTGCTCCCCGAGTGGTTCAGCGCCTTCGTCAGCCTGGAGGGCGCCGCCGAGCTGATCCGCGCCTACGAACCGCACTACGTCCCGGGGCTGCTGCAGACCCCGCAGTACGCGGAGGCCGTGCTGCGCGCGGGGCGGCCGCACGCCTCGCGGGAGGAGGTCGAGCGCGGCGTCGCGCTGCGCATGCAACGGCAGGCGCTGCTCACCCGCGACGACCCGCCGCTGCTGTGGGTCGTGATGGACGAGACGGTGCTGCGCCGCCCCATCGGCGGCCCCGAGGTGATGCGCCTGCAGATCGACCGCCTGATCGAGGCGTGCGGGATGCCCCAGGTGCGACTGCAGGTGCTGCCCTTCGCGTCGGGGCCGCACCCGGCGATGTACGGTCCGTTCCACATCTTCCGCTTCCCGCTGCCGGAACTGCCGGACATCGCGTACGCGGAGAGCCTGATCGGCGCGGTCTACCTCGACGAACGCGAGGACGTCTCACGGTTCCGCGAGGCCCTGGACCGGATGAGCGCCCAGGCCCTGCCTGCGGGCCCCACCCGGGAGTTCCTGGAGGAGGCACGGGGCCGGCTGTGAGGCCGGGCGCCGTGCCGTCCACCGGTCAGCGGGGCATCGCTGCCAGCTTCGCCGCGAGGCTCTCGACGCGGTCCCGCCAGACGTCCAGCGCCAGAGCGGGGGGCACCTCGGGGACGCCGGTCTGGGTGAGGACCAGTCGCGCGCCATGCCCGGTGCCGCGGGTCAGCTCCCAGCGCACGGTGCCCTCGTGGCGGCCGTGGAGGTCCCAGGGGTAGGCGAGCGCCTCCTTCGGGCGCAGTTCGCTCACCGGTCCGGGGGCGAAGTCGCCCACGACGAAGCCACGCGGCACGGGTCCGCCCACCTCGGGCGCGGACACCCCGCCGAGCAGGGTCTTCCACACCGTGGCCGCGGGCTGGGTCAGCTGCCGCTCGAAGCGGACCTTCCAGCCGACCGGCAGCTCCTCCACGGTGCCGTGGTCGAGACCGAACTCCTTGACGTAGCGCTCGTGGGCCGCCTTCATGTCGCCCGGCCCGGGCACCGGCTCGCCCTCCAGCTCGGGGTCGATGCCGGCGATGCAGGCGTCCCAGCCTGCGGCGAAGCTGGCGGCGCCGGGGCGGTCGCCGAAGGTGTGGGTCAGGGTCAGCACCGAGCCCAGGGACTCCGGCACCAGCTCCCAGCGCAGCAGGTCCTCGCCCCAGGTGTAGGCGATGACGTGCGGCGGGTCCCACTCGGTGACCTGGCCGTCCATGGCCTCGCCCTCGCCGTGCCGGAACGGGAAGCGCACCTTGCCGCCCACCCGCGGCTCCATCTCCACGTCGGAGGGGAACCACTTCGACAGGTGCCCCGGCTCGGTCAGGGCCCGCCACACCTTCTCCGGCGGGTGCGCGAGCCGCCGCTCCATCCGCAGCGCGGTCCGGCCGTCCGCGGTGGTCAGCGTCTCGCCGGTATCCGTGGTCATGGCTCCTCCATCTCGTCGGGCATGGCGTCCAGATGCCGCTCCAGCGCGTCCAGGCCGGTGCCCCACAGCCTGCGGTAGGGCGCGAGCCAGGCGTCGACCTCCCGCAGGGGCTCGGGGCTCAGCTCGTACCAGCGGCGCTGCGCCTCGGCACGCACCCGGACCAGGCCCGCCTCACGGAGCACGCGCAGGTGCTTGGACGTACCGGGCTGGGTGAGGCCGAGGTGCTCGGTGAGCTCGCCGACGAGGCGGGGGCGCTCCAGGAGCAGATCGAGGATCCGCCGCCGCGTCGGCTCGGCCAGCACGTCGAAGGGTATGGACACGTTCCCCAATATACTCCTCAGGCTATATACCCACAACGGCATGTGCGCGCGGCGGGCACGCGCCCGGGCCTCGTCGCGCCCTGGTGCGCGCCCCCGACGGTGGGTCAGAATGTCCGCCGTGACGATCACCACCGCCGAGGCGGACAAGGTCCTGGCCGACAACTTCGCGCCCTGGGTGCAGGACCTCGGGCTCTCCGTCGAGGAGACCGGGGAGCGGCACGCCGTGCTGCGGCTGCCCTGGTCGGACCGGCTGGCCCGGGAGGCCGGTGCGCTGTCGGGCCAGGCGCTGATGGCCGCCGCCGACACGGCGACCGTGATCGCGGTGTCCGCGGCCCGCGGGGGCTACGGGCCGATGACGACCATCCAGCAGTCCACGACCTTCCAGCGGGCGGTCATGGGCACCGACGTCCTGGTCACGGCGCGCGTCACCAAGCTCGGACGGCGGCTGGCGTTCATCGACGTCGAGCTCACCCCCGAAGGCGCCGTCGAACCCGCGGCGCAGGCGACCACGGTCTACGCCTTCCCCGGCTGAGGCGGCCGAGGCAGCTGGAGCGGCTGGGGCGGCTGGCGGCGCCCCGGCAGACCCCCGCAGACCCCCTCCCGCCCGCTTTCACCGTATCGAGTCGAATTCCCCCTCACGCGCGGCGTGGTGGTGCGACAACCCAGCCGGTCCGGGCAACCATTGACCATTCGTCAGATAATCGGTTTTCGGGCTGGAGCGACGTGACTCGACGACCCCGCCGGGTGCGCCTGGCGATCTCCGCGACGCTGGCGTGGAGCGCCGTGCTCGGCGGCGCCGGCGGGGCCGCCGCCGCGGTCGCCGGGGACGGGCTGCGCTACGGCGCGACCACCCGGCTCGCCTCGGGCGTGGACTACCGGACGTTCACCTACCGGGGAGCCCACGGCACGGCCCGCGGACACCTGCTGACGGTGGACCTGCGCACGCCGGGCGTCACGGTGGACCTGCTGCACCCCGGTGTCGTCGCCGGACGCGGCACGGTCTCGGGGCTCGCCGACGCCGCGGGCGCGGTGGGCGGCATCAACGCCGACTTCTTCAACATGAGCGAGGCCCAGCACCCCGGGGTGCCCGCGACCGGTGCCGCGGTCGGCCCGGCGGTCGCCGCGGGACGGGCCCTGAAGTCGGCGGTGCCGCCGGCCCAGCGCTTCGGCCCCAAGCTGCCGCCCGGCGCGACCACCGAGGACGTCCTCGCGGTCGGCACGGACCGGATCGCCCGGCTCGACCGGCTCCGGCTGTCCGGCTCGGTCAGCTTCGAGGAGGGCACGGTGCCGCTCGCCGGCCTGAACCAGTACGCGCTCCCGGTCGGCGGCGTCGGCCTGTACACCTCGGACTGGGGCAGCGCCTCCCGGCTCCGCGCCGGCTGCGGCGACGACACCAGGCGCGCGGCGCCCTGCAGCAACGACACCTACGAGGTCATGGTCAGCCAGGGCGAGGTGGTGGGCGTCGGCGAGGGCCCGGGAGAGGGCGAGATCCCGCCCGGCGCGGTGGTCCTCGTCGGCCGCGAGGCGGGGGCGGAGGCGCTGCGCCTGCTGGAGCCCGGCGACGCGGTCGACGTGCAGCAGCGACTGGTGGCCTCCGCGTACGGCGGCGGGTACAGCTTCGCCGTCGGGGGCTACCCGATCCTGCGCGACGGCTACCCCGTGGACGGCCTGGAGAACGGCGTCACGGCGACCCGCACCGCGGCGGGCTTCGGCGACGACGGGCACGTGATGTACCTCCTGGCGCTGGACGGGAAGGCCGAGTCGGGCGCCGGCCTCACGGTCCGCGAACTCGCCTCCCTGATGTCCGGCATCGGCGCCCAGGCCGCCGTCAACCTCGACGGCGGCGGCTCCTCCACCCTCGTCACCCGCGCCCCCGGCGCGTCCCGCGTCAAAGTCCGCAACCACCCGGCGGGCGGCACGGAACGCCTCGTCGCCAACGGCATCGGCGTCTTCACCACCGGCGGCCCACAGCGCCGCGGCCGGACCCTGGACCCGGCCCGACTCGGCATCGAGGAGTTCCCGCATGTGCAGGGGCCCCCGCCGGTCGAGGCCGTGGTGGACGTGCAGCCCTGGGGGTGAGGACCGCCGGACCGCCTGCCCTTCAGCCCCCCAGGCCCGGCGCGCCCCAGAGGGGGAACCAGCGGCCCAGGTCCTCCTCGAGGCGGAGGTCGTTCCCGAGCAGGGCCTTGACCTGGAGCTCCAGGGGGTTGTCGCGCTTCTCCCCCGGAAGCGGGACGAACGGGTAGAACGAGCCTCGTTTGTAGAGGTAGACCAGCGCCAGCGACCGCCCGGCGTCATCGCGGAAGGTGGCCAGGGAGCAGAGCAGCTGGGGGCCGAAGCCGTGCCCCTCCAGGGCCGAGTTGACCGCGTGGAGGTCGCCGACCAGGGCCGGCAGGTCCTCGGCCGGACGCCGGACGACCAGCCATGTGTACCCGTACGCGTCGCGGACGGACTCCACCGGCACGGCGCCCTGGCCGGTGTCCATGTCGAGGAGCGCCCGCACGTCCTGCTGGACCTCGGCGAACGCGCCGCCCTCCACGGCGGCGAAGCACACCGAGCCCACGCCGGTGGGCCGGAAGCCGGCTGCGGCCTCCAGGGTCACGGCCGCCGAGGGGAGCCCGAACAGCTGGTCCAGGTCGGGTCTGACGGGCTTGCTGCGGCCGAGCAGCGCGTCCAGGAACCCCATCAGCGCCGTCCCAGCTCGACGGAGATCCGGCCGAGCTGCGCCAGCCGCTGCTCCAGCGTGGGATGCGTGGACAGCAGCTGGGCCAGGCTCTGGCCGCCGGCGAGGGCGGGGACGAAGTAGAAGGCGTTGAAGGGCTCGGCCTTGCGCAGGTCCTCGGTGGGGATGCGGGCCATCTGCCCGGAGACCTTGGTCAGCGCCGAGGCCAGGACGGAGGGCCGCCCGGTGAGCAGCGCGGCGGAGCGGTCGGCGGACAGCTCGCGGTAGCGGGACAGCATCCGGGTCAGCAGGAAACTGACGCAGTACACGAGCGCGCTGACCAGCGGGATCAGGATGACCACGATCGCGGTGCCCGGGTCGCGGCTGTTGCGGCCGAGGCCGCCCCACAGTCCGATGCGGGTGACCACCCCGGCGAGCACGCCCAGGAAGGAGGCGATCGTCATGACCGCCACGTCCCGGTGGGCGACGTGGGAGAGTTCGTGGGCGATGACGCCCTCCAGCTCCTCGGGCTCCAGCCGGCGCAGCAGGCCGGTGGTGGCGCACACCAGGGCCGCCTTCTCGTTGCGTCCGGTGGCGAACGCGTTGGGGACGTCGCTGTCGGCGATCGCGACGCGGGGTTTGGGCATGTCGGCCAGGGCGCAGATCCGGTCGACGACGCCGTGCAGTTCGGGGGCCTGCTCGGGCGTGACCTCGCGGGCGCCCATGCTGAAGGCGGCGATCCGGTCGCTGAACCAGAACTGGGCGATGAACAGCCCGCCCGCGACGATCAGGATCAGTGGCCAGGCACCGCGCAGCAGGGCCAGCAGGACGCCCACGAACACGACGTACAGCAGCCCGATCATGAACATGGTGACCACCATGCGGGTGGTCAGCCCCCGGTCGGGGGCGAAGCGGGTCCTGTCCATGGCCCCTCCCGTTCCTCCGGGCCGCCGGCCGCGGCTTCGTGCTCCGCTGTCGATTGTGCCTCCGCCGGCACGTGAACGGCGGGGGCGCAGGCGCGGCCGGCCCGGAGTGATCAGCCTGCCGGGTCGAGCGTGAGCTTGCCGTAAGTACGGCGGGCCCGCAGGTCCTCGTGGGCGCGGGTGACCTCGGAGAGCGGGTACCTGCCGCCCTCCTGCGGCTTCAGCCGTCCGTCGGCCGTCATGGCCAGCAGGTCGGCCATCGGCTCGCGGTACATGCCGGGGCGCCCCAGGCAGTGCATCAGCCAGAAGCCGACGACGGCCCGGGAGCGGCCCATGAGCTGCGCGGCCTGCACCGGGGTCGGGGGGACGCGGGAGGCGAGTCCGTACGTCACCAGGCGGCCGAAGGGGGCGAGTGCGGCCAGCGAGGCGTCGAAGACCGGGCCGCCGGTCATCTCCAGCACGATGTCGACCTTCTTGCCGCCGTTGGCCTCGACGAGCCGCTCCTTCAGCCCCGCGGCGTCCGTGGCGTCCGCCTCGATCGCGACGTCCGCGCCGAGCTCCAGCGCGAGGTCGCGCTTGTCCTTGGAGGAGGCGGTGGCGATGACCCGTCCCGCACCGAACTCCTTGGCGAGCTGCACGGCGAGCGAGCCGGTGCCGCCCGCGGCGGCGTGCACGACCACCGACTCGCCCGCGGCCATGCGGGCCGAGGTGCGCAGCAGGTGCCAGGCGGTGAGGCCCTGGACGACCAGGGCGAGGGCCTGGCCGTCGGTGACGCCCTCGGGCACGTCGTGGGCGAGGTACTCCTCGACGACGGCCTTCTCGGCGTAGCCGCCGTTGTCGGTCAGGGCGACCACGCGGCGGCCGCCGGCGGTGCGGCCGACCACCTCGGCGCCGGGCACGAGGGGCAGGGTGGCCTTGGAGAGGTAGGAGTTCTCCACCAAGTGCGTGTCGGCGTAGTTGACCCCCGCCGAGGAGACCTCGACCAGCAGTTGCCCCGGCCCCGGCACGGGATCGGGCAGCTCGACCTGCCGCAGCACCTCCGGCCCGCCGAATTCGGTGATCTGGATCGCGCGCACCGCGACTCCCTCCGCGTACGTACCAACGTCGTCCGGGGTCACGATAGCCCGTAACACCGACCAGTCGGTATGTGACTTTCCCCGGAGCACCGGAAGAATGTGGGGCACCCGAGCACCGCACGTGTCCTCCGTCCCTCGTCCGCCCCGCAGGGAGAGCCCATGCTCAGGCGCAGCAAGCTGTTCGGCCGCAAGACGCGGATCACCTTCGCCCTCCCCGTCGACCACCCGCCCGGCACCGTCAGCGTGGTCGGCGACTTCAACGGCTGGGAGCCCGGCCGGCACACCCTCGTCCCCCGCCGCGACGGCACCCGCACGGTGTCGGTGATCTTCCCGGCGGGCGTGCACCGCTTCCGCTACCTCGCCACCGATGCGATCTGGTTCGACGACGAGTCGGCCGACCGCGTGGACGACCAGGGCAGCCTCCTGGAGCTGTAGGCCGTCCCGCGCGCCGGGGCGCCGTCCGGCCCCGCCCCGTACCACGGGGCGGCCGGACGCGCCGCCGGATGAGCGGTACGGGTCACCGCACCGTATGGTCGTGCGTAGGTACGGCCGGGGCTGCGCCGGGGAGCACCTCACGGCAGCGGGCGACCGCGGCGACCGGAAGGGCACGAACGGCATGTGGCGGCGCCTCCCAGTACGTCAGATCGTCGGTGTGGCACCGCTGTTGCTGGTGGCCCTGATCGTCCTGCGGCAGTGGCCGATGGTGGACGCCGGTACCGACCGGCTGGGTTCCGCCGACGCCGAGTGGCTGCTGGCGGCCGGGGCCGCGACGCTGCTCGCCTGGGTGTGCTCGGCGGCCGCCCAGCAGGGCGCCGTGCTGGAGCAACTGCCCACGGGACGCCTGCTGGCCACCCAGTTCGCCGCGTCCGCGGCCAACCACATCCTCCCGGCGGGGGTCGGCGGCAACGCCGTCAACCTGCGCTTCCTGCTGCGCTGCGGCCTCTCCCCCAGTCGTTCCGCGGCCGCGCTGACCGTGCGGGCGCTGGCGGCCTGCGTGGTGCGGATCGGGCTGCTGGTGGTCCTGCTCGCGGCCTTCCCGCACGCCCTCGACCTGCGCAAGGTCGTGCCCGGGCGGCCCGGTCCGACCGTCGCCCTCATGGCCGGCGCGGCGCTCTGCCTGGTCCTGGTGGTCCTGCTGTCGGTGCGCCACGTCCGCCGCACCGTCCGCTCGTTCCTCGGCACGGTCGCCACCGACGTCCGCGCGGTGCACGGCCGTTCCGCGCGGGTGGCGGCGCTGTGGGCGGGTTCCCTGGCCTTCCCGGTGATGCACGCCGCGGTGCTGGTCGCGGTCGTACGGTCGCTGCACGCGCCGGTGCCGGCCGCGCACGTCGCGGTGGCGTACCTGGCGGGCAGCGCGGCGGCGGCCCTGCTGCCGACCCCGGGCGGAATCGGCTCGCTGGACGTGGCCCTGGTGCTGGCGCTGGTCACCGCAGGGGCCACCGGCGTGGCGGCGACCTCCGCGGTGCTGGCGTACCGCATCGTCACCGTATGGTTGCCCCTGCTCCCCGGTGTGCTGGTGCTGGCCGCGCTGGTCCGCCGGCGGGTGCTGTGAACCGTCCGGGGAGGGAAGTCCAGTGCGCGTCCTGATCGGTCTCGTCGGGGCGCTGGTCGTCGCCGGGACCTTCTCTTCGGTGCTGCGCACGCTGGTGATCCCGCGGCCGACCCGGTCCAGCTTCACGCGCCTGGTGCACGCGGCGGTCCACCTGCCCTTCCAGTTCGTCGCGGACCGCTGCCGGACGCCCGAGGCCAAGGACCGTGTCCTCGTCCCGGTGGCCGCGGTGTCCATCCTCGCCAACCTGATCGGCTGGCTGGTCGCCTTCTGGGCGGGGTACGCCATGCTGCAGGCGGCGGTCAGCGACCTCGCCCCGATCAACGCGCTGCGGGAGGCGGGGTCGTCGCTGTTCACGCTGGGCTTCGCCAGCAGCCACCACGTCGACCTCACGGTGATCGACTTCATCGCCGCCGCGACCGGCCCGATCACCATCGGCCTCCAGATCGGCTACCTGCCGACCCTGTACGCCGCCTACTCGCGCCGCGAGGCGGAGGTGACCCTGCTGCAGGCCCGGGCAGGCAACCCGCCGTGGGGGCCGGAGATCCTCGCCCGCTACGCCCAGATCGGGCTCACCGACAGCCTCACCGAGCTGTTCCGCAACTGGGAGCGGTGGGCGGCGGAAGTGAGCGAGAGCCACACCAGTTACACGGTGCTCAGCCGGTTCCGCTCGCCGCAGCCCGACCGCAGCTGGCTGATCGCGCTGCTCGCCGTCATGGACGCCGCCGCCATGCAACTCGCCCTCAACCCCGGGCGCCCGCAGGCCGAGGCCCGGCTCGCCCTGCGGGCCGGCTTCGTCTGCCTGCGCGACATCGCCGCGATCTGGCGGATCCCGTACGACGCCGACCCCTCGCCCAACGCGACCATCAGGCTGCCGTACGAGGAGTTCGCCGCGGCGGTCGCCCACGCCGCGGCCAACGGCTACCCGCTGGAGCGCACCCCCGAGGAGGCGTGGCCGCACTTCCGCGGCTGGCGGGTCAACTACGAGGAACTGGCCTACCGTTTCGCCTACCTCTTCGACGCGGTCCCCGCCCCCTGGTCCGGCCCCCGCCGCACCATGGAGGAGACCGTCACCCCGGTCACGCCGGTCGACCGCAAGCCGGCCGCCCGGGAGTAGCGGCGGCCCGGCCCCCGGCGGGCGCGGCAGGGGCGTTACGGTGACCACCGTGCCCATCAGCCCCGGCCCGACGGCCGACACCCGCCCCGCGCGGCCCGCCGACCTGCCGCACCTCCTGCGGTGGGAACGCGACTACATGCGTGCCGTGGAACCCGCCGCCGAGGCGGCCTGGACCGAGGCGATCGACCTCAACCTCGGCCTGTGGGTGGAGTGCCTGGACCGCACCCTCGTGCTGGAGGCCGGCGGCGGGCCGGGCGGCTCGATGATGTGGATGCCGGCGGACGACGGCAAGGCCCTGCTGGTCGGCCTGCACGTGGTGCCCGCCCTGCGGCGCCGCGGCTTCGGCCGCCTCCTCCTCGACGCGTTCGCCGCGCAGGCCCGCGCGGCCGGCCACGGGACGCTGACGCTCGGCGTCCACCGCGTCAACCCGGCCCTCCACCTCTACGAGGGCGCGGGCTACCACCGCACGGGCGAGGACGGCGACTACCTCCTGCTGGAACGCCCCTCGGCGCCCTGACCGGCCCCCGGACCCCTCACGCCGCCGGCACCGGCTGGGGCGGCACCGGGCCGACGTAGCGGGCGGCCGGACGGATGATCTTGCTGTCCTCGGCCTGCTCCAGGACGTTGGCGCACCAGCCCACGACACGGGCGCAGGCGAAGGTGGGGGTGAACATCTCGCGCGGCAGGCCGCACAGCTCCATGACGACGCCGGCGTAGAACTCGACGTTGGTGTGGAGTTCACGGCCGGGCTTGAGCTCGGCGAGGATCGCCTCGACCCGCGCCTCGACCTGGACGGCGAGGTCGACGAGCGGGCCGCCGAAGGACCGGGCGATCTCCTTGAGCATCCGGGAACGGGGGTCCTCGGTGCGGTAGACGGGGTGGCCGAACCCCATGATGCGGTCGCCCGCCAGGACGCGTTCACGGATCCACGGGTCGATGCGGTCCGGGGTGCCGATGGCGTCCAGGGTGTCCAGGGCCCGGCTCGGGGCGCCGCCGTGCAGCGGACCGGACAGCGCGCCGACGGCGCCGGTGAGGCAGGCGGCGAGGTCGGCGCCGGTCGAGGCGATGACGCGGGCGGTGAAGGTGGACGCGTTGAAGCCGTGGTCCACGGTGGAGATCAGGTACCGCTCGGCGGCCCGGGCGCGGGCCGGGTCGGGCTCCTCGCCGGTGAGCATGTACAGGTAGTTGGCCGCGAACGGCAGGTCGTCGCGCGGTTCCACCGGCTCCAGGCCCTGACCGAGCCGGTACAGGGCGGTCAGCAGCGTGGGCACGACGGCGGTCGCGGTGAGCGCGTCGGACAGCCGACGCTCCGGGTCGATGTCGTACAGCGGGCGGAACCCCTCGGCCGCCCCCAGCAGGGACAGCGCCGAGCGCAGCCCGGCGAGCGGGCCGCTCAGCGCTCCGGAACGGGCGACGGCCGGCAGCGCGTCGCGGACGGCGGCGGGCAGTCGGCGCAGCGGGGCGACGCGCCGGGCGAAGGCGGCGCGCCCGGCGGCGTCGGGCAGCGTGCCGAGCAGCATCAGGTGCCAGACGTCCTCGAAGGTGCGGCTCTGCGCCAGGTCGACGGCCGAGTACTGGCGGTAGTGGTAGAAGCCCTCGGTGCCGCGGACGTCGCCGAGCGCGGTCTCGGTGACGACGACTCCCTTCAGGCCGCGGGGTACGTCGGGGGTGACGGGCATGACGGTCACGGTGGTCCTCCGGTGCTGCTTCGACGGCTCGGCATTGACTCGACCATCCATCATTGATTCAATCTCCGTCAATATTGATTGAATCAATGTGTGGTGAGATGGAGTCATGACGACGGAGGAACGGCTGAGCACTCGCGAGGCGGCCGGGCGGCTCGGGGTCAAGCCGGAGACGGTGTACGCCTACGTCAGCCGCGGCCTGCTGAGCAGCCGGCGCGCCCCCGGCGGGCGCGGCAGCACCTTCGACCCCGAGGAGGTCGACGCCCTCGTGCGACGCAACCGGCGCGCGGCGCAGACGCCCCCCGAGGACGACGGCATGGGCCCCGTGCGCACCGCGATCACCCTCATCGACGGGGACCGCTACTACTTCCGCGGGGTCGACGCGACGGCCCTGGCCGAGCGGTACGGCTACGAGGAGGTGGCGGAATGGCTGTGGACCGGCGTCCTGCGTTCCGGGGTGCGTTTCACCGCGCCGCCGCAGGCGCTGCAGGCCGCCCGGCGGGCGGTCGGGGTGCTGCCCGGGCACAGCGGCCCGATGGACCGCCTGCGGGCGACCGCCGTCGCGGCGGCCGTGGCGGACCCGCTCCGGTTCGACCTCTCCCCCGAAGCCGTGCTCGGCGCCGCCCGCGGCCTCATCCCCACGCTGGTCCGGGCTCTGCCCTCGGCCGGGACCCCGCACCAGGGAGAGGGCCGGCTGGCCTGGCGGCTGTGGTCCCGGCTGTCCGATCACCCGGCCGACGACGCGTCACTGCGTGCGATGGACGCGGCGCTCGTCCTGCTCATCGACCACGACCTGGCCGCCTCGACACTCGCCGTGCGCGTGGCCGCCTCCGCCCGCGCGCATCCGTACGCCGTGGTCTCGGCCGGCCTCGGGGCCCTCGACGGCCCGCTGCACGGGGCCGCGAGCGGCCTCGCCCACCGCATGCTCGCCGAGGTCCTCGACCGCGGCAGCGCGGCGGCCGTCGTCGCCGACCACCTGCGCGCGGGCCGCCGTGTGCCGGGGCTCGGCCACCGCCTCTACCGGGCCGAGGACCCGCGCGCGGTCATGCTCCTGCGGCTGCTCGAGGACGTCCCGTACGCGGAGCGCGCGCTGACCGCCGCCCGCGAGGTGGCCGCCACGACGGCCCGTCACACCCCCGTCCACCCCAACGTCGACCTCGCCCTGGCAGTGCTCTCCGTCTCCGCCGGTATGGTCCCCGAAGCCGGCGAGACGGTCTTCGCGGTCGCCCGGACGGCGGGCTGGATCGCCCATGCCCTGGAGGAGTACGAGGAACCCCCACTGCGCATGCGCCCGAGCGGGCACTACGTGGGCCCGCGCCCTCCGCAGCCGCTGCCCTGAGGCCCGCCGCGGGGGTCCGTCAGCCGAGTTGCGTGGGCATCGGCACCTCGACGGCGTCGGTGGGCAAACCGGTGGCCGGCGTCCAGTCCGGCGTCGGCGGCGTGCGCGGCACCGGCGATCCGGAGCCCTCGGGGTTCTGCTCGATCGTCGTTCCGGACCCGTGCCCCCGGCCGGCCGTCCCGCCCTGGGTGGGGCGCGGCGGCGCGGCCGTCCGCCCGGGCCGGGGCGCTGAGCGCGCAGGGGAGGCGGATGCCGAGGCCGGGGCCGACGGCTCGGGCGGTGCGGAGGACGTGGCGCCCTCCCCCGGGCATCCGGCCACCGCCAGCGCCGTGAACAGCCCCGCCCCGGCCGCCAGTCCCCACCGGCCCGTTCCGTCGCTCACCGATCCACCCGCCCCGCACCGCTCACCGGCCCCATGACGGGCGCAACCCACCGGCTCGGCGCGCGGGCGGGGCGGGCGGGCCCGCCACGTCGCAGGCGTTCAGGGCGAGTCCGGGAGGCGCACCTCGTACGCCAGGGCGTCGCCGGCCGCCGGGACGCGTTCCACCGCCGCCGCGCGGGCCGCGGCGCGGACGTCGTCCTCGGTCAGGGCGAGGAGCGACAGCTGCGGGGCCGGGCCGGTGACGACGAGCCGGGCGACCTCCGCCCGCATCGACAGCCGCGCCTCGGACTTGGCCTTGCGGACCGCGGTGATCGCGTCGCGGGCGGTGGCCAGGACGCGCGGGTCGCCGTCGCCGGCGAGCGCCCGCAGGGCGTCCGCGTCGGGCCATTCGGCGCGGTGGACCGAGCCCTCGCGCCACCACGACCAGACCTCCTCGGTGACGAACGGCAGGAAGGGCGCGAACAGCCGCAGCAGGACCGACAGGGCGGTGGACAGCGTCGCGAGGGCGGAGGTGTCGCCGTCGTACGCGCGGCCCTTGACCAGTTCGACGTAGTCGTCGCAGAAGTCCCAGAAGAAGGACTCCACGCGTTCCAGGGCGCGGGCGTGGTCGAAGTCCTCCAGGGCGTCGGTGGCGGCGCGGACGGTCGACGCGAGGGCCGCGAGGAGGGCGCGGTCCAGCGGCGCGGCGACCGCCGGTGCGGCGCCGTCCACGACCGCGCCGGAGGTGACAACGAAGCGGCCGACGTTGAGGACCTTGGTGGCCAGGCGGCGGCCGATCTTCATCTGCCCGGTGTCGAAGGCGGTGTCCGTGCCCGGCCGGGCGGCGGCCGCCCAGTAGCGGACGGCGTCGGAGCCGTGCTGCTCCAGCAGGTCGCCCGGGGTGACCGCCTTGCCCCGGGACTTGGACATCTTCTTGCGGTCCGGGTCGAGGATCCAGCCGGAGATCGCGGCGTGCCGCCACGGCAGCACGCCCTGCTCGGCGTGGGCGCGGACGATGCTGCCGAACAGCCAGGTGCGGATGATCTCGTGGGCCTGCGGCCGCAGGTCCATCGGGAAGACCTTGGCGAACAGTTCGTCGTCGGTGCCCCATCCGGCGGCGATCTGCGGGGTGAGCGACGACGTCGCCCAGGTGTCCATGACGTCCGGGTCGCCGGTGAACCCGCCGGGCGCGCCGCGCTGCTCCTCGCGGTAGCCGTCGGGGACGTCGGTGCCGGGGTCGACGGGCAGCGCCGACTCGTCGGGGACCAGCGGCCTGCCGTGGACGGGCTCGCCGGCCTCGTCGAGCGGGTACCAGACGGGGACGGGGACGCCGAAGTACCGCTGGCGGCTGATCAGCCAGTCGCCGTTGAGCCCTTCGACCCAGCTCTCGTAGCGGACGCGCATGTGCTCCGGGTGCCAGCGCAGTTCGCGGCCCCGCTCCAGCAGCCGGTCGCGCAGGACCTCGTCGCGGCCGCCGTTGCGCAGGTACCACCGGGTGGTGACGATCTCCAGCGGCCGGTCGCCCTTCTCGTAGAACTTGACGGCGTGGACGACCGGTTCGGGCTCGCCCTCCAGGTCGCCGCGCTCGCGCAGCATCCCCACCAGCCGCTCGCGGCCGGTGTGCGCGGTGGCGCCGGCCAGCTCTCCGTACGCCTCACGGGCCTGCGCCGTCCGCAGGGCGGCCGGCGGCGCGGGCAGGAAGCGTCCGTCGCGGCCGAGGACCGGGCGGGTGGGCAGCCGCAGTTCGCGCCACCAGGTGACGTCGGTGGTGTCGCCGAAGGTGCAGATCATGGCGATGCCGGTGCCCTTGTCCGGGTCGGCGAGCCGGTGGGCGTGGACGGGGACCTCGACGCCGAAGACCGGGGTCGTGACGCTCGTGCCGATCAGCTCCCGGTAACGCTCGTCGTCGGGGTGCGCGACCAGGGCGACGCAGGCGGGGAGGAGTTCCGGCCGGGTGGTGGCGACGACGACCCGGCCGCCGCCGGGGCGGTGGAAGGCCAGCCGGTGGTAGGCGCCGGGCCGTTCGCGGTCCTCCAGCTCCGCCTGGGCGACGGCGGTGCGGAAGGTGGTGTCCCACAGGGTGGGTGCCTCGGCCGTGTAGGCCTCGCCGCGCGCCAGGTTGCGCAGGAAGGCGCGCTGGGAGGCGGCGCGCGAACGGGCGCCGACGGTCTGGTACGTGAGCGTCCAGTCGACCGACAGGCCCAGGCGGCGCCAGAGTTGCTCGAAGGCCTTCTCGTCCTCGGCGGTGAGGGCCTCGCACAGTTCGATGAAGTTCCGCCGCGAGACGGACTGCTGGTGACTGCCGGGGCGCTCGGGCGGGGTGAAGCCGGGGTCGTACGGGAGCGAGGGGTCGCAGCGGACCCCGTGGTGGTTCTGGACCCGGCGCTCGGTGGGCAGGCCGTTGTCGTCCCAGCCCATGGGGTAGAAGACGGTCTGCCCGCGCATGCGCCGGTAGCGGGCGACGGTGTCGGTGTGGGTGTACGAGAAGACGTGGCCGATGTGGAGCGATCCGCTGGCCGTGGGCGGCGGGGTGTCGATGGAGAAGATCTCCTCGCGCGGCCGCGACCGGTCGAAGCGGTGTACGCCCGACTCGTCCCAGCGCCGCGACCATTTCGCTTCGAGCCCGTCGAGGGAGGGCTTGCCGGGGACGTCGTGGTGACGGGACGGGAGGTTCATGCCGTCCCATGGTAGGCAAGCGGGCCCCCGCGGCCGAACGATTTACCCGCCCGATCGTTCGTGTCACCGATGATTCGGTAACGGACCTTTTTGCTAGGCTCGGACCATGGGTCCCACGGTTTCCGCGCCCGACTTCACCGGGCTGCTGCAGTACGCCAGCCACGCCATGACGAACCGGCTGGCGGCGGCGCTGGCCGAGGTCGGGCTCACCCCCCGCGGGTACTGCGTGCTGCTGCACGCGCTGCCCGGGGAGCTGACGCAGGCTCAACTGGCCGAGGTCTCCCAGCAGGACAAGACCACGATGGTGGTCACCATGGACGAGCTGGAGCGGGCCGGCCTCGCCGAGCGGCACCCCTCCCCCACGGACCGCCGGGCCCGCATCATCACCGTCACCGCGGCGGGCCGGGAGCTCGTCGACCTCGGCAGGGAGATCACCGCCCGCGTCCACGGCGACCTGCTGGCGGCCCTTCCCCAGGACGAACGGGCGGTCTTCGCCTCCGCGCTGCAGCGGCTGGTGGACGGCCATCTCGCCGCGGGCGCGGATTCCCCGCGTCCGGTACGGCGCGCGCGGCAGTCCCGCAAGTAGGCTCGGAACGTGAGCGACAAGGCGGCTTTCGAGCGGGGCACGGACGGTCCCAAGGTGATCGTGGCGGGACTGGACGGATCGGAGTCGTCGTGGCGCGCCGCGGCGTACGCGGCGGGGCTGGCGCGGCGCCAGAGGGCGCTGCTGGCGATCGTGTACGTGCAGCCGGTCCTGGCGGCGGGGGCCGCCTTCGGCGCGCCGGTCGCGGAGGCGACCGCCGAGATCGCCGACGAGCTCAAGGCGGAGATAGAGAAGGCCGCTTCCCGTTTCCAGTCGGTGTCCAGTCTGCGCTGGGAGTTCCACACCTTCACGGGCGACCCGTTCAGCGGGCTGTCCCAGGCCTCCGACGAGCTCAAGGCCGACGCGGTCGTGGTCGGCGCCTCCGAGAAGGCCGGGCACCGGATCGTGGGCTCGGTGGCGGTGCGGCTGGTCAAGGCGGGCCGCTGGCCGGTGACGGTCGTCCCGTAGGCCCTCGCCCGCCTTGTGCGGTCAGGCCCCGTCGGCGACGTGGATGACGACCTTGCCGCGCCGGTGCTCGTGCTCCAGCGCCTCGTAGGCGGCGCGGGTCTCGGCGAGCGGCACCACGCGGTCGACCCGCGGGGTGAGCTTGCCGCCGTCGATGAGCCGGGAGACCGCCTCCAGGCCCGTCCGGTCCGGCTCGACGACGAAGAAGACGCCACGGGCGCCGTGCGCGCGGGCGCTCTCCTCGTCCGGCGGGGACACGATGCTCACCAGCAGCCCGCCGGGGCGCAGCACCGACCAGGAGCGGTCCTGCGTGGCGCCGCCGACGGCGTCGAAGACGACGTCCACGTCCGCCACCTCGTCCTCGAAGCGGCTGCCGGCGTAGTCGACGACCCGCTCCGCGCCCAGTCCGGCGACGAATCCCGCGTCGCGCGCGGCGGCGGTCGCCGTGACCCGCGCGCCGAGCGCGGCGGCGATCTGGACGGCGAAGGAGCCGACGCCTCCCGCCGCGCCGTGGACCAGCACGTGCCGGCCCGGGGTGACCCCTGCGTGCCGGGCGAGCGCCTGCCAGACGGTGAGCGCGGCGAGCGGGACCGAGGCGGCCGTGTCGTGGTCGAGACGCCGGGGCTTGGCGGCCAGGATGCCCGCGGGGAGGGTGACGAACTCGGCCGCGGCACCGTCGTGGACGAAGGGGATCAGTGCGTAGACGGCGTCCCCGACCCTCGGGGTGATCACCCCGGGGCCCACCCCGGCGACCACGCCGGAGACCTCGTGCGAGGGGATCGTGGGGGTGCGGTCGCGGCCCGAGCCGTCGAAGCTATCGGTCCAGGTCGCGTCCCAGCCGAGCTCCCCGGCCGTCACGGAGGCCGCCCGCACCGCCACCAGCGCCTCACCCGCGTCCGGCTCGGGCCGGGGCACGGTCTCGTAGCGGAGCTGTTCGGGCCCGCCGCGCCGATGCGCCCGTACGGCGTGCATCGTCGTCACCATCGGCCGCTCCCGTGGGTCGCCCCCGCGTCTGACCGGCGGGGGCGACGGACGTCCCCGCTCCCTCCAGCATCCGGCCCCGCCCGGCTCCCGGCATCCCGTTCCGTGGGGCGACGGGGGGACGCGCCGGGAGGGCGGCGTTCGGAATAGCGCAGCGCTGCCCTCGGTTACGGTCAGTGGGTCCCGACCGACGGCACCCGGAAGCAGGTAAGGGAAGCATGAGCACTGTTGAGCTCACCAAGGACAACTTCGACGAGGTCGTGGGCAACAACGACTTCGTCCTGATCGACTTCTGGGCGTCCTGGTGCGGCCCGTGCCGGATGTTCGCCCCCGTCTACGAGTCGGCCGCGGAGAAGAACACCGACCTCGTGTTCGGCAAGGTCGACACGGAGGCGCAGCCCGAGCTGGCCGCCGCGTTCCAGATCCAGTCCATCCCGACGCTGATGATCATCCGCGACAAGGTGGCCATCTTCTCCCAGCCCGGCGCGCTGCCCGCACCCGCGTTCGAGGACCTGATCAAGCAGGCACGTGACCTGGACATGGACGAGGTCCGCAAGTCCATCGCCGAACAGGGCGCGGACCAGGAGGCCCCGAAGGCCTGACATCTGACGAGACGTCAGCTATGGTGCGGCCGTATGGGGCGCACCATGGCGGAGCTCGTCGAGGGCCAGTGGGGCGATCGGCGCCCCGGGCTGCTGTACGGGGAGCGCAGGCTCAGCCGCCATGACGTGGCGGCCGCTTCCGCCGCCCGCGCCGCGCTCCTGGCCGACCTGCTGCCGCACGGCGCCGAGCCGCACGTCGGGGTGCTCCTGGGCAACGTCCCGGAGTTCCCGCTGTGGCTCGGCGCCGCGGCGTGTGCGGGGGCCGCCGTGGTGGGGGTCAACCCGACCCGGCGCGGTGCGGAACTGGCCCGGGACATCACACACACCGAGTGCGCGCTGCTGGTCACCGAGCGCGCGCACCTGCCCTTGCTGCGCGGTCTCGCGCTCCCCCTCCCCCGGGAGCGGATCCTGGTCGTGGACGACCCGGCGTACGCGGCGCTGCTGCGCCTGTACGAGGACGCCGGTCCGCCGCGCGGCGGCCGGATACGCCCCGGTTCCCGGCTCCTGCTCTACTTCACCTCCGGCTCGACCGGCGCCCCCAAGGCCGTGGTCGTCTCCCAGGGCAGGCTCGCCGACGCGGGAGCCTCCCTCAGCGGCTCCCTGGGCCTCGGACCGGACGACGTCCACTACCTGTGCATGCCGCTCTTCCACGGCAACGCCGTGATGGCCGGCTGGGCACCCGCCCTCGCGGGCGGCGGCGCGGTCGCGCTGCGCCGGTCCTTCTCCGCCTCCCGCTTCCTGCCGGACGTACGCGCCTACGGGGCCACGTACTTCACCTACGTCGGGCGGGCCGTGCAGTACCTGCTCGCCACCCCCGAGCGCCCCGACGACCGCGACCACCGCCTGCGCCGGGGCTTCGGCACCGAGGCCGGGGCGGTCGACGCGGCCCGGTTCGCGGAGCGCTTCGGCGTGCCCCTCACCGAGGGGTACGGCTCCTCCGAAGGCGGAGCCGCCATCCAGCGCTCCCCCGGCACGCCGCCCGGCGCGGTCGGGCGCGCCGCTCCCGGAGCCGACCTCGCCGTGGTGGACCCGGCGACCGGCGCCGAGCGGCCCCGCGCGGTCCTCGACGCGGCGGGGCGGCTGCTCAACGGCGACGAGGCGATCGGCGAGCTCGTCAACCGCGGGTCCTCCCGCTTCGAGGGGTACTGGCGCAACCCCGAGGCGGTCGCCGCGCGCACCCGCGACGGCTGGTACTGGACCGGCGACCTCTTCTTCCGGGACACCGAGGGCTGGTTCCACTTCGCGGGCCGCGCCGACGACCGGCTGCGCGTGGACGGCGAGAACCTCGCCGCCGCCGTCGTGGAGAACGTCCTGGCCCGCTTCCCCGCCGCCGCGGCCGTCGCCGTGTACGCCGTCCCCGACCCCGTCTCGGGCGACCAGGTGATGGCGGCCCTGGCCCTCCGCGAGGGCGCCGCCTTCGACCCCGGCGCCTTCGCCGCGTTCCTGGCGGCGCAGGCGGACTTCGGCACGAAGTCGGCCCCCCGCTTCGTACGGGTCGTGCCGCGCATGCCGGTCACCGCCACCAACAAGGTGCGGCGCGCCGCCCTGCGCCGTGAGGGCTTCCGCTGTCCCGACCCCGTGTGGTGGTCCCCGCCCGGCGAGGGACCCTGCGGCGCGGCGTACCGCCGCTTCACCGCCGCGGACCTCGCCTCGCTGCTGGAGCGCTACCGCACCCAGGACCGCGCCGGGCTCCTGGACCGCTGAGCCCACCGCCCGGACCCGCGCCCTCGGGCAGCCGTTTCATGCCGGTCCGTCCGGGAACACGCACCCCATGCGCCACGACCAGCTCCGGCCGCCGCGCCGGGCACTGCGCACGGGAACGGGCCCTACGTGACCGCCGGCCGGAGTACGGAGAACGCCCGGGACGTGCGGGACGCCCGGGCGACGGTGCGGGCGCTGCTGGCGGCGCACGGCGAGACGTACGCCATGGAGGCGGGCATCCGGTTGCGCGACACCCCGCAACCGCTCTACCAGTTGCTCGTCCTCGCGATGCTGCTCGGTGCCCGCATCCGCACGCGGACGGCGATCGCAGCGGCCCGCGCCCTGTTCGCGGCGGGGCTGCGCAACCCCGCCGCGACGGCCGGCGCGACCTGGCAGCGGAGACGGGACGTGCTGGACGAGGGCGGCTACCGCCGGTACGACGAGCGGACCGCGACCCGGCTCGGCGACGCGGCGCAGTTGCTGCTGGACCGGTACGGCGGCGACCTGCGCAAGGCCCGCGCGGCGGCCGACGGGGACGCGGAGCGGCTGTGCCGGCTGCTGCGGGAGGTACCCGGCATCGGCCCGGTCGGGGCGGGCTTCTTCCTGCGGGAGGTGCAGGCGGTGTGGCCGGAATTCGCCCCCGCCTTCGACGGGAAGGTGCTCCAGGGTGCGCAGCGGCTGGAGCTCCCCGGCACGGCCGGCGAGCTGGCGGAGCTGGTCCCGGAGGGCGAGGAGGCCGTCCTGGCCGCGGCGCTGGTGCGCGCCGCGGTGGACCGGAAGATCGTCGGGGAAGTCCTGACATCCACGCTCTGACCTGCACAGACGCGCTTTGGAGATGCGGGCCGCCAGGTCGCGGTCCACGCTTGATTCGGACCGGACGGCAGGGGCCGCCCTCGACTCGGGTGTCATCTGCCGTCCCTCGGCCGTTCGTCCGGGGCGCTCTTGAGCGGCCCGCACCGAAGGGCTTAGGTGGTACGGACACCGCCCGGCCGTGGCCGGGCGGGACACGGAAAGCCGCCTTCGACGGGAGGTCCCGGCCATGCCCGGCACCAGCCAGCGGATGGAGACATCCGAACCGATCACCGAGACAGCAGCGGAGGAACACATCCAGGGCATCTGTTTCAAGACCGGCCCGCCGCGCCGCATAGGCGTGGAACTGGAATGGTTCCTCCACGACCCGCACGACCCGGCCCGCCCGGTGGGCCGCGCACGGCTCGGCGCCGCCGTCGCCGCACTGCACGACCTGTACCTCCGCTCCCGGCTCACGACCGAGCCCGGCGGCCAGCTGGAGCTGAGCTCGCTGCCCGCCCCCTCACTCACCGCGTGCGTCAACGCCGCGGCCGCCGACCTCCACTCCGTACGCCACCGGCTCCGCCGGGAGGGCCTGGCCCTGGCGGGCCACGGCCACGACCCCTGGCGCCGGCCCCGCAGGCTGCTGGACGAGCCCCGGTACGCGGCGATGGAGACGTACTTCGACCGCTCAGGACCCGCGGGCCGGTCCATGATGTGCTCCACGGCCTCCGTCCAGGTCTGCCTGGACTCGGGTACGGAGGAGCCGGGCCCCTTCGGACTCGGCAGACGCTGGCTGCTGGCGCACCTGCTGGGCGCGGTCCTGGTCGCGGCGTTCGCCAACTCGCCGCTCAGCGCGGGCCGTCCGACCGGCTGGCGGTCCACGCGGCAGGCGGTGTGGGCCGCCCTGGACCCGGGGCGCACCCTCGCCCCGCCCACCGGGGCCGACCCGCGGACGGCCTGGACCGCCTACGCCCTGGACGCCCCGGTGCTGTGCATCCGCGGCGACCAGGCACCCTGGGCGGTGCCCGACGGGCTCACCTTCCGCGACTGGATCCGTGACGGGTCGTACCGGCCTCCCACCGCCGCCGACCTGGACTACCACCTGTCGACGCTGTTCCCGCCGGTGCGGCCACGCGGCTACCTCGAACTGCGCATGATCGACGCGCAGTCGGGGCGGGACGGCTGGATCGTGCCGCTGGCCGTGGCCGTGGCGCTCTTCGACGACGCCGCCGCCTCCGAGGTCGCCTACCGGGCGGTGAAGCCGCTCGCCGACGCGGCGGGCCGGGACCCGGCGCCGCGCAACCCGCTGTGGCGGCGCGCCGCCCGGCACGGCCTGGCCGACCCCGAACTCCACGCCACCGCCATGACCTGCTTCGCCGCCGCCCGTGAGGCCCTGCCCCGGCTCGGCGCGGACCAGGCCGTGCAGCAGGCGGTGGACGACTTCACCGAGCGCTACGTCCAGCGTGGCCGCTGTCCCGCCGACGACATGCTCGACGCCTTCCTACGCAAGGAGAGCCGCACGTGACCGCACCCGCGCTCGACCCCGAGACCCTGCGCCGGCGGGCGCTGGACGCCCTGACCACCGCGCGCGACCGCACCCGGGCGCTCACCACCTGCGTCGACGACCACGAACTCGCCGCGCAGCACTCCCCGTTGATGTCGCCCCTGGTCTGGGACCTGGCCCACATCGGCAACCAGGAGGAGCAGTGGCTGCTGCGGAACGTCGGCGGCCGTGAGGCCCTGCGCCCCGACATCGACCCGATCTACGACGCCTTCGAGCACCCGCGCTCGGAACGGCCCACGCTGCCGCTGCTGCCGCCCGCGGAGGCGCACGCGTACGCGGCCGAGGTCCGCGGGCGCGTGCTGGACATCCTGGAGCGGGCACCGCTGCACGGCACGCCGCTGACCGACGCGGCCTTCGCCTTCGGCATGATCGCCCAGCACGAACAGCAGCACGACGAGACGATGCTGATCACCCATCAGCTGCGCCGCGGCCCGGCGGCACTGACCGCGCCCCCGCCGCCGCCCGCACCCGCGGACGCGGCGTTCCTGCCGGCCGAGGTTCTGGTCCCCGGCGGTCCGTTCACCATGGGCACCTCGGCCGAGCCGTGGGCGCTGGACAACGAACGTCCCTCGCACGTGCGCGAGGTGGCGCCGTTCTTCATCGACACCGTGCCGGTGAGCAACGGCGCGTACCTCGCCTTCATCGAGGACGGCGGCTATGGGGACGAGCGCTGGTGGACCCCGGCGGGCTGGGCGCACGTCCGCGAGCACGGGCTGTCCGCCCCGTTGTTCTGGCACCGGGAGGGCGGTACGTGGCTGCGCCGCCGCTTCGGGGTGACCGAGCCGGTGCCGCGCGAGGAGCCCGTGCTGCACGTGTGCTGGTACGAGGCCGACGCGTACGCCCGCTGGGCAGGACGCCGGCTGCCCACCGAGACGGAGTGGGAGAAGGCGGCCCGGCACGACCCGGGGAGCGGTCGCTCCCGCCGCTACCCGTGGGGCGACGCCGACCCCGGCCCGGAGCACGCCAACCTCGGGCAGCGGCACCTGCGGCCGGCCCCGGTGGGCAGCTACCCGGCCGGCGCCTCGCCGCTGGGCGTACGGCAGCTGGTCGGCGACGTGTGGGAGTGGACGGCGAGCGACTTCCTGCCCTACCCGGGCTTCGCCCCGTTCCCGTACAAGGAGTACTCGGAGGTCTTCTTCGGCCCCGACCACAAGGTGCTGCGCGGCGGTTCCTTCGCCGTGGACCAGGTGGCCTGCCGGGGCACGTTCCGCAACTGGGACTACCCGATCCGGCGGCAGATCTTCTCCGGTTTCCGCACCGCCCGCGACGCCCGCCCGGAGCAGGTGTGAGCGCCGCCCCGAACAGACGGGGGCGCGGCTGATGTGCCGGCACCTGGCGTACGTCGGGCCGCCCGTCGCGCTCCGCGAACTCGTCATCGACCCGCCGCACTCGCTGTACCGCCAGTCGTGGGCGCCACGCCGGCAGAAGTACGGCACGGTCAACGCCGACGGCTTCGGGCTCGGCTGGTACGCGGACGGGGATCCGCTGCCCGCGCGCTACCGGCGCTCCGGGCCGGTGTGGGACGACCCGTCCTTCGCCGACGTGTGCCGGGTGACGCGCTCCGGAGCGCTGCTCGGCGCGGTCCGCGACATCACGGAGGGCTCGGTGGCCGACGAGTCCGCCGCCGCGCCGTACACGGCGGGCCGCTGGCTGTTCAGCCACAACGGCGCGCTGCGCGGCTGGCCGCACTCGGTCGCCGAGGCGGCCCGCACGCTGCCCCCCGAGGAGCTGCTGACCTTGGAGGCGCGCTGCGACTCCGCCCTGGCCTGGGCGCTGACCCTGCACCGGCTGCGCGCCGGCGCCGCGGCGGACGAGGCGCTCGCCGACACCGTCGGCCGGCTGGCCGCACTGACCCCCGACTCACGGCTCAACTTCCTGCTGACCGACGGCCGGGCGATCGCCGGTACCGCCTGGGGCGACACGCTCTGGTACCTGGACACGCCCGGCCGCTCCCTCGTCGTGGCCTCCGAGCCGTACGACGACAGTCCGCGCTGGACCGAGGTCCCCGACCGCCACCTGCTGTACGGCGATCCCACCGAGGTCCTGCTGATCCCGCTCAAGGAGCCGCACCTGTGAGCCCGTTCACCCTCACCCGCACCCTGCCCGCCGACGCCACCGCGGCCGCGCTGCGCGCCGACGTGGCGTACGGGCTGACCCGCAGCCCCAAGCAGCTCCCGCCCAAGTGGTTCTACGACGCCCGCGGCAGCGAGCTGTTCGAGGAGATCACCCGGCTGCCCGAGTACTACCCGACCCGCGCCGAACGCGAGATCCTGCACGCGAGGGCGCCGGAGATCGCCAAGGCGACCGGCGCCCGCACCCTCGTCGAGCTGGGCTCCGGCTCCTCGGAGAAGACCCGGCTGCTCATCGGCGCGCTGGGCGCACCGCTGACGTACGTGCCGATCGACGTCAGCGAGTCCGCGCTCAGGGGGGCCGGCGACGCCTTGCTCGCCGACCACCGGGAGCTGACCGTGCACGCGCTCGTCGCCGACTTCCAGCACGGCCTGACCCTCCCCGGGACTCCCGGGCCGCGGCTGGTCGCCTTCCTCGGCGGCACGATCGGCAACCTGCTGCCGCAGGAGCGGGCCCGTTTCCTCTCCTCGGTCCGGGCCCTGCTCTCCCAGGGCGACGCGCTGCTGCTCGGCACCGACCTGGTCAAGGACGAGGCGACGCTGGTGGCGGCGTACGACGACGCGCAGGGGGTCACGGCCGCCTTCAACAAGAACGTCCTGTCGGTCATCGACCGCGAGCTCGGCGCGGACTTCCACCCCGACGACTTCGACCACCTCGCCGTGTGGGACCGCGAGCAGGAGTGGATCGAGATGCGTCTGCGGGCGCGCGCGGACGTGACCGTGAAGGTCCCCGCGCTCGACCTGTCCGTGGACTTCGCCCGCGGCGAGGAGATGCGCACCGAGGTCTCCGCCAAGTTCCGCGAGGAGGGCGTGCGGGCCGAGCTGGCCGCCGCCGGTCTCGCCCTGCGGCACTGGTGGACGGACGCCGAGGGGCGGTTCGCGCTGTCGCTGGCGTTCCCCGCCTGATCCGCGCGGGTCCGCGGTGGCCGGTCCCGGAACGGGGCCGGCCACCGCGTTCGTCCCCGGTCCGTCCGGGTCCGTCCGAGCCGGTCGTCCGGGATATCTTTCACGAGTAAAACATCTGCTAAGCTTTCTCGTATGCCCGGTTTCCCCCTCCCCGTCCGCGGCGCCTTCCGGCTCCGCTCCGTCCAGGACCTCTGGCACCGCCGGGCCCTCAGCGTCGTCGTCGCCGTGGGCCTGGTCGAGGTGACGCTGCTGGCCCTGGGGCGGCTGGACCTGGTGCTGTACGCCGCCGGCGGCGGACTGTGCGCCCTGTACGCGCACGGGCTGCCCTTCGCCGCCCGGGCCCGGACGCTCGCCCTGGTCGTCCTGGGCATGGCCGCCGGGGCCGGGGTGGCGCTGGCCACCGCCGCGCTGACCGAGTCGACGCCGGTCCGGGTGGCGGTGGCCGCCCTGCTCGCGGCGGTGCACAAGGTGGTGTGCGACGCGACACGGATCGGGCCGCCCGGGAACGTGATCTTCACCTTCGTGGCGGCGAGCGCGGCCTTCGTCCCGCAGGCCCTCGGGCAGGTGCCCGCACACACCGGGCTGGTGCTGCTCGGCGGGGCCGTCGCCTGGCTGGTGTGCATGGCCCCGGTGCTCGTGCGGCCGCACGCCCCCGAGCGCACCGCCGTCGCGCGGGCCCTGGAGGTCCGGGCCCGCGCGCTGACCGACGGGGGCACCCCCGGCAGCCGGCACGAGGCCACCCTCGCGGTGCACACGGCCTGGCACACCCTGCGGGCGGCCCGGACCACCGTCCATCTGGTGGGCCTGGAGCGGCTGCTGGCACGCGCCGAGGCCGCCGAGCCGGCCGACGCGGACCGGCTCACCGAGTGGGCCCGCACCCTGCGCCGTACCCGTACCCTGCCGGACCCCGGCCCCGCCGCGCGCACCCCCGCCCCTTCCGTCGGCACCCGGACCGGCCGGGCGGGGCGGCCCCACCGCCCCGGCCTGCGGCACCTGCTCCCCCTCGGGCTGCGCGTCCTCCTGGGCAGCGCCCTGGCGGGGTGGGGATCGATGGCCCTGGGCGTGGACCGGCCGTACTGGGCCGTGGTGACCGCCGCGGCCGTCTTCGCGGCCAACACAACCCTGTCGTGGCACCGCGCGCTGCAGCGGGTGCTCGGCAACCTCCTGGGCGTGCTGCTGTTCACCGTCCTGGTGCCGTTCACGGCCACCGGGGCCGTGACCCTCATCGTGACCGCGCTGGCCTGCAATGTCGCGGCCGAGGCGACCATCGCGCGCAACTACTGGATCGCCAGCGCCTTCGTGACGCCCATGGCCATGATCATGACCGAGTTCGCGGGCGCGCAGCCGGCCGGCCGGCTGGTGGCCGACCGCTGGCTGGACACCCTCGTCGGCGCCGCCGCCGGGCTGCTCGCCTGCTTCGCCGTGCCGAACCGCCGGGCGGGCCACCGGGTGGGCGCCGCGCTGCGGCGCCTGGAGCACGAGCTCGCCGCGCCCGTCGCCCGCGAGGCCCGGCTCGTGGCCGCCCTCCTGGAGCTGCGCGAGGCCGCCGACACCGCCTCCGGCGAGTGGTGGAGCCGGGCCCTGCCCGAGCGCCGGATCGCCGCCGCGGAGGACCGCGGCCACCTGATGCTGGCAGGTCGGCGCGGGGACGGCCGGTCCGTCACCGTGCCATGACGACGCGTACGATCATGCGCACGCCGCCGGAGCCGCCGGCGTACGGAGGAAGGACAACCCGCGTGGAGGACGCCGTCGCGACGGTGCTGCGCCAGTGGCAGGACGTCTACCCGGACCTGGACTTCGGGCCGGTCGCCGTGATCGGCAGGCTGAACCGCTGCGCCGCACTGCTGCAGCAGGTCACCGAGACGCCCCTGGGTCGCGAAGGCCTCACCCGCCCCGAGTACGACATCCTCATCGCCCTGCGCCGCGTCGGCGGCGAGCTGACGCCGGGCCGGCTGGCCCGGGAGACCTTCGCCTCGGGCGCCGCGGTCACCAAGCGGATCAAGCTGTTGGAGGAGCGCGCCCTGGTCGCCCGCCGCCCGGACAGTCGCGACCGCCGGGTCTCCCACCTGCGGCTGACCGAGGAGGGCCGCACGCTCGTCGACCGCGTCCTGCCCGAGCAGCTCGCCTACGAGACGGGGCTGCTGTCCGGGCTCCCGGAGGGCCGCCGCGAGGAGCTGGCGGGCATCCTCGGCGAGCTCCTGCTGCTGCTCGAAGGCCGCTTGGGAGCGCTTTCCGGGTGAAGCGGGCGGCCCGCGGACCCACGGCACCGGCACTTCAGCGAGCGCACATCTGCGCGCTCCGTCAAGGACACGCCAAGGCAAGGCCGCGACGGGACAGATAAGGGTGTCCCCGTCCCCCTGACCAGGGAATCGCGCCATGACCGCTTCGTACGAACTCGCTCCCGTCGTCGACACCCCGACCGACCGCCCCCGCTATTCGGTGAGCCTCGCCCAGGACGAGGCGGAGGTGCGGGCCGCACAGCGTCTGCGGCACCAGGTGTTCGCCGGGGAGATGGGGGCCGTGCTGGACACGCCCGAGCCGGGCCTGGACGTCGACGCCCTCGACGCCTTCTGCGACCACCTGCTGGTGAAGGACGACCGCACCGGCGAGGTCGTCGGCACCTACCGGCTGCTCACCCCCGCCAACGCCCGACGCGCGGGCCGCACCTACTCCGAGTCCGAGTTCGACCTGACCCGGCTCGCGCCGATCCAGCACGACATGGTCGAGGTGGGCCGCTCGTGCGTGCACGCCGACCACCGTGACGGGGCCGTCGTCGCGCTGATGTGGGGCGGCATCACCCGCTACATGGCGACCACCGGCCACAACTGGGTCGCCGGCTGCTGCTCGGTGCCGCTCACCGACGGCGGCGCGCTGGCCGCGGGCGTGTGGGACCGGGTCTCCGCCAAGAACATGGCCCCCGAGGAGTACCTGGTCTCCCCGCGCCGCCCCTGGGACCCGGCGGGCATCGTCCGCCCGGCCCGTACCACGCTGCCCGCGCTGCTCCGTGGCTACCTGCGGCTGGGCGCCTGGGTGTGCGGCGAGCCCGCCTACGACCCGGACTTCGGCGTCGCCGACCTGTTCATCCTGCTCTCGCTGGAGCGCACCGACGAGCGCTACCTGCGCCACTTCGGCGCCATCGGCTCGCTCGGATCGGTCTGAGATGGCCGCGGCGTGGTGGTCGCCGGTCGCCCCCTGCTCCCCGCAGGCGTGCGTGACCGGTGACGGTCAGGTGGTGGGCCGGGTCCGGCGGCTGCTGCGGTACGCCGCCGCGCTGGTGGTGCTGCTCACCGGCGTCGTGCTCTCGGTGCCGGTCGGCGCGCTGTGCGGCCCGGCGGGACGCGAGCGGCTGATCCGGCGCTGGACCCGCTCGGTGGCGGCGGCCTTCGGCGTCCGGGTGCGGCTGCCCGAGCCGGCGCCGCGGGAGCCGGGCCGCGGCCTGCTGGTGGTCTCCAACCACGTGTCGTGGCTGGACATCCTGCTGATCGCCGCGGTCTTCCCGGGCCGCAACGTCGCCAAGCGGGAGATCCGCGACTGGCCGGTGATCGGGCGGCTGTGCGTGCGCGGCCGCACGATCTTCATCGACCGGGAACGGATCCGCGCGCTGCCGGACACGGTGGCGGAGGTCGCGGCGGCGCTGCGCTCGGGCGCGACGGTGGTGGCCTTCCCGGAGGGCAGCACCTGGTGCGGCCGTGAGGAAGGCCGGTACCGCCGGGCGCTGTTCCAGGCCGCGCTGGACGCCGGCGCCGACGTGCAGCCGCTGCTCATCCGCTACCGGCACGCCGACGGGAGGCCCAGCACCGAGGCGGCGTTCCTCGGCGAGGACACCCTGATGGACTCGGTGCGCCGGGTGGTGGCGGCCCGCGGACTCACCGCGGAGGTGACGGCGTTCCCCCGCATCGCGGCCGGCTCGCTCCCGGACCGGCGTGCGCTCGCGGCCGCCGCCCGCCACGCCTTGGTCGCCCCCGCGCCGAGCGCGGCCGTACCGGTCCAGGCCGGTCCCCGCCAGCGCGGGACGGACGTCCGGATCGGGTCGCCCGCCCGCCGGCCGGGCGACCGGGTCGTGGGGCTTCCCGGCTGACGCCCCGTCACCGGACCGCGCCCGCCGGCAGCCGCCCACGGCGCGCCGCCGGGCGCGCTCCGGCCGCACTGGGCCCTCTTGTGACCACCCTCTCGAGTTCACAACAATGTCCATGCCAAAACCGAAAGAACTTCGGTCTCGAGAGGACCCCCCACATGAAACGACCTCTCAGAGGAGTCTTCGCGGCTGCCCTTGCGGCCCTCGCCGCGGTCGCGTCCCTCGGGCTGTCCGCAGCCCCCGCCTCGGCGGCCGGCCGGCACGCCGCGGCCGCACCGGACGCCAGGGCCGCCGTCACCGTCGACTTCGCCGGGACGGTGTCGCTCAGCAACTGCTCCGGGTCGCTCATCCGCTTCCCGGGCTCCGCTTCCACCGACCCCGCCCTGGTGCTCTCCAACGGGCACTGCCTGACCAGCGGCTTCCTCGACGCCGGCGAGGTGCTGGTCAACCAGACGTCGACACGCACCTTCGGCCTGCTCAACTCCTCCGGCCGCTCGGTCGCCACGCTGCGCGCCACCAAGCTGGCGTACGCGACCATGACCGACACCGACATCTCGGTGTACCAGCTGAACCGCACCTACGCGCAGATCCAGTCCTCCTACGGGATCTCCGCGCTGGAGGTCTCCGGTACGCACCCGGTTCAGGGCACGGCCATCAAGGTCGTCTCCGGCTACTGGAAGACCATCTACAGCTGCAGCATCGACGGCTTCGTCCACCTCCTCAAGGAGGGCGACTGGACCTGGAAGGACTCGGTCCGCTACACCTCCTCGTGCAACACCATCGGCGGCACCTCGGGGTCGCCCGTCATCGACACCACGACCGGCAAGGTCGTCGCCATCAACAACACGGGGAACGAGGACGGCGGCCGCTGCACCCTCAACAACCCCTGCGAGGTGGCCGAGAACGGCACCGTCACCGTCCGCCAGGGCATCAACTACGCCGAGCAGACCTACGGGATCGGCACGTGCGTGACCACGGGCAACCGGTTCGACCTGACCCTGCCGGGATGCCTGCTCCCCAAGCCGTGACCGCGGTTCAGCGCCGGTACATCGCGTCGATCTCGGCGGCGTAGGCCTCCTCGACCGCCCGGCGCCTGAGCTTGCGGGAGGGGGTGACCAGCCCCCGCTCCTCCGTGAACGAGGCGGCCAGCACGCGGAACGAACGGATCGACTCCGCCTTCGACACCCGCGTGTTGGCCGCCGACACCGCCCGCCGCACCTCGGTCTCCAGCTCCGGGTCGCGAACCAGCTCCTGCAACCCGGCTTCGGCCTTGCCGCGCAGCCTCAGCCACTGGGTCGTCGCCTCGGTGTCCAGGGTCACCAGGGCCGTCACGTAGGGCCGGTCGTTGCCGATGACCAGGCAGTGCTCGACCAGCGGATGCTCGCGGACGCGTTCCTCCAGGACGGCAGGGGAGAGGTTCTTGCCGCTGGTGGTGACGATGATCTCCTTCTTGCGGCCGGTGATCGTCAGGTAGCCGTGCTCGTCGAGGAAGCCGATGTCGCCGGTGTGCAGCCAGCCGTCGCGCAGGGCCTGCGCCGTGGCCCCGGGGTCGCCGAGGTATCCGGAGAAGACGGCCGGGCCGCGCAGCAGGATCTCGCCCTCGTCCGAGATCCGCACGTCCGTGCCGGGCACGGGGAGGCCGACCGTGCCGTAGCGCACCCGCCCGGGCGGGTTGGCGGTGGCGGCCGAGGTGGACTCGGTGAGTCCGTAGCCCTCGTACACCGTGACCCCCGCGCCCTCCAGGAACAGCCCGAGCCGCCGCCCCATGGTGGAGCCGCCGCTCACCGCGTTGCGGACCCGGCCGCCCAGCGCCTCGCGGACCTTGGCGTACACCATCCGGTCGTAGACGCGGTGCAGCACGCGCAGCGCCGCGCTCGGTCCCGGGCCGGTGCCCAGCGCACGGCGCTCGCGGGCCTCGGCGAAGCGCACGGCCACGTCGACGGCCTTGTCGAACACACCCAGGTGGCCGGCCTCCTCCGCCTTGTCGCGCGCGGCGTTGAAGACCTTCTCGAAGACGTACGGCACGGCGAGCACGAACGTCGGCCGGAACAGCGCCAGGTCGGGCAGGAGCTCGGCGGCCGTCATCTCCGGCTGGTGCCCCAGGCGCACCCTCGCCCGCACCGCCGCCACCTGGATCATGCGGCCGAAGACGTGGGCCAGCGGCAGGAAGAGCAGCACGGACGGCTGCGCGGAGGTGCCGCTGTCGAAGACCGGCCGCCAGCCGGCGATGAGGTTGTCGGTCTGGCACATGAAGTTGCCGTGGGTCAGGACGCAGCCCCGCGGGCGTCCGGTGGTGCCCGAGGTGTAGATCACGGTGGCGACGGCGTCGGGCGTGACGGCGAGCCGGTGCCGGTGGACCACGTCGTCGGAGATCCGCTCCCCGTCGGCCACCAGCTGCTTCACCGCCCCGGAGTCCAGCTGCCAGACGCGGGTCACGGCGGGCAGCCGGTCGATCACCGAGCCCAGCGTCATGGCGTGGTCCTCGTGCTCCAGGACGCAGCCGACGGCGCCGGTGTCGTGGAGGATCCAGCGCAGCTGCTCGGCCGAGGAGGTCGGGTAGACGGGCACCGGCTGCGCCCCGATGGTCCACAGCGCGAAGTCGAAGAGCGTCCACTCGTACCGGGTGCGCGACATGATCCCCACCCGGTCCCCGAACCGCACCCCGTGCGCGAGCAGCCCCTTGGCCAGGGCCGTCACCTCGTCGCGGAACTCGGCCGTGGTCACGTCCCGCCAGCGGCCGTCCTCCTTGCGGCCCAGCCGCACCTCGTCCGGGGCCTGCGCCGCGGTCTCGAACACCACGTCGGCCAGGCCGCCGGCGAGGGTGGCCGGGACCAGCGCGGGCAGACTGAATTCGCGCACGCGGGCACCTCGTGGGGGGTTGGAGCGGGCGGAGAAGCGTAACGTAACGGATCTCTCACGCACTGTCGGCCCGCGGCCGGGTCGCTGTCCCGGTTCTTCACCAAACCTCCCCCGGCGAGAGATCATGGATGCAGGAGGTGACCTCCATGACCACCAGGATCCGACTCCACGGCGGCCCCGGGGACGGTCTCACCCTCGGCATCGCACTGGGAGCCGGGGGGCAGCCCCCCGATGGCATCCTGTACGACCCGCTGGCCATCAGCGTGCAGGACGCGGGGGCGCACCAGGCGTGGCCGGACAGCGCCGCGTACTACAAGCGCCTCGAGCACATGGCCGACGAGCCGTGGGACTACGCGTACGAGAGCGAGGCCACCGCCCCCCTGGAGTGACCCGCCGGCACACCGCGGACCGTCCCGGGGCCGCCCCCCGGCCGCCGGCTGCGGCCGCCGGGGACGCACGGGCGAAAGCCGCCGTTTTGGCCGGGCGCCCCGGCCTCCGTAGAGTTCCGCAGGACACCAGTGGGAACACACGATCCAGGGAACGACGGCGGGCATGACGGCGACCGAGAACGAGCAGAGCACGGCAACGGCCTGGGAGGGCGTCCCGGGCATCGACCCGGCGCGCCTGGAGCTGTGCCTCAGCGTGCTCAGGGAGCTCGACGAGCTGCCGATCGACCACCCCGACGCGGTCACCGTGCGCAAGGCCACGGCCGGCATCTACCGGATGGTGAAGCAGCGCCGCCGGCAGGACCGGCGGGCCGCCAAGACCGCCCACGACAAGATGGTCACCGAGTCCACCGCGACCGGCTCCGCCGAGCGGATCGACGACGAGACCCAGGGGCTGCTGCCCTCCTCGTCCACGACCGGTGCGATCGCGGGCATCCTGCGGCGGCCGCGCTCCTGCTACGTGTGCAAGGGGCGCTACGTCGAGGTCGACGCCTTCTACCACCAGCTGTGCCGGGAGTGCGCGGCCGCCAACCGTGCCCGGCGCGACGCGCGCACCGACCTGACCGGCCGCCGCGCGCTGCTCACCGGCGGCCGGGCCAAGATCGGCATGTACATCGCGCTGCGGCTGCTGCGCGACGGCGCCCACACCACCGTCACCACGCGCTTCCCCGCGGACGCCATCCGGCGCTTCAAGGCGATGCCGGACAGCGAGGAGTGGATCCACCGCCTCAAGATCGTGGGGATCGACCTCCGCGACCCGGCCCAGGTCGTCGCGCTCGCCGACTCGGTGGCCGCCGAGGGCCCCCTGGACATCCTGATCAACAACGCGGCGCAGACCGTGCGCCGCTCCCCCGCCGCCTACGCGGAACTGGTGGCCGCCGAGTCCGCCCCGCTCCCGGCCGGGGCGCTGCCCGCCTCGGAGGTCTTCGGGGCCTTCGGCAGCGGTGCCCAGCCCGCGCTGCCCGCCCCCCGTGCGGAGCTGTCGGCCCGGGCCCAGGAGGTCACGGACCTGGCGCTGGTGAGCGGTTCGGCCTCGCTCGCCCGGATCGAGGCCGGCACGGCGATCGACGCCGGCGGGCTGGTCCCCGACCTCGACGCGGCGAACAGCTGGAGCCGGGCCGTGGGCGAGGTCGACCCGGTCGAGATGCTCGAAGTGCAGCTGTGCAACGAGACCGCGCCGTTCATCCTGGTCAGCAGGTTGCGCCCGGCGATGGCGGCCGCCGCCGCCCGCCGCAAGTACGTCGTGAACGTCTCCGCGATGGAGGGCAAGTTCACCCGCGGCTACAAGGGGGCGGGCCATCCGCACACCAACATGGCGAAGGCCGCGCTCAACATGCTGACCCGCACCAGCGCGCGCGAGATGCTGGAGACCGACGGCATCCTGATGACCAGCGTCGACACCGGCTGGATCACCGACGAGCGGCCCCACCCGGACAAGATGCGCCTCGCCGAAGAGGGATTCCACGCCCCGCTGGACCTCATCGACGGCGCGGCCCGGGTGTACGACCCGATCGTCCGCGGCGAGCAGGGCGAGGACCTGCACGGGGTGTTCCTCAAGGACTACGCGCCGACCGAGTGGTGAGAGCCCCGGCACCGTCCCTCAGGGCCATGTGACGGCCCGTTGCGGGACAGGTGGGACAGGCGGGGCGGCCGGTCCGCGGCTACGATCGAACCGTGGCCGAGCGAGGTTTCGCGCCCACCGCGCCCAAGCTCGTGCTCGAGACCGACGGGGACACCCGGATCCTGGTCCCGGGTCGGGAGTACCACGTCGGTCGCGACCCCGACGGTGACGTCGTCCTCGACGACCCCCGGGTGTCGTGGCACCACGCGGTGATCCGGCCCGCGGGCGACAGCTGGATGCTGCACGACCTGGGCAGCACCAACGGCACCTTCGTCAACGGCCGGCAGGTCCGGCAGTGGGGCGTCGGCCCGGGTAGCGTCATCCGCTTCGGGCACGCCGAGCAGGGGCCGTGCGCCCGGCTGAGCAGCGCCGAGGCGCCCACCGGGGTCTACCGGGCGCCGCCGATGGCCTCCCCCGCGGCGACCGGCACCTTCCGCCGCCCGACGTCGGTGCGGTCGCTGCCCGACCGCACGATCCACATCGGGCGCGCCTCCGACAACGACCTGGTCGTCTCGGACCTGCTGGTCTCGCGGCACCACGCCGAACTGCGGTCGCTGCCGGACGGCGGCTACGAGATCGTCGACCTGCACAGCCACAACGGCACCTATCTGGACGGCCAGCGCGTCGAGCGGGCGGTCGTGCACCAGGGCGACATCATCGACGTCGGTCACGCGGTCTTCCGGCTGGTCGGCGACAAGCTGCAGCAGTTCACCGACACCGGCGAGGTCTCGCTCAACGTCCGCGACCTGTCGGTGCGGGTGGACGACGGCGGCAAGGTGCTGCTGGACGACATCAGCTTCCCCGTCGGCGAGAAGTGCCTGCTGGCGGTGGTCGGGCCGAGCGGCTCCGGCAAGTCGACGCTGCTGAACGCACTGACCGGCCTGCGCCCCGCGAACCACGGCACGGTGCTCTACGACGGGCGCGACCTGTACCGCGAGTACGCGGACCTGCGCCAGCGCATCGGCCTCGTCCCGCAGGACGACATCCTGCACCAGCAGCTCCCCGTCGGGCGCGCCCTGTCGTACGCCGCCGAACTCCGCTTCCCCGGCGACACCGCCAAGGAGGAGCGGCAGGCCCGGGTGGACGAGGTGATCGCCGAACTCGGCCTGGAGGCCCGGGTGAAGCAGCCGGTCCACACCCTCTCCGGCGGCCAGCGCAAGCGCGTGAGCGTCGCCCTGGAACTGCTGACCAAGCCCTCGCTGCTCTTCCTGGACGAACCGACCTCCGGCCTGGACCCGGGGATGGACCGTTCGGTGATGACGATGCTGCGCGAGCTCGCCGACGACGGCCGCACGGTCATCGTGGTGACGCACAGCGTGCTCAGCCTGGAGGTCTGCGACCGGTTGCTGGTGATGGCCCCCGGCGGGCGCATGGCCTACTACGGGCCGCCCAGCAAGACCCTCCCCTTCTTCGGCTTCCGGCAGTGGCCGGAAGCCTTCGAGGCCTTCGAGAACGAGGAGAACCGCGACTGGGCGGGCCAGTACGAGGCCTCCCCGCTCTACGACGAGTACGTCGCGGCGGCGCTGGAACCCGCAGGACCGCAGCCCCCGGCGGAGCTCGAACCCCTGGAGCCGCCCAAGCCGCAGGGCTGGGGCGGCCAGTTGTGGACGCTGGTGCGCCGCTACACGGCGTCGCTGGCCGCCGACCGCACCTTCCTGGCGATCATGGTGGCCCTGCCCTTCGTGATGGGCGGGATGGCGCGCGCCCTGGCCGGCGGTGCGCTGGGCCGGAACAACGCGCTCAACGTGCTGCTGATCCTGTGCGTCGGCTCGGTGCTCACCGGGGCCGCCAACGCGGTCCGCGAGCTCGTCAAGGAACGGGTCATCTACCAGCGGGAGCGGGCCGTGGGCCTGTCCCGCTCGGCCTACCTGGCGTCCAAGGTCGTGGTCCTCGGAGTGATCACCGTCGCGCAGGCGGTGGTCCTGACGATGGTCGCCCTCGTCGGCGTGCGTCTGAGACCCCAGGGCGGCAGCGGGGTCCTGTTGCCGCCGCTGCTGGAGATCACGCTGGCGGTGGCGCTGCTGGCGTTCACCTCGATGATGCTCGGGCTGCTGATCTCGGCCCTGGTGCGCAAAGAGGAGGTGACCATGCCGCTGCTGGTGCTGATCGCCATCGTGCAGGTCGTCTTCTGCGGTGCCCTGCTGCCCCTGCACGGGGTCCCGGGTCTGGAGCAGTTGTCCTGGCTGGTGCCCTCGCGCTGGGCGCTGGGGGCGATGGCCGCGACGCTGGACCTGCATGCCTTCACACCCAGCAACGTGACGTCGGACCCGCTCTTCCGGCCCGTGCCCTCGATGTGGCTGCTGGACATGGGCATGCTCGTGGTGCTGTCGGTGGCCTTCGGTCTCGTCGTGGTCAGGCTGCTGCGGCAGCACGAGCCGGCCGTCATGCGGAGGTAGGCCTGATGTACGAGCCGGAGTTCGTCCCCACCCATGTCGCCCCGGCGGGCGGACTGCCCACCTGGCGGGCGCCGGACGACTCCAGCCCCTCCGCGGGGCTGGACCCCCTGCTGCCGGTGCGGGTGACCGAGCACCGGGGCGACTGGGCGCGGATCGTGTGCTCCAACGGCTGGTCCGCGTGGGTGGACGGACGGCTGCTGATCACGGTGCCGCAGGGCCCTCCTGCGGCGGGCGGCTCCCCGGCGCGCACGGCGGACGCCCGTCCGCTGCTGGGCCGGCTGGTGGAGGCGCTCGGCTCGTACCGGACCTTGGTGCAGGACCTCGCGGCCGGGACGATCGACCTGGAGACCTTCGACCGGGGAACGAGCGGGATGCGGATCGGCGCCGTCGTGGACGGCGACGCCGTCTGGCTCTTCGACGCCGAGCACGACCGCTGGTGCTACTGCGACGGCGCCCGCATGGCGACCTACGCCGCCGCCGAACCGCCCGAGATGCGGCCCGGCGAACCCCCGCCCCCGGCGGAGCCGCCGCTGCGCGACGACGCGTCCCCGACCGAGACCCACCCGATCACCTGGACGGGCGAATCCTGAGGCGGATGCCAGGGCCGACGGCCGGTACTGCCCGGGCCACGCGCCGATGCCCAGGACACAGCCGTCGCCGCCGCGGCAACGGCCGGCTCGCCCCGGGCCAGGATGGAAGCGGCCCGGCCGGCTGCCACGCCCCACAGCGCGGCGATGCCGGCCGCGGCCGCCCACGCGACGGCGCCCGGATCGCCACCCGCAGAGCCCGAACCGGCCCCGGCCCGGCAGACCTGCCGCCGGACGGCCCGCAGCATGGCACGAACCCGTCGGATCACCCGGACGGGCAAACCTCCGCCTTGGACGGGGCCGCCGCCGGGGCAGGCGTCAGCGGGACGGGCCGGTGCCAGGATGCGGGCGGCCATGCTGCCGAGCAGGTGTGCCGCCACGCCCGGCAGCCCGGAATGCCAGCCGCGGCTCCGCACGCGACGGCGCCCGAACTGCCACCCGCAGGCCGGCCCCGGCCCGGCAGACGTGCCGCCGCGAGAACCCCGGCACGGACCCGTCCCCCCACCCGGACGGACAACCCCGAGGGGCCGCCCGGCACGGCCTCAGGTCGCCTTGCGACCACGCGTTGACCGCGGTCGCGGTCCGCCGAGCAACCGGGCGCAGCCCGCCGCGACGGCCTCAGCGGGCCGGAGCGCCCGGGCGGGCGGTGCGGGCGCGGGCGAGCAGGTGGACGGCCATGCTGCCGAGCAGGCCTGCCGCCGCACCCCGCAGCGCGGCGATGCCGGCCGCGGCCCCCCACGCGACGCTCAGCGGGCCGCAGCGTCCCGGCGGGCGGTGCGGCCGCGGGCCAGCAGGTGGACGGCCATGCTGCCGAGCAGGCCTGCGGCCACGCCCCACAGCGCGGCGATGCCGATCGCGGGGAGCAGGTTCGGGAGCAGCACGATGGAACCGCCGAGGCCGCCGGTGTCGGACGGGTCGCCGATGCCGAACAGCGACAGGCCGTAGTGCGCGTCGATCCGGGTGAGCACGCCGATCAGCAGCATGGCCGCCGCGGACGCCACCCCCAGGTGGACGGCGTTGCGCACGTGCCCCGTGCCGGGTCGCGCGCGCCAAGCGGTGGCCCAGCCCGCGCCCAGCATGGCGACGGCGGCGGCGACCACCAGCCACCAGGCCCTGCCGTCGTGCTCGGAGAGCGACGCGAGGTCGAGGGTGGCCTCCCCGTCCCCGCTGCGCAGCACGGCGGCCAGGGCCTCCGGCATCGGCACACCCAGCGCCCCCTGCACGCTGCCGTGCCATGAGGCGCCCATACCGAGACCGAGGGCGAGCCATGCCACGTTCGGCAGGCCGAGGAAGACGACGGCGAAGCTGTCCGCGGGCTCCGCGCGCGTCGAGGCGGTGACCACCGCGACCACGGCGCCGCCGACCACGTAGGCGAGCAGGACGCCCACCATGGCGCGGGCGGCCGGCCGGACGACGGTGTGCACGGGCACCAGCCGGGAGGGCAGGGGCGCCCGCCGTGACACGGCGAAGGCCAGGAGGAGGACGACGGCCAGCCAGAGCAGCCCGGCGACGACCGTGACCGGGACGTCGGCGCGGAAACCGACGGTGGGGGTGATGCCCAACAGGTCGCCGAGGTCGTTGAGGAACTCCTCGCCCGTGGAGATGGTGAAGGTGTGGCGTGCGCCGAGGGCGATCAGCAGCGTGACGAGGGCCCACAGCACGCCCGTCCGGACGAAGAGCCACAGCAGCCGGTCCCCGGCCACCACCGCGTGCCGGCGCAGCGGCCGTACGACCACGTAGGCGGTGACGAGGGCTCCGGCCAGGGCGACGGACAGCGGGAAGACGGTCACCGCCGCGTCCGACCGGGCGATGGTGCCCGCGCCGCCCTCCAGGCCGACCCGGCCCCCGACGGCCATGACCACGGTGGCGGCGATGACGGGCAGGAAGGCGCCCTGCGGCAGCTCGGAGGCCCCCGCGAGCCACAGGCCCAGGGCCGCCACGACCACCATGACGGCGTACCCGGCCACGACCGCGGCGAGTGCGTGCAGCCAGCCGTGGGTGGGCCCCGGGGCCGGGTGCGGGGCGGAGGGCGGATGCCGGGTCACGGTGTCAGGCTAAGCAGCCCCGCGGCAGCCCGCCCGTCCGGAATGTCCCGGCTTGCGGCCCGGCCGGAGGGTGGACGGAGAATGCGGGGTGACCTCACCCCCGCCCCAGGAGCCACCCGGCACCCCCGGCCCCGGCCACGACCCGCCCGCGCACGCCCGCCGTCCGTGGTGGACGTCGAGCGCCGGGCTGTCGGCCCTGGCGGCGCTGGGGGCCGCGGCGCTCGTCCTGGCGGTCTTCCTGGTCACACGGGGCGGCGACGGAGGCACGGCGGCGCCCGGGCGCAGCCCGTCACCGACCCGGCCGCAGGTCGTGCTCCAGCCGGCGCGGGTGGCGGGCCTCGACTCCTTCACCGCGAGCACGGCCGAGGAGTCCCCGCCCCCGGACGCCCCGGCGCCCACCCTGACCCCGAAGCCCTCCGCCGCGTACGGGGCGCCGAGCGTCTCCGGTGGTACGAGCGCCCTGTACGGCGGCACCAAGGGCGAGGCCGCCTGCGACGTCGCCGAGCAGACCGCATCCCTGACCGCGGACCCCGGCAAGGCGGCCGCCTTCGCCCGGGTGGCGGGCATCGACGCCGACGGGATCGGGCGGCACCTGAAGTCGCTCACCCCCGCGCTGCTGCGCGCCGACACCAGGGTCACCGACCACGGCTTCGCGGACGGCTCCGCGACCTCCTTCCCGGCGGTGCTGGAGGCGGGCACGGCGGTGCTCGTCGACGACCGCGGCGTGCCCCGGGTGCGCTGCGCGGGCGGCAATCCGCTGTCGGCGCCGAAAGCGGTCGAGGGTGCCGGCCACTCCGGGAAAGCGTGGCCCGGCTTCCGGGAGTCGGAGGTGGTCGCGGTGCGCCCCGCCCCGCAGGCGCACCGGTCGTTCGTCCTGTACGACGCGGGACGCGACGAGCTGTTCCGCCGCCCGGTGGGCACGAGGGGCGCCGACGACACCTGGGTGCGCTGACCCGGGCCACCGGGCCCGTGGCCTACGCCACCGTGAACCTCGCCTTGAACACCGCCGTGAACGGCGGTGACACGTCGGGGACTTCTCGGACGGGGAGCGCTACCGGCAGGTGCCCCGCGAGCCGTGCACGTGGCCGGTTTCCGTCGGTCAGGAGTGCTCCTGCAGGCGCGGGCCGTACATGTCCAGCATCCTGGCCCGGGCCGAACCCAGCCGCTGGGCGATGGTCTGCGCGGCGGCCAGCACGATGGCCTGGCCCAGCACCGGGTTGTCCCGGCACAGGTCGCGGATCTCGGCCGCCCCGAACTCGTACGCCCCCACCGAGCCCAGCGCGTGGGCGCCGACCTGCCAGCGGTAGGGAGGGAACAGCCAGGACCAGCCGACGAGTTCGCCGGGCCCCAGGGTCTCGACGGAGACGGCACCTCGGCCGGGCACGTCCATGTCGATGGAGACGGCACCCGACTCGACCACCCAGAACCGGTCGGCGAATCTGCCCTCGTCGCAGATGCGCCAGCTCTGCGGGAAGCTGACCTTCCTGGCGTGCTCCAGGAAGGCTCGGCGATGGGCCGGCGGGAGTGAGTCCAGCATGGTCACCGTGCTGCTCATCGGCGCATCCTCCTGCTCCCTTCCACACCCCCTGACCTCAGGGTACGGTCACTCACCTGCCGTCGCAGGGAGGTGACCGGCCAACCAGTCACGCGCCAGGTGAGCCACCTCGTCGAGCGCTCCCGGCTCCTCGAACAGGTGGGTCGCGCCGGGCACCACGTGGAGCAGGCTGGGGCACTCGAGCGCCTCCTGTGCGCGCTGGTTCAGCTCCAGGACCGTGGTGTCCCGGCCGCCGACGATGAGCAGGGTGGGCGCCCTGACCTCGCCGAGCCGGGGCATGGCCAGATCGGGACGGCCGCCCCGGGACACCACCGAGGAGACGTACGGGGCGGCCCGGGGGTCGGCCGCGGCCCACAGCGCGGCGGCCGCGCCGGTACTGGCCCCGAAGTAGGCGAGCGGCAGGTTCTCCCCGCGGGCCCACGCGGTGACCTCGACCAGACGGCCGGCGAGCAGTTCGACGTCGAAGACGTTGGCCCGGTCCGCCTCCTCGGCGGAGGTGAGGAGGTCGAACAGCAGGGTGCCGAGGCCGGCCTGGTTGAGGGCGGCGGCCACGGCCCGGTTGCGCGGGCTGTGCCGGCTGCTGCCGGTGCCGTGGGCGAAGACCACCAGGGCCCGTGCGTCGGCGGGCATGGTCAGCGTCCCGGCGAGCCGCACCCCGGCCTCGCCACCCACGGCCAGGTCCACCTCGGTGGTCCGCGGTCCCCGGGCGGCGGCCTGTTTGAGCAGCCCGGACACCTCGTCGTCGGCGGTCTGGGAGAAGTCGTGGTACCACTCCCCCACCGCGAAGAAGGCGCTCGGCGCCGACAGGCACACCACGTCGTCGGCGGCGTGCCGCAGGGCGGGCAGCGACTGGGGCGAGGCCACGGGCACGGCGAGGACGACCCGGGCGGCGCCCTGGGAGCGGGCCACCTCGCAGGCGGCGAGGGCGGTGGCGCCGGTGGCGACGCCGTCGTCGACGAGGAGCACCGTACGGCCGGCCAGTGGCGTGCGCGGGCGCCCCTCGCGGAAGCGGTGCGCCTGCCGGGCCAGCTCGGCCTCCTCGCGGTGCTCGACGGTGTCGATGTCGGCGCGGGAGACGTGGCTCATGCGGACGATGTCGTCGCTGAGCACCTTGGCGCCGCCCTCGCCGATGGCGCCGAAGCCCAGCTCCCGGTGGTACGGGACGCCGAGCTTGCGGACGACGATCACGTCCAGGGGTGCGTGCAGGGCGCGGGCCACCTCGTAGGCGACGACCACGCCGCCGCGGGGCAGCCCGAGCACGATGGGGTTGTCGAATTCCAGATGCCGCAGCCGCTCGGCGAGCTGCCGTCCGGCATCCGCGCGGTCTGTGAAGTGCATGGTTCCACCCCCGCGAGCGGGGAGATGCGGGGCTTCTTACGACCTACCCTGAATGGGGAGCAGCAAGCAACCGGCAGGGACCGCGCGATGTCCGTGCTCGTGGGAACCTCGGGATGGCAGTACCGGGACTGGCGCGGCGTGCTGTACCCGCCCCAGGTGCCGCAGCGGCTGTGGCTGGAGGAGTACGCGCGCCGTTTCGGCACGGTCGAGAGCAACAACGCGTTCTACCGCCTGCCGTCCCGGGAGCTCTTCGCGAGCTGGCGCGAGCACACGCCCGAGGGCTTCGTGATGGCGGTCAAGGCCAGCCGCTACCTGACCCACATGAAGCGGCTGCGCGACCCGGAGGAGCCGGTGCGGCGGCTGCTGACGCACGCCGAGGGGCTCGGCGACCGGCTGGGGCCGGTGCTGCTGCAGCTCCCGCCGAACCTGAGGGCCGACGCCCGGGTCCTGGAGGCGTGCCTGCACTGCTTCCCCGAGGGCGTACGGGTGGCCGTCGAGCCGCGGCACGCCTCCTGGTGGACCCCCGAGATCCGGGCCCTGCTGAAGCGCCGCGGCGCCGCGCTGTGCTGGGCCGACCGGCGGGCACGCCCTGCGACGCCGTTGTGGCGCACCGCGGACTGGGGGTACGTGCGCTTCCATGAGGGCATCGCCCGGCCGTGGCCCCGCTACGGCTCCCGGGCGCTGACCACCTGGGCACACCGCATCGCGGACACCTGGCCGGAGGGCTCCGACGTGTTTGTGTACTTCAACAACGACCCCGGCGGGGCGGCCGTCCTGGACGCCGACGCCTTCCGTGAGGCGGTCCGCCAGGTGCGGCCGTCGTGATCCGGCGGCGGGTCGTCGTGACGGGCGACGTCCAGGGGGTGTACTTCCGGGACACCTGCCGAATGACGGCGGACGAGAGCGGGGTCGCCGGCTGGGTCCGCAACCGGCCGGACGGCACGGTCGAGGCGGTCTTCGAGGGTCCGCCGGAGGCGGTGGAACGGATGGTGGCCTGGTCGCACGAGGGCTCACCGCTGTCCATCGTGGACCGTGTGGAGGTCGTCGAGGAGGAGCCGGAGGGGCTCACCGGCTTCGAGATCCGTCCCACCCCCTGGCGCGGCTGAGGGCCCGCGCGAGGGCGGCGCGGCCGATGTGCGGGGCGGTCGTCACCGGCCCTCGCGTCGCAGGCCTTCGCGGTCGACCGGCGGCAGGTACTCGCGCACCAGGCTCCGCTCCCACCAGGCCCCGGTGGCCCGCAGGGTGCGCCGGTCGGTGAAGCGGTAGTGGTACAGGCGGGCCCGGACGTACGTGGGCGGGGCGTGCGGGAAGGGGTTGCTGCGCAGCAGGCGCAGCGTGCGGGGGTCGTTCTCCAGGAGCTTGCCGACGAACGGGATGAACCAGCTCCACGCGTAGGCCGGGGAGATCCCGGCGAACCACATCAGCCAGTCCAGCCGCAGGTGGTACGGGGCGAACTGGCGGGGCAGCCGGTGCCGGTCGGTGGGCTTGCCCTTGAAGCCGTACTCCTTCCACACCGTGCCGGGACCGGGTTCGGCCGCGTCGGTGCCCTCGACGACGACCTCCAGGCGCATCCGGTTGATGCTGCCGAAGGCGCCGTAGGAGTTGACCAGGTGCAGCCGGTTGAAGGAGACGTTCATCATCTGGCCGCGGGAGAGCAGGTTGCGGGCGGGCCAGTAGCTGAGGACGGCGACGAGGACGGTGGCGGCGATCACCAGGGCCGCGTACCAGGCGGGCGGGGGGACGGACGCCGCGGGTGGCGGCGCGGCCACGTACGAGCCGTCGAGCGCGGCGACGGCGAGGACGATGGTCAGCCAGTTCAGCCACGCGAAGTTGCCCGAGAGCACGAGCCACAGCTGGGTGGCGATGACGACGCAGGCGGCGATGCCCGCCACCGGTTGCGGGGTGAACAGGGCGACGGGCACGACCAGCTGGGCGAAGTGGTTGGCGGCGGTCTCGGCCCGGTGAACCCCGCGCGGCAGGTGGTGGAAGAACCAGCTGAGCGGGCCGGGCATGGGCTGCGTCTCGTGGTGGTAGTACAGGCAGGTCAGGTCGCGCCAGCAGGCGTCGCCCCGCATCTTGATCAGTCCAGCGCCGAACTCGACGCGGAAGAGCAGCCAGCGCATCAGCCACAGGATCAGCACGGGCGGCCCGGTCTCGTCGTTGCCGAGGAACACCGCCAGGAAGCCGGCCTCCAGCAGCAGGGACTCCCAGCCGAACGCGTACCACGTCTGGCCGACGTTGACGATCGACAGGTAGAGCAGCCACAGCGCCGCCCAGACCAGCAGGGCGGCCCACAGCGGCACGAGGTCCGTCACGCCCGCGACGACGGCCGCGGACAGCGCGACGCCGCCCCACGCGACGGCGGCGAAGAGGCGGTCGGAGTAGTGGAGGTGGAACAGGCTCGGCGCGTGGCGGAACGGCACGTGCCGCAGGAAGTCCGGCACGGGCAGCAGACCGTGCTCGCCGATGAGGGCGCGGAACTGGTTCGCGGCGGTGAGGAAGGCGACCAGGTAGAGCACGCCGAGGCCGCGCTGGACGACGACGCGGCTCAGCCAGTAGTCGGGTGCCGTGAACCACTCCATGGCCGCTTCTCCCGGCGGGCGGGCGGCGTGCTACTCGTGGTCGGCGACGAGGGAGAGCAGTCCGCCCTCCGGGTCGCGGATGCCCGCGACCCTGCCGTAGGCGCTGTCGAGGGGTTCGCCGGTCACCTCGCCGCCGAGGTCCTTGGCGCGCCGGACGGCCTCGTCGACGTCGGCGACGGTGAAGAAGACGTGCCACCGCGGCCGGACCTTGGGGTCGGCCGCGGCCTCGACGCCGCCGCCGCGGATGCCCGCGACGCTGTGCCCGTCGACGTAGAGGACGACGCGGTCGTTCTCCCACTCCACGACGTAGCGGGGCCCGCGCCGGTCCCAGTGGAAGACCTCGCCGTAGAACAGGGCCGCGGCGAAGGCGTCGCGGGTGCGCAGCTCGATCCAGGAGGGGGCGCCGTGCATCCGCAGCTTGCGGGCGGGGCCGTGCTCGCCCTCCCAGATGCCGAAGGAGGCGCCCATGGAGTCGGCCACCAGGGCCAGCCGCCCGGCGTCGAAGTCGAGCGGGCCCACGGCCACCGTGCCGCCGCGGTCGCGGATGTCGGAGGCGGTGGCGTCGGCGCTCTCCACCCCGAAGTACGTGGTCCAGGACACCGAGGTCTCCCAGTCCCGGGCGATGGCCCCGATGCCGGCGACCTCCGTGCCGTTCACCAGTGCGCGTTCGTACGGGCCCCAGCGGGACGGACCGGGTTCGAACTCCCAGCCGAGCAGTGGTCCGTAGAACGCCTTCGCCACGTCCAGGTCGCGTGCCATCAGGCTGACCCAGCACGGGGCGCCCGCCACACAGCAGATCTTCGCGGTGGACACGTACCGGCCTCCTTGTCCTGCCCCGTTCCCAGAATGGCGGCAGCGGGTCCGGGAGGCATCTTCGGCGGTCCGTCGTACGTACCGGTGGGCGGGCGCCACATGCGCCGGATGGTGCGCTCCTGCTCCGGCTCAGTGGCCGAACAGGTGCATGCCCCGGCGGCGGGCGGACGCCGTGGGGGTCTTCGTGGTCGTGTCCGTGTCGTCGGCGGTCCCGGCGGTCCCGGTGGCGACGGTCGGGGCGGTCGGGGCGGTGGCGTCGGGCGCCGTCTCCGCGGCGCGGGCCCGGCGGCGCAGCCGGCGCAGCTCCGCGCGGCGGCTGCGCTCGCGTCCGGCGCCGGCCAGGGCGATGACCGAGGCCAGGCAGAACACCAGGGCGAGCGCGAGACCGGCGAGGAACGCGCCGAGGGTGTTGACGGTGGCGATGTCCGAGCCGAACAACGTCACGGTGTAGTCGGGTCCTCCGCCGAGGTTCTCCGCGATCAGGAGTCCGGTGAAGGCGGCGGTGGCGCCCATGAGCACGAATCCCAGCAGCAGCATCGTGTCCTCCTCGAAGTCGGGCGTGGTAGGGGCCCTCGCGCTGCGCCTACCCCGGGTACGGTCACGGATGCGTACGGCCGCCCTTGCGCAGGAAGCGCCGCAGCCGGGTGAGCGGCCAGGCGTTGACGACGTCGTCCTCGGTGAGCCAGCCCCGCTGCGCCGTACCGACGCCGTAGCGCATGAAGTCCAGGTGGACGATGGCGTGCGCGTCGCTGTCGACGGCGAACTTCACGCCGTGCCGGCGGGCCCGCAGGATCAGTTCGTCGCCGAGGTCGAGCCGGTCGGGCTGGGCGTTGACCTCCAGCGCCGTGCCGGTGCGGGCGCAGGCCGCGAAGACCTCGTCGAGGTCGGCGTCAACGCCCGGGCGCCTGCCCAGCAGCCGGGTGGTGGGGTGGCCGATGATGTTGACGTACGGGTTCTCGGCCGCGCGCACCAGGCGCCGGGTGAGGGTTTCGCGGTCCTGGTGGAAGTGGGAGTGGATCGAGGCCACGCACAGGTCGAAGCCGGCCAGGAACTCCTCCGGCCAGTCCACGCCCCCGTCGGGGCCGATGTTGAGTTCGGTGCCGTGCAGGACGCGCATGCCCTTGTGGGCGCGGTCCAGGCGGCGGGCCTCCTCGCGCTGGGCGAGGATCTTCTCGTCCGTCATGCGCTGCATGGACAGGTCGGGTGCGTGGTCGGTGACCGCGTAGTAGGCGTAGCCGCGCGCGGCCGCCGCTGCCACCATCTCCTCCAGGCCGGCGAGGCCGTCGGTGAGGTCGGTGTGGGTGTGCAGGTCACCGCGGACGGCGCGCAGCGCGAGCGGCTCGGGGAGCTCCCCGGCGAGCCCGGCCTGGATCTCGCCCCGGTCCTCGCGCAGGGTGGGCGGTATCCAGGGCAGCCCGAGCCGGGCGTAGACCTCCTCCTCGGTGCGGGAGACGACGCGCTCGCCGGTCGCGGTGTCGAAGAGCCCGTACTCGGAGAGCTTGAGGCCGTGGTGGACGGCCATCTCGCGGGTGCGGATGTTGTGGGCCTTGGAGCCGGTGAAGTACTGCAGCGCCGCGCCCCAGGAGTCGGGCGGCACGACCCGCAGGTCGACCTGGAGGCCCTTGGTAGTCCGGATCGAGGTCTTCTTCGCGCCCCGCACGATGACCTCGGCGGTGCCCGCCATCCGGGTGAACGCCTCCATGAAGGGCCCGGACCGCTCGGCGGCGACGAGCACGTCGACGTCGCCGACGGTTTCCCGCATGCGGCGCAGCGAGCCGGCGTACGTGCAGCGCTCGCAATCGGGGAGCGCGGAGAGCTCGGCGACGACCTCCTCGGCGACCGCGGTGGCGACGTCCAGCGGGACCCGGCCGGCCGAGGACCGCATCAGGCCGATGCCGTGCAGGATGGCCTCCTCGGTGCGGGCGCCGAAGCCGGGCAGATCGCGCAGGCGTTCGGCGTGGATGGCGTCGGCGAGTTCCTGCACCGAGGCGATGTGCAGCTCCTGGTAGAGCATCATGGCCCGCTTGGGGCCGAGCATCGGGATCGCGGTCATCTCCCGTACGCCGGCGGGGATGCGGGCGCGCAGCTCCTCGACGGCGGGGACGGTGCCGGTGCGCAGGTACGCGGTGACCTTCTCGGCCACGGACTTCCCCACGTCGGGTATCTTCCGCAGTCCCTTGTCGTCGAGCCGGGAGACGTCCTCGTGGTGGCCGCCGATGGCGCGGGCGGCCTTCTCGTAGGCGCGCGCCTTGTACGCGTCGCCGCCGGTGATCCGGATGAGGTCGGCGTACTCGCGGAGCAGGGCTTCGACCTCGGCGTTGGCCCTGGCCATGTGGAGCCCCTTCCCGTGGCACGCCGCCGGCTAACGCCCGGGACCGTCCTTCCCCTCGCGGCCCGCGGGGCGATGAGGCACCGTGGAGGGGCGGCGGAACCGCCCGTTCCCACTGATCAGGGAGGACCCATGACCGACCACACGTACCGGGTGACCGAGATCGTCGGCTCGTCCGGCGAGGGCCTGGACGCCGCCATCCGCAACGGGCTGAGCCGTGCCTCGGAGACCCTGCGCAACCTCGACTGGTTCGAGGTGACGCAGATCCGCGGTCATTTCGCGGACGGGCAGGTCGGGCACTTCCAGGTCGGGTTGAAGGTCGGCTTCAGGCTCGAGGGGAGCGACTGAGCGACTGTCGTACCCGTCGGGCAGCATGGGCCCCACCGGTGCAAAGCACCGGGCGGGCCCATTCGACGGAGGCACACCATGGTCGCGTTCCAGCTGACGATCGACTGCGCGGATCCCGGGGCGCAGGCGCGCTTCTGGGCGGACGCGCTGCGCTACCGGATGGAGGACGCCCCGGACGGCTTCCCCACCTGGCGGGAGTACTGGCTCTCCGTCGGCGTGCCGGAGGAGGAGCTCGGCGACGGGGAGTGCTGCGACTCCATCGTGGACCCGGAGGGTGACGGGCCCCGGATCTGGTTCCAGCAGGTGCCCGAGGGCAAGGTGGTCAAGAACCGGCTGCACCTCGACGTCAAGGTGGGCGGCCGGCGGGCCGAGGTGCCCCTGGAGACCCGCAGGGAGCGGGTCGAGGCCGAGGTCGGCCGGCTGGTGGCGGCGGGGGCCTCCCGACTGCGCGTGCTCGCCCAACCGGGCGTGGACCACTACGGGGTGGTGATGCAGGACCCGGAGGGGAACGAGTTCTGCGTGGCGTAGCCGGTGCCCGGCCCGCCGGACCGCCTTGCCTGCCCCAAATGGCGCATTTAGGCTCGAACCGACGGGGTGCCACAGCGGTGTCGACCGCCGCGACGAGCACCGAATCCCGCAGGGAAGAGGGCAGTGGCATGCCTGCGACCAAGAAGATCCTGGTCATCGTGACCAACGTCGACGAGTACGAGAAGGTCGGCATGCGCACCGGGCTGTGGCTCGGGGAACTGACACACTTCTGGGACGTGGTCGAGCAGGACGGCTACTCCATGGACATCGCCAGTCCGGCCGGCGGCAAGGTCCCCCTCGACCCGGAGAGCCTCTCCCACGAGGTGCTGGGGGAGCTCGGCACCGGCAGGCACTACGCCGACCGCGCGTACATGGACCTCCTCGAGGACACGTTGCCGATCACCGACGTGAACCTCGAGGACTACGACGCCATTTACCTCACCGGCGGCCACGGCGTGATGTTCGACTTCCCGCAGAGCCGGGAACTGGAGGCCCTGATGGCCAGGTTCTACGAGTCGGGCCGGATCGTGTCCACAGTCTGCCACGGCGCGACGGGGCTGCTCAACGTGACGCTGAGCAGCGGAGAACCGCTGGTCCGGGGCAGGCGGGTGACCGGGTTCTCGTGGCCCGAGGAGGAACTCGCCCACCGGGCCGAGGCGGTGCCCTACAGCCTCCAGGAGGAGCTGACGAAGCTCGGCGCCGACTACTCTACGGCCAGGCGGCCGTTCGACGCCTACGTCGTCGAGGACGGGCGGCTGATCACCGGTCAGAACCCCGGCAGCGCCCGCGCGGTCGCGGAGGCGGTCGTCCGACAGCTGGAAGACGCTCAGCGTTAGGCACGCGCCGGGGCGGCGATCCGTAGGAAGGGGACGAGCGCCGCGGCCGCGACGACGGCGAGGACCGCGAACACCAGCCGGGGGCCGCCGAGTTCGGCCAGTACGCCGGCCAGGGTGGCGCCGAGCGGCATGGCGCCCCAGCTGAACAGTCTGCTGACGGCGCTGTAGCGGCCCATCATGTGCTCCGGCACGATGTCCTGGGCGATCGTGCGGGCGTTGACCGCCCACAGGGTGCCGCCCATGCCGCCGAGGAAGGCGCCGGCGGCCACCGGCCAGAAGGCGGTGGTCAGCGCGGGCAGCGCCATCATCGCGGCGGTGCCGGCGATGTCGGCGGACATCGCGCCGCGGCGGCCCAGCAGCCGGTTGACCCGGCCGACGGTGAGCGCGCCGGTTAGCCCGCCCACGCCGAGGGCGCTCAGCAGCAGCCCGTACCGCCCGGCGTCCAGGCCCATCGTGTGGGTCGCGTGCAGGGGCATCAGCGCCAGCCACGCGCCCCAGCAGGAGCACAGGACGGTGAGGACCAGCGAGAGGGTGCGCAGCAGGTCGTGCCGCCACACGTGGCACAGGCCCTCGGCGATCTGCGTGCGGACGGCGGCGGGGGCGCGGTCCGCCACCGCGCCCGTGCCGCGTGCCCCGGCCACCCGCCCGGCGAGCAGGAACAGGGCGAGGGAGGCGAGCGCGTACGCGACCCAGGTCGCGCCGAGCGCGAACCCGGTGCCCACGGCGATCAGCACCCCGCCGACCAGGGGGCCGCAGAACTCGTTGCACACGGTCTCGGCGCCGGTGATCCACGCGTTGGCGCGTTCACGCCCGGCCGGGGGCACCACGGACGGTACGAGCGCCGCCTCCGCCGTCAGCGCCACCACCTCCGCGACGCCGAGGACGGCACCGGCCGCGCAGAGCACCCCGATGCCGAGCCCGCCGCCGGCCGCCGCCGCGAGGAGGCAGGCCACGGCCGCCATCCGCACGCCGCCCGCGGCCCACAGCAGCCCCCGGCGGTCCCGGCGGTCCACCAGGACGCCCACGGGGAGGGCGACCAGCAGCCAGGGCAGGGTGAGCATCAGGGATACCGCCGTGACCTGCAGCGGCGAGCCGGAGGCCCGCGCCGCGAGCAGGGGCAGCGCCATCTTGGTCACCCCGTCGGCGAGATTGGTGACCGCGGTGAAGCCGACCAGCACGGCCGTGTTGCGGGTGCCCCGGAGGACCGTCGGCGGCGCGGTCGCGGAGTCGGCCGCCGGGGCGGTGCCTTCCTTCACCGGCGTGACGCGGGCGCGGTCCCCCATGTGAACTCCCCCTACACTAACCGGCTATCGGCTCCGCCGGTGATTCTAACCGCCGTTCACGATAGCCGGTAGACTTCGGCGACAGGAGGTGCCCCGTGCTCGAACCCCCGCCCGCCGCCGTCCTGGTGGAGGCCTTCGCCAACACCGTCGACCTCGACATCGGCACGGACGACCTGGCCGCGCCGGACCGGTTGTCCGCCTTCCTCGCCTCCCGCGGCCTGCTCGACGACGGCACGCCGGTCACGCCCGGCGAGCACGACCGCGCCCTGCGCCTGCGGGCCGGCATCCGCGAGGTGCTGGGCGCCAACGTCGGCGACACCCCCGACCCCGGGGCCGTCGCGGCCGCCGACGAGGTGCTGCGGGGGCTGCCCGTCCACGTCGCGGTCGGCGGGGACCGGCCCGTACTGTCCCCCGCGCCGGGGCTGCCGCCCGTGGAAGGGGCGCTCGCCCGCATCGCCCTGGCCTGGAGCGCGCTGGTGACCACCGGCGACGCGGCGCGCCTCAAGCGCTGCGCCGAGCACACCTGCGGCTGGGTCTTCTGGGACGTCTCCAAGAACCGCAGCCGCCGCTGGTGCTCGATGCGCGTGTGCGGCAACCGCAACAAGGCACGGGCGTACGCGGCCCGGCAGCGGTAGCCGCCCCGCGAGGACCCGGAGCCGGGGGCGCCCGGGCACGGCCCGGCGATCCGGTCCGCCCCCTGTGCCGCCGCGCGGGGGCATGATCCCGGTTGCGGGTCGTTGACGGGCGAAACAGCATGAAAGGGAGACCGATCTGGAGGTGGACCGGTGTCCTCATATGTTTCGGCGAACACCGCGGCGGAATCCGGCGTACTGCCGGAGCGCGGCCCGGACCCCGTCCCGGTCACCTTGCACGTCAACGGGGAACGGCGGGCGGCGGACATCGAGCCCCGGGTGAGCCTGCTCGACGCGCTCCGCGAGCACCTCCGGCTGACCGGCGCCAAGAAGGGCTGTGACCAGGGCACCTGTGGGGCCTGCACGGTGTTCGTGGACGGGCGGCGCGTACTGGGCTGCCTGACGCTCGCCATCGCGTGCGAGGGCCACGAGGTCACCACGATCGAGGGCCTCGCGCGGGAGGGCCGGCTCGACCCGATGCAGGAGGCGTTCATCGCGCAGGACGCCTTCCAGTGCGGCTACTGCACCCCGGGGCAGATCATGTCGGCGGTGGCGCTGCTGCGGGAGGGGCACGCCTCGGACGACGCCGAGATCAAGGAGTGGATGAGCGGCAACATCTGCCGCTGCGCCGCGTACCCCAACATCCGTGCGGCGGTCCGCGCGGTGCGCGATGCGGGACCGGACACCGATCCCGGAACCGGCAGCGGAGCGTGACACCGTGCGGCCCATCAGCTACACCCGCGCCACCGGCACGGCGGACGCCATCGCGGCCGTCACCGCCGACCCGCAGAGCCACTTCCTGGCCGGCGGCACCACGGAGGTCGACCTGCTGCGGCAGAACGTGCTCACGCCGCGACGGCTCGTCGACATCAACGACCTCCCCCTGACCGGCGTGGAGGGCATGCCCGACGGCTCGCTGCGGATCGGCGCGCTGGCCCGGATGAGCCAGGTCGCGCAGGCGCCCGTCGTACGGGAGCGCTTCCCGCTCGTCGCCCAGGCGCTGGAGCTCGGCGCCTCGGCGCAGTTGCGCAACATGGCCTCCATGGGCGGCAACATGATGCAGCGCGTGCGGTGCGGCTACTTCCGTGACTCCGCGTCACCCTGCAACAAGCGCGTACCCGGCAGCGGTTGCTCGGCGATCGAGGGGACGAGCCGCGGGCACGCCGTCCTCGGCACGAGCGCGCACTGCATCGCAGCCCACCCCTCGGACGTGGCCGTGGCCCTGGCGGCGCTGGGCGCGAGGATCCGGACCCAGGGGCCCGGCGGCGAACGCTCCTACTCCTTCGACGAGTTCTTCCTGCTGCCCGGCGACACCCCGGACCGGGAGCACCCGCTGGAGCACGGCGAGCTGATCACCGTGATCGAGGTGCCCTCGGTGCCGATCGCCCGTCGTTCCACCTACCTGAAGGTCAGGGACCGCGAGTCGTACGAGTTCGCCCTGGTCTCGGTGGCGGCCGCGCTGGCGCTGGCGGACGGGCTGGTGCTGGACGTCCGCCTCGCGCTCGGCGGGGTGGGCACCCGGCCCTGGCGGGCCGGACGCGCCGAGGAGTTCCTGCTCGGGGCCCCGGCGATCCCGGAGAACTTCCACGAGGCCGCGCGGGTCGAACTGGCCGCGGCACGGCCCACGGCGATGAACGCGTTCAAGGTCGAACTCGCCTGCCGGGCCGTGGTCCGCGCGCTCGGGACCCTCACCGGGAGCCCGTCATGAGCCCGGCCGTCGGGCAGCCCATGGACCGTGTCGACGGCCGCCCCAAGGTCACCGGCTCTGCACGGTACTCGGCGGAGGTCCCGCTCCCCGGCATGGCGTACGCCGCGCTCGTCGGGGCCCACATCGCCTGCGGGCGGATCACCTCGATCGACGCGGGCGAGGCCGAGGCCGCAGAGGGCGTCCTCGCCGTCCTCACCCACGAGAACACCCCGCCCATCGCGGCGCAGCCGCCGCTGATCCCCTCCCTGGCGGGGACGGCGGCGCCCGGCCAGACCTTCTTCCCCCTGCAGGACGACGTCGTCCACTACGCGGGCCAGCACATCGCCGTCGTCGTCGCCGACACGCACGAACGGGCCCAGCACGCGGCGAGCCTGCTGCACGTGCGGTACGCGGAGGAGCCCTCCGTCACCACCCTCGACCAGGGCCGGGACCGGGCCCACGTGCCCGAGGCGATCTTCGGCGGCTTCATACCGGGCCGCATGAGCCGGGGCGACCTGCGGAAGGGGATCGACGAGGCCGACGTACGGCTCGACGTCACCTTCACCTACGCCGCCAACAACCACAACCCCCTCGAGCCGCCGGCGACCACCGCGTCCTGGGAGGGCGACGAACTCACCCTCTGGGACGCGACGCAGGGCATCACCTCCACCCAGCAGACGGTCGCCGCGCTGCTCGGCCTGCCGGTCTCCCGGGTGCGGGTCATCGGGCACTACACGGGCGGCAGCTTCGGCGGCAAGGCCATGATCTGGCACCATCCGGCCCTCGCCGCGATCGCCGCCCGGCAGGTGGGCCGCCCGGTGAAACTGGCACTGACCCGCGAGCAGATGTTCACCTCGATGGGACACCGCGAGGAGCAGGAGCAGACGATCACGCTCGCGGCGGCCGGGGACGGGCGGCTCACCGCGCTGCGCCACCACAAGCTCTCCCCCACCTCGCACTTCGACGAGTGGGCCGAGCCCTCCCTGGGCGTCGCCTCGCAGATCTACGGGTGCCCCCACTACGAGGGCGAGTACCGGCTGTTCCGCGCGAACACCATGACGCCGACCTTCATGCGCGCGCCGGGCGAGGCCTCGGGCATGTTCGCCATGGAGTGCGCGATGGACGAGCTCGCCGAGCGCCTCGGGATGGACCCGCTGGAACTGCGGCTGCGCAACATCACGGCGACCGACCCCGGCACGGGCGACCCGTGGTCGAGCTGGGGGCTGGAGGAGTGCTACCGCCGCGGCGCGGAGCGTTTCGGCTGGGCGGACCGCGATCCGCGACCGCGCTCCCGGAGTGAAGGGCACTGGCTGATCGGCACGGGCATGGCCAGCGCCGGCTACCCCGTCGCCCAGCCCGTCACCCCGCAGCGCGCCCGCGCCCGCCTCTACGCCGACGGGACCGCCCTGGTGCAGGCGGCCACCCCCGACTTCGGCACCGGCGTGGCCACGGCCATGACGCAGGTCGCCGCCGACGCCCTCGGCCTGCCGGCCGGGCGGTGCCGCTTCGAGAACGGCGACACCGCCTTCCCCCAGATCGCCGCGGCCGTCGGCTCGGCCGGGGCGGGCATGATCAGCGCGGCCGTCCACACCGCGGCCACCACCCTGCGCGACGCGCTCGTCGCGCGGGCGGTCGCGGACGCGGAGTCGCCGCTGCACGGCGCGGCCCCCGAGGCCGTCGAGGTCCAGGACGGCCGCATGGTGCTCCGGGACGACCCCGGCACCGGTGAGACCTACGCCGATATGATGCACCGGCAGTTCCTCCCCGACATGGAGGCCCTGGGCTCCTGGACCCCCGACGCCGGCGCGAACGGGCACGCCCTGATGACCTTCGGCGCCCAGTTCGCCGAGGTCGCCGTCGACGCCGACCTGGGCCTCGTCCGGGTCCGCCGCATGGTCGGCGCCTTCGCCCCCGGGCGGGTCCTCAACCCCAAGACCGCCCGCAGCCAGCTCACCGGCGGCATGATCTGGGGACTGGGCCAGGCCCTCCTCGAGGCCAACCACATGGAGGCCCGCACCGGCCGCTGGGCGGCGTCGAGCCTCGGCGACTACCTGGTCGCCGTCAACGCGGACGTGCCGGACGTCGACGTCGAGTTCGTCGAGGTCGAGGACACCGTCGTCAACCCCCTCGGCGTCAAAGGCGTCGGCGAGATCGGCCAGGTCGGCGCCGGCGCCGCCATCGCCAACGCCGTCCACCACGCCACGGGCCGCCGCGTCCGCAAGATGCCGATCACCATCGAGGACCTGCTCTAGCCCCCGCCGGGCCCCGGGCACCACGCCGACGGGCGGCAGGTGGCGGGGCCGAGCCCCCACGCGCGGCCTCGCACCGCGCCGACCCCGCCGCCCGCGGCCGAAGCCCTGGTCCTGGGCCGGACGTTGCCCGAAGGTGGGAGTACGCAACGGCGAACCGGCGAGACGCGCCCTGCATGACCGTCCCGCTCCGCCGGCCTCCTTGAGCAACGGGCAGCCGCACGGGGTGTCCGCGTACCGGAGCCGGACTGGCGACGCTGATGGCCCGCGACGGGGCGTGAGGACCCCTCAGGGACCGGCGTCGCGGCGGCGGATGCGGCGGCGGCGGATGTGGCGGGCGGTCAGGGCGGCGGCGAGGAGGGCCACGGCGATCAGGGCGTAGAGCTGGAAGCGGGTGAGCCAGGCGTAGAGGGGGCCGAGGCGGGCGCCGGCGGCGTAGGCGAGGGAGGCCCACACGCCGACCCAGAGGATCGCACCGAGGGTGTTGCAGAGCAGGAAGCGCCACCAGGGCATGCCGGCGGTGCCGGCGATGATGCCGTTGGTCTGGCGCAGGACGTCGACGAACCGGGCGAGGAGGACGACGAGGTCGCCGCGGCGGGCGAAGAACTCCTCGCCGCGCACGAAGCGTTCCGGGGTGAGCAGGACGTAGCGGCCCCAGCGGTGGACGAAGGCGCGGCCGCCGATGCGGCCGATGAGGTAGCCGAGGCAGTCGCCCGCGACGGCCGCGGCGACGGCGACCACGACGACGCCGGCGATGTCCATCCGGCCGGTGCCCGCGTAGGCGGCCGCGACGACGAGGACGGTCTGCCCGGGTACGGGGATGCCGCAGTTGTCGAGCAGGACGAGGACGCCGACCGCCAGGTAGCCCCAGTCGTCGAGGAGCGGGGCGAGGTGCGCGAGGGGGCCGGGCAGCGGCGGCGGGACGGTGGCCGGGGCCATGCGCTCACCCCGCGGTCGTGTCGCCGGGGCGTTCGGGGAGCGTGAGGTTGTCGCCGGTGGCCGGGTCGAAGACCTGGGCCTGTGCGGTGTCCAGCCACAGCCGCAGGCGTTCGCCCTCGCGGGCCCGGGTCCTGGCGGAGAGCCGGGCGACGACCTCGGGGCCGCCGGCGCCGGTGTCGGCGAGCCCGGAGTCGGCGGCGAGCTCCGCCAGTTGCTCCGCGGCGGCCGCGGCGGCCGCGCCGCCCTCCTGGGCGACGTGGACGTAGACGTCGGAGCCGAGGGACTCGCGGACGTCGACGGTGACGGTGACCGTGGCGCCGCCACGGCCGGGGTCGACGAGCGCGGCGTCCTCGAAGTGCTCGGGCCGGAAGCCCGCGATGACCTCGCGCGGTGCGTCGTGGCGTGCCAGGGCGGTGCGGAGGCGGTCGTCGAGCGGCAGGTCGCCGAGGGGGGTGCGCAACCGGTCCTCCTCCACGGCGGCGGGCAGGAAGTTCATCGCGGGCGAGCCGATGAACCCGGCGACGAAGAGGTTGCGCGGCCGGTCGTACAGTTCCTGCGGCGAGCCGGTCTGCTGGACGACGCCGCCGCGCATCACGACGACACGGTCGCCGAGGGTCATGGCCTCGGTCTGGTCGTGCGTGACGTACACCGTGGTGGTGCCCAGGCGCCGCTGCAGCCGGGCGATCTGGGTGCGCATCTGGACCCGCAGCTTGGCGTCGAGGTTGGAGAGCGGCTCGTCCATCAGGAAGGCCTTGGGCTCGCGGACGATGGCCCGGCCCATGGCGACGCGCTGGCGCTGCCCGCCGGAGAGGTTGGCGGGCTTGCGGTCGAGGTGGCCGGTGAGGTCCAGGACCCGGGCGGCCTCCTCGACCTTCTCCTTGATGACGGCCTTGTCCACGCCGGCCAGCCGCAAGGCGAAGCCCATGTTCTGGCGGACGGTCATGTGGGGGTAGAGGGCGTAGCTCTGGAAGACCATGGCGATGTCGCGGTCCTTGGGGGCCTTGTCGTTGACGACCTGCCCGCCGATGCGCAGGGTGCCCTCGGTGATGTCCTCCAGCCCGGCGATCATGTTGAGGGTGGTGGACTTGCCGCAGCCTGACGGCCCCACGAGGATCACGAACTCGCCGTCCCCGATGGCGAGGCTGACGTCGCGGACGGCGACCGCGCCGTCGGGGTAGCGCTTGGTGACGCCGTCGAGGGTGATCTCGGCCATGTGCGGTCCTTCAGCCCTTCACTGCGCCGGAGGTGAGTCCGGCCACGATGCGCCGCTGGAACAGCAGCACGAAGACGACGATCGGGACGGTGATGACCACGGCGGCCGCGGCGATCGAGCCGGTGGGCTGCTGGAACTGGGAGCTGCCGGTGAAGAACGCGATCGCCGCCGGCACGGTGCGGGCGGTGGTGGTGGAGGTGAGGGAGATCGCGAACAGGAAGTCGTTCCAGCAGAAGATGAAGACCAGGATCGCCGTGGTGAACACCCCAGGCGCCGCGAGCGGTGCGATGACCAGCCGGAAGGCCTGGGCCGGGGTCGCCCCGTCGACCTTGGCCGCCTTCTCCAGGTCCCAGGGGATCTCGCGGAAGAACGCCGACAGCGTGTAGATCGCCAGCGGCAGCGAGAAGGTCATGTACGGGATGATCAGCCCGGCCCACGTGTCGAACAGTCCGAGGAAGCGCTCGATGTTGAACAGTGGCGACACCAGGGAGATCGGCGGGAACATCGCGATCAGCAGCGAGGTCCCGATCAGCAGCCCTTTGCCGGGGAAGCGCAGCCGGGCCACAGCGTAGGCGGCCATGGTGCCCAGCGTGACGGCGACGACGGTGGAGATCAGGGCGATCCCGATGGAGTTGACCAGCGCGCGGGTGAACTCGGAGGTCGCGAAGATGCCCCGGTAGTTCTCCAGCGTCCACGTACGGGGGACGAAGCTGCCGTCGGAGAGGGTGGCGGGGGCCTTGAAGGACAGGGCGACGATCCACCACACCGGGAACAGCGCGTACAGCACCACGACGGTGTTGACGACGCTCCAGCGGGCGATCCGCCGCCGCTGCGCCGGGCTCGTGCTCATCGTCCGCTGTCCTCCGATCCGGGGGCGGCCGTGCCGAACAGCCGGATGAAGGCGAAGGCGATGACCGCCACGCACACGAAGATCAGCACCGAGATCGCCGAGCCGATGCCGAGGTTCAGCGCCGTGAAGAGGTTGTCGTAGCCGAGGATCGACACCGAGCCCGTGCCGTTGGAGCCCTGCGTGAGCACGTAGATGTTGTCGAAGATCCGGAACGCGTCGAGGGTGCGGAACAGCAGCGCCACCAGGATGGCGGGCTTCATCAGCGGCAGCGTGACCAGCCGGAAGCGCTGCCAGCGGCCGGCGCCGTCGACCATGGCCGCGCGCAGGGTCTCCTCGGGCACCAGGGCCAGCCCGGCGAGCAGCAGCAGCGCCATGAAGGGCGTGGTCTTCCAGACCTCGGCCAGGATGATCAGTCCGATGGCCTTCCAGTGGTCGGTCAGCGGGGCCTGTCCCGCCGCGTCGACGAGGTAGCCGATGCCGGGGGTCCAGGCGTACTGCCAGGAGAAGGCGGCGACGACGGTCACGATGCCGTACGGCAGCAGGATCGCGGTGCGCACCGCGGAGCGGCCGAGGACCGCCCGGTGCATGACGACGGCCAGGCCCATGCCGAGGGCCAGTTCCACCGCGACGGACACCACCGTGATCAGGCAGGTCACCCAGAAGGCCTCCCACCAGAACCCGGAGCTCAGGACCGCGGCGTAGTTGTCCAGGCCCACGAAACGGGCCAGCTGGGGGAAGCGCAGGTCGTAGCGGTGCAGGGACAGGTAGACGGCGTAGAACACGGGGTAGGCCGTCACGACGAGCATGACGACCACGGCGGGGGCGCAGAGCAGCCAGCCCAGCCGCCGCTCCTGGCGGGCGCCCTCCGAGAGCCGCGTCACGGGACCAGCCCCTTGGACTGCAGGGCGTCCTCGATCTGCCCCCGCAGGTCCCGGACGGACGCGGCCGGCCGGATGGCGGCGGGTGGTGACAGGGTGTGGGCCACCGCGATGGACACGTTCTGGTAGGCGGGGGTCTGCGGCCGCAGGGCGGCGTTCTCCAGCTCGGCGAGGATGTCCTGCGCGAAGGGGTAGCTGCGTTTGATCCGGGGATCGTCGTAGAGGCCGCGCAGGGTCGGCGGCAGGCCGCCCCGCAGCGCGGCGGTCCGCTGGTTGTCGCGGTCGCGCAGGCACAGCGCCGCCTCGAAGGCGAGGGCGGGCCGGCGGCTGTAGGCGCCGACGGCGAGGTCGATCCCGCCGATGGTGACCCGCGCGGGACGGCCGGCGTCGACCCGCGGGTAGCGGGCCCACCGGAAGTGCCGGAACAGCTCGGGGTTGTCGGCCTTCATCGCCGGATACACGAAGGGGTAGTTCAGCTGGAAGGCGGCGGTGCCGGACTCCATGGCCAGCCTGTTCTGGTCCTCCGTCTGGTTGGGCAGCGACGGGTCGGCGGCGGGCGAGACCGCCAGGTCGCGCATGATGCCCGCGGCCCGCACCGCGGGCGCGCCGAGCGAGGGCGCGGTCGCGTCGGCGTTGAGGATCGACCCGCCGGCGCTGGCTACGAGCGTGTTGAACCAGACGGTGAGCCCCTCGTACTGGGCGCCCTGGACCTCGATCCGGTGGGGCTTGCCGGCCTTCGCCAGGGCGCGGGCCGCATCGAGCATCCCGGCCCAGGTCGTGGGCGGCTCCGGCACGAGGTCCGACCGGTACCACAGCAGCTGGACGTTGGTGTTGTACGGGACGGCGTAGAGGCGGCCCTTCCACGTGGCCGTCCGCAGCGGCGCGGCGAGGGTGTCCCGGACGGCCTCGGCGCGCCGGTCGCCCGTCCACGGGCGGATCCAGCCGGCCTCGGCGAATTCCGGGGCCCAGGTGACGTCCAGGCCGAGGACGTCGAGCGCGGGGTCGTGTGCGGCCAGCCGGCGTACGAGTTGCTGCCGCTGGCCGTCCGCCGTCCGGGGGAGCTTGTTGTAGCGGATGACGTAGCGTCCGCCGGAGGCACGGCTGCAGCGGTCGGCGGCCTGCTGGAGCGCCCCGGAGTCGTCGGGGAAGTTGTACCAGTCGAGCGTCGCCCGTCCGGACGTCCGCGACGCGCCGCCGCACGCGACCGCGGCGGCCGCGAGGACGACCACCGCGGCAAGGGCCCCGGAGCGCCGTACCGCGCACGCCATAGGCACCTCGCTCCCCTGCTCGGACACACTCGGCCCGGACCATGAAGCCCCCGCCGCGGCCGCCGACGGTGCCTCAGGGGCGTGTCGGGGCCGGGTATTCACGCGGTCGGCGCAACCCGTGCCGCCGACCGGTGCCGGCGTCCCGCGCGTGGGGAGACTGGCAGGGTGCCCGGCGTCCTCCCCGCCCCGCTCTCCGACCTCCTGCGGCGCAACAACGACCCGATCGTCGTGCAGACGGTGCGCTCCACCGTGGCCGCGGTGCTGTCGTACGCCGTGGCCGTCTGGCTGCTGCCCAACCCCGCGCCGCTGACGGCTCCGCTGACGGCCCTGCTCGTGGTGCAGGTGACGCTCTACACGACGGTGACCACGGGCGTCCGACGGGTGGTCAGCGTGGTGGCGGGCGTCCTCATCGCGGTCGGCTTCGCGGAGCTGATCGGGCTGACCTGGTGGAGCCTCGGGCTGATCATCCTGGCGTCGCTGGTGATCGGTCACTTCATCCGCGTGGACGAGTTCGTGGCCGAGGTGGCGATCAGCGCGATGCTCATCCTGGCCGTCCCCGCCCCCTCCGGCGAGGCGCTGGACCGCATCCTGGAGACCCTGGTCGGGGCGGTCGTCGGGGTGCTGCTGAACGTCGTCGTGCCGCCCCCCGCCTTCGTGGAGCCGGCCGGTGACGCGGTGCGGGAGCTGGCCGAGCACATGCGGGCGCTGATGCTCCGTATGGGGCGGGAGGTGCGCGACGGCGCCACCGCCGGGCAGGCCCGCTCCTGGCTGATGGACGCACGCCGGCTGGACAACGAGATCGCACGGTTCGACGCCTCGCTGCGCAGGGCGGAGGAGGGGACACGGCTCAACCCGCGGGTGAAGCCGGCGGAGGGCGCGATGGCCCGGCTCCTCCTGCGCAGCGGGCTGGACACCCTGGAGGTGTCGACCGTGCTGCTGCGGACGCTGTGCCGCTCGCTGACGGAGCTGGACCGCGAGCGCGGGGCGCGGGAGCCGCTGTTCACCGGCGAGCTCGCCTCCGGCATCGACGAGTTGTTCGCCGACATGGCCGACGCCGTCGACAGCTACGGCCGGCTGATCGCCGCCCAGGTCACGGAGGGCGCGGACCAGGCGGAGGCCCGGCTGGAGGACGCGCTGCGGCGCGGCCGGGAGGAACGGGACCGGATCGCGGCGCTGCTGCGGGCGGAGACGGAACGGCGCTGGGAGAGCTGGGACCTGTACGGGGCGCTGCTGGCCAACATCGACCGGCTGCTGGACGAGCTGGACCTGGAGAAGCGCTCGCTGTGGCTGTCGGAGCAGCTCGTCGCCGCCGCGCCGCACTCGACGACGCTGCCCGGCCGGATGCGCCGTCAGGCCCGCTCCGCCGCCGCCCGGCTGCGCCTGAGGTCCCCCGGTGGGACCGGTTCCGGGCGGGAAGGACGGTGATCATGCCTCATGCTGGTGGGATGGACCTGCTGAACGTGTGCGTCGCCGGGGCGACCGGCTGGACCGGGGAGGCGGTCGCGCGTGCCGTCCTGGACTCCGGGGACCTGCGGCTGCGGACGGCGGTGGCTCGGTCGGCGGCCGGCGCGGACCTCGGGGCGGTGTGGGGCGGTCCGGAACTCGGGGTGCCCGTCTTCAGCACGGTCGACGACGCTCTGGACGGCGTGGACGTGCTGATCGACTACACCTCGCACACCGCGGTCGGGCGTCATGTGCGCACCGCCGTGGTCCGCGGGGTCAACGTCGTGGTCGGCTCGTCGGGCCTGTCCGGCGCGGACTACGAGGAGATCGCCGCGCTGGCCGAGGAGCACGGTGTCGGCGTGGTGGCCTCGGGGAACTTCTCACTGACCGCGGCCATGGCGCAGGCCTGCGCCCGGCTGGCCGCCCGTCACCTGCCGCACTGGGAGATCCTCGACTACGCCTCCGCGACCAAGCCCGACGCCCCCAGCGGCACCGCGCGCGAACTCGCCGAACAACTGGGCGCCGTACGGCGGCCCGAGTACGCCGTGGACCCGGGACGCACGGCGGGGCACCCCGAGGCCCGCGGCGCGTCGATCGCGGGCACGCAGGTCCACTCACTGCGGTTGCCGGGCTACACCCTCGCCGTGGAGGCGCAGTTCGGGCTGCCCGACGAGCGCCTGGTGATCCGTCACGAGGCGGGCACCTCCCCCGCCCCCTACGTCGCGGGGACCCTGCTCGCCGCTCGCGCGGCCGCGACACGCCGGGGTCTGGTACGCGGTCTCGACACGCTGTTGCTCAGCGGGGACTGACGTTCCGTACCTCGTGGCACTGCGTCACTTCCTTGGCCACGCTGTCGCCCGGACGCTCCGCTCGACGGGCGGCCGTTGACCGCGCGACGTACGACTGGATCGCAGGGGCGGCGGCGACCGCCGTCCGCCACCCGTCCGAAGGAAGGACACTCATGCGAACCAGTCTGATGCGCCGCACCGCTCTCGGCGTCGCGACCGGACTTCTTGCCACCGGCCTCTTGGCCGCCTCGACCGGCAGCGCCGTCGCCACGGCGGCCAGCGACGACGGCGGGAACGGCTCCTACAGCAAGGGCAGCGACGACTACGGCGACGACGACAACGGCTACGGCGACAACGGCGGGGACAACGGGAACAACGGCTACGGCGACAGCGACAGTGGCCGCGGCGGAGGCGGCGGCAACGGCCGCGGCGGCGGGGGCGGAGGCGGGGACAACGGCGACGACGACGGCGGCTACGGCGACAACGGCCGCGGCGGCAGCGGTGGCGGGGGCGGCGGTGGCGGAGGCCGGGGCAACGGCGACGACGACGGCGGCTACGGCGACAACGGCCGCGGCGGCAGCGGTGGCGGAGGCCGGGGCAACGGCGACGACGACGGCGGCTACGGCGACAACGGCCGCGGCGGGGGCGGGGGCGGCCGTTCCGACTGGAACGACAACGGCGCCAGCGGTCGCGGCGGCGACAACGGCGACGACGACGATGACGACAACGGCAACGACAACGGCGGGGGCAAGGGCGGAAAGGGAGGCGGTAAGGGCGGCAACGGGAACAACAGCGACAACGGAGACAACGCGACCTACAAGGACAAGGACGACAACAACGGGAAGGGCAGCAGCAAGGGCAGCACGGGCAAGAGCGGAAAGGACAACAAGGGCAAGAAGGGCAACAAGGGCGGAAAGGGCCACGACAAGGGCCACCACAAGAAGTACAAGAAGCACCACAAGAAGCAGTGCAACAAGCACGGCTACCGGTTCAGCTTCAGCTACAAGTACAGCGTGAGCTATGGCTATGGCGTTGGGTTCGGCAACGGCGTCCACGCCCTCGGTCTCGGCAAGGGCCACAACGACTTCGACTACGGGTTCGGTGACAAGTCCGGCCGCGGCTACGGCGGCCTGTACAGCTCGGGTTCGCTGAACGTGCTCATCTGACGCGGGGCTGCCGCCGGGTACGACGAGGGCCGGGAGGAACGTTGTGTTCCTCCCGGCCCCGCGTACGTGCGCTTTGCGTCAGCCGAGGTCGGACGCGTTGATGTAGCCGCTCTTGACCAGCAGCTTCTCGTAGTTGAGCTTGTCGACGCCGACCGGGGAGATCAGGTACGACGGCACGACCTTGTTGCCGTTGTCGTACGTCGAGTTGTCGTTGATCTCAGGCCGCCTGCCGCTGAGGATGTCCTGGGCCATCTGGACCGCGCGGGCCGCGAGCTTGCGGGTGTCCTTGTAGACCGTCATGGACTGCTCGCCCTTGATGATCTCCTTCACCGAGTCGACCTCGGCGTCCTGGCCGGTGATGACCGGCATCGGCTTGGCCGTGGTGCCGTAGCCGGCGGCCTTCAGCGCCTGGATGACGCCGCGGGCGATGCCGTCGTTGGGGGCGAGGACGGCGTCCACGGTGGAGCTGCCCTTGTAGTGGTTCTTCAGCCGGGTCGCCATCGTCTCGGTGGCGATCGCCGCGTCCCAGTGGAACGTCGCCACCTGGCTCAGGCGGGTCTGGTCGCTCTTCACGACCAGCTGGCCCTTGTCGATGTAGTCCTGGAGGACGTCCATCGCGCCCTTGAAGAAGAACGAGGCGTTGTTGTCGTCGGGGTCGCCGGCGAAGACCTCGAGGTTGTAGGGCCCGTTGCCGGACTTCAACCCGAGCTTCTGCTCGATGTACTTGCCCTGGATCGTGCCGACCTGGGTGTTGTTGAAGCTCGCGTAGTAGTCGACGTTGCTGGAGCCCAGCAGGAGGCGGTCGTAGGCGATGACCTTGACACCCGCCCTCGACGCCTTCTGGAGGGCGTCGCCGAGCTCGAATCCGTCGACCGCTCCGATGATCAGGAGCTTGTCGCCCCGGTCGATCATCGCCTCGACCTGGTCGACCTGCGTGTTGACCTTGTCGTCGGCGTACTGCAGGTCGGTCTTGTACCCCTGGGCCTTGAACAGCTTGGACATGTTGTCGCCGTCGGCGATCCAGCGGGTCTGCTTCTTGGTGGGAAGGGCGATGCCCACCGTGACTTCGCCGCCCTGCCCGCCCGAATCGCCGCCGCAGCCGGTGGCCGCTGCCGTCAGGGAGAAGGTGAGGACCACCAGGGACACGGTACGCAGCCTGGCAGTTCTGCCAGCGTGCATGGGACTCAGTTCCTTTCGGGCCGAACAAAAGTGTGCTCTCATCGCCCACCCCCGAGAGCGACAGTGTCCGGGCCCGTCACGGAGATCCGTGGCAGCCCAGCGATCCGCCGGAGCCCGGTGAACTGCTGATGCGTCAGGCCCGAGGAATGCTGTGGGAGGACGACGGCAGCACGCCACGCTCCCGGTCCCGGCGAGGCCCGTGACCACCGGACCCCACCTGGACGGATACCTCGAAGTTGGATCCGGACAATAGCACAGCCACTCGTACGGACGTTCAGCCGACCGGCACCGCGTTCGGGCTCGCCTGGGTTCCGCTCCCGGGGACCGGCTCGGAGGCGTCGGCGCCCAGCGCGACGATCCTGTTGTCGGCGTCGACGTGCACCACCCGCGGCCGCAGCGCGCGGGCCTCCGCGTCGTCGACCTGCGCGTAGCTGATCAGGATGACCAGGTCCCCGGGGTGCACCAGGTGCGCGGCGGCACCGTTGATGCCGATCACCCCGGAGCCGCGGCGGCCCTCGATGACGTAGGTCTCCAGTCGGGCGCCGTTGGTGATGTCCACGATGTGGACCAGCTCGCCGGGCAATAGGTCGGCGGCGTCCATCAGATCGGCGTCTACGGTGACGGAGCCGACGTAGTGCAGGTCGGCCTCGGTCACGGTGGCACGGTGGACCTTGGACTTGAACATGGTGCGCAGCACGGCTCACACTCCTGATGCGGACGGTCGCGTCCCGGTCGGGGTACGCGCCTGATAAGGCCATGGTAGTCGGCGCGAACCACCGGCCCCGAGGTACCCGTTCGCGTCAGTGACTGCCGCTTCCGCCCCACCTCTAGGCACGTGGACCAATAGCCGGATATCTTCCCTGCCTGCCGCCTCGCCGCGGCGTGGCACAGGCTCGGGGAAGGGGCGCCGTGCGCGAGTTCAGCCTTCCGCCCCGGGCGGAGCAACTGCGGTCGGGGGGACTCGCCGACTCGGTGTACGACGCGGCCGACAGGCGCCCGGACTCGGCCGTCCTGGCCCGGCGGGAGGGGCACGAGGGCGATCGCTGGCAGGAGGTCGGCGCCGCGGCCTTCCGCGACGAGGTGGCCGAACTGGCCCGCGGTCTGGTGGCGGACGGTGTCCGCTTCGGCGAGCCGGTGGCGGTGATGGCCCGCACCCGGTACGAGTGGACGCTGTTCTCCTACGCGCTGTGGTCGGTGGGCGCCCGGATCGTCCCCGTCTATCCCACCTCCTCGGCCGAGCAGGTCCGCTGGATCCTCGCCGACTCCGGGGCGGTCGCGGTCGTCGTCGAGCACGAGGACCACGCCATGACGGTGGGCGCCGTCTGCGACACGCTGCCCGCGCTGCGCCGGATCTGGCAGCTGGACGCGGGGTGCGTCCCGTGGCTGGCGGCGCTGGGCCGGCAGGTCCACCCGGTGATGCTCGACCAGTTGCGCTGGGCGGTCGAGCCGCAGTCGGTGGCGGTGATCGCCTACACCTCGGGCACCACGGGGCCGCCCAGGGGCTGCCTGATCACCCACGCCAACCTCGCCGCCGAGTGCGACACGCTGCTGGCCGGGTACGGCTCGATCTTCGCCCCGCCGGGGGTGCGGCCGTCGGTGCTGGCGTTCCTGCCCATGTCGCACATCTACGGGCTGATGGTGACCACCTGCGCGGTGCGCGGGGGCGTGCTGCTCGGTCACCAGCCCGACCTGACGCCGGGCGAACTCCTCCCGGCGTTCCGTTCCTTCCGGCCGACCATCCTGCTCGCCGTCCCGTACGTCTACGAGAAGATCATCCAGGGTGCGCGGAACACCGCCGCCCGCGGCGGCAAGGCCCATGTCTTCGACCGGGCGGCGGACGTGGCGGTGCGCTACGCCGAGGCCGTGGAGCGGCACGCGCTGGGCTCGGGTCCGGGGCCGGGACCGCTGCTGCGGGCGGCGCACTCGGCGTTCGACCGGATGGTCTACGGGCGGATCCGGGACGTGCTGGGCGGGCGCGTGCACTACACCGTCTCGGGCGGGTCCCCGCTCAGCCGGGAACTGGCGCTGCTGTTCGCGGGTGCCGGGCTCACCATCTACGACGGGTACGGGCTGACCGAGACCACGGCCGCGGTGACCGCGCAGCCGCTGGGGAAGGTGCGCTTCGGCACCGTGGGCCGGCCGCTGCCGGGCAGCGCGGTGCGGATCGCACCGGACGGCGAGGTGCTGGTGCGGGGGACGACGGTCTTCGCCGGCTACCACGCCGACCCGGTCGCGAACCACGAGGTGTGGCGCCGCGGCGGCTGGATGGCCACCGGCGACATGGGCTCGCTCGACCCGGACGGGTACCTGACGATCACCGGGCGGAAGAAGGACATCATCATCACCAGCGGCGGCAAGAGCGTGGCGCCGCTGGTGCTGGAGGAGCGGCTGCGCGCGCACCCGCTGGTCTCGCAGTGCATCGTGGTCGGCGACAACAGGCCCTTCGTCGCGGCGTTGATCACCCTGGACCGGGAGGCCGTCCAGCTGCGGACCGCGATGGCCGAGCCGGACGTGCACGCCGAGGTCCAGCGCGCGGTGTCGATGGCCAACGCGGCGGTCTCGCGGGCCGAGTCGATCCGGGCGTTCCGCATCCTGCCGCACGAGTTCTCGGTGGAGAACGGGATGCTGACGCCCTCGCTGAAGCTCCGCAGGAACACGATCGTCAGCGAGTACGCGGCGCAGATCGAGTCGATCTACGCCTCTCCGGCCCCCTGACCGGCTCCGCCGGCGCCGCCCCCGTCGAGCAGCCGGCACAGCCGGTCGAGGAACGTCCGCTGGGCGGAGAGGATCTTCCCGTGGGCGGCCGGGCCGAGCGGGAACCACGCGGCCCGGTCGACCTCGGGGAACTCCCGGACCCGGCCTGAGCCCCGGGGCCACTCCATGGAGAAGGTCCCGGGCACCACGAGGCCGGTGTCGAGGTCGCCCTCCAGCGCCCAGACGGTCACGACCTTCCCGTTGGGCTGCAGGTTCTCGCCGAGCGGCAGCAGCTCGCCCGGCGGCACGGGCAGGCCCAGTTCCTCCAGGAACTCGCGCCGGGCGGCCGCCTCGGCGGTCTCGTCGGGCTCGTACTCGCCCTTGGGGATGGTCCAGGCCCCGGCGTCCTTGGAGGACCAGAACGGGCCGCCCATGTGGGCCAGCAGCACATCGGGCGCGCCGCGCGAGGTGCCGCGGAAGAGCAGGATCCCCGCGCTGCGCTTGACCGCCTTGTCCGCCATCCGACCAGTGTGGCCGGTCAGCCGCGGGCCAGCCACAGGTCGGGGCCGAAGACCTCGTAGTGCACGTCCGCGGCGGGCACGCCGCGTTCGATGAGCTGGCTGCGCACGGCGCGCATGAAGGGCAGCGGGCCGCACAGGTAGGCCCGCAGGCCGTCCGGCAGGTCGACGCCTGACAGGTCGACCCGGCCGGTGCGGTCGCCGGGGACGGCGTCGGTGCCCGGGGCCTCGTACCAGAAGTGGGCGCTGCCCCCGGGGAGCTTCTCGGTCAGGGCGCGGTGGTCGGCGGCGTGGGCGTGGTGCCGCGGCGTGCGGTCGCCGTGGACGACGGTCACGGGGGCGCCGTAGCCGTCGCCGGCGAGCCGGTGCAGCATGGCGAGCATCGGGGTGCAGCCGATGCCGGCCGAGGCGAGCAGCAGGGGCCCGCCGTCGTCGTGGAGGACGATGTCGCCGTAGGGGGCCGACAGCTCGACCAGGGCGCCCTCACCCACGTGGTCGTGGAGGTGGCCTGAGACTTCGCCGGCCGGGTCCCCGGCGACGCCGCGCTCGCGCTTGACGGTGATCTGCCGGGTGGTGTCGCCGGGGGCGCCGGAGAGGCTGTACTGCCGGATCTGCCGGGCGCCGTCGGGGAGTTCGACGCGCACCGAGACGTACTGGCCGGGGCCGAAGTCGGGCAGCGGCAGGCCGTCCGCGGGACGGAGCCGGAGGGAGACGACGTCCTCGGTCTCCTGCACCTTCCCGGCGACCTCCCAGGGGCGCCAGGTGTCCCCGGCGAGGACGCCGTGCTCGGCGTACAGCCGCTGCTCGATGGCGATGAGGGCGTTCGCCATCAGCCAGTAGACCTCGTCCCAGGCGGCGGCGACCTCCTCGGTGACGGCGTCGCCCAGCACTTCGGCGATGGCGGCGAAGAGGTGCTCCTGCACGACGTGGTACTGGCCCGGGGTGATGCCGAGCGACGCGTGCTTGTGGGCGATGCGGGAGAGCATCGCGTCGGGGCGCTGTCCGGGGTGCTCGACCAGGACGGTGGCGAAGTGCGCGATGGCTCCGGCGAGCGCCTCGCGCTGCGTGCCGGCCGCCTGGTTGCCGCGGTTGAACAGGTCCCTCAGCAACTCGGGGTGGGCGGCGAAGAGCCGGTCGTAGAAGAGCGCGGTGATCTCGGAGATCGCGCCGCCGACGGCGGGCAGGGTGGCGCGGACGGTCGCTGCGGACTTCTCGCTGAGCATGGACGGGCTCCCTAATTGGTATCTGATACTCGCATTAAAGGACGTACGAAGGCCCACCCTCGGCGGGCGGTCGGTTCGGACGGGCCGGGTCAGCCCCGCGGACCGGGCGGGCCGGAGCCGACCAGCCCCACCAGGACGGGTCCGGTGGGCGCGGCGGTCAGATCCGCGACGGTGAGCGGGTCCAGGGAGGCGTAGAAGGCCTCCTGCGCCCGGCGCAGCGCGCCACGCAGCCGGCAGGCACCGGCGAGCGGACAGGGCGTCTCGCCCTCGCAGTCCACGACGTCGCCGACACCCTCCAGCTCCCGCACCAGGCGGCCGACCGAGGCCGTCCGCCCGGCGGCGGTGAGCTCCAGGCCACCGCCGCGCCCCCGGCGGGTCTCGACGACCCCAAGGTGCTGCAGCCGGGCCACCACCTTGGCCAGGTGCGAGTACGGGACCCGCATCGCCTCGGCCACGTCCCGGGCGGTGGACGGCTCGTCCTTGACGGACAGGGCCATCACCGCGCGGAGCGCGAGGTCGGTGGACTTCGTCAGGCGCATACCTTGAGGCTAGATAATGCGCATCAGGGATTCAAGTTAAGAGGGGGGCGTGCGGCCCACGTCACACGTACTCCGTGGCGGCGTCCAGGAGCCAGTCGGCGAGGTACCCGGCGAAGGAGGAGCGGACCAGCACCCAGAAGCCCGCCCGCACCTCCTCCCTGGCCACCAGCACCACCTGGGCGCGGGCCAGCGCGGTCTGCGCGCAGCGGCCGGGGGTGAACGCCCGCGGGTGCAGGTCGAGCGAGCAGCCGTGGGCCAGCAGGTCGCGGGCGCGGGGGCCGGAGACCAGCAAGGTGGTGCGCTGGGCGGAGACGTCGGTGACGGAGACGTGCGCCTCGCCCGCGGCCTTGCGCAGACGGGCCTCCAAGTCCTCCTGGGCGCCGGGCGGCCCGACGACCAGCCACTGGTCGGGGCCGAGCCACAGGACCGCCAGGTCCCCGGTGCGGACGGCCGTGCAGGGCTCCAGGGGCAGCGGTGCGCCCAGGGCGAGCCCGGCGGCCTCGGCGGCCGGGCCCCCGGGGTCCAGGCGCAGGTCGATCTGCGTGAGGAAGGGCAGTTCGGCCAGGCGCAGGGCGCCTCCCGAGGCGCGGGTCGCGGCGGCGAGCCGGCCGGCCGCGGCCGACAGCGGACTGAGCCGGGCGACGGTGTCAGCCATCACGGCGGGCCCCCTCGGGGTCGTAGAGGACGGGGGAGGCGACGGTCACGGGCACCAGACGGTCGCCGACGGGCGCGTACAGCCGCTCCCCCACCCGCTCCCGGCCGCCCTTGACCAGGGCGAGCGCGAAGGTGCGGCCGAGGGCGGCACTGCGGTAGCTGGAACTGACGTGGCCGAGCGCCGGGACGGGCGGTCCGGGCGGCACCGGGTCCGCGACGAGGTGGGTGCCCTCCGGAAGCAGCAGGCCCGGGTCCTCGGGCAGCAGGCCGACGAGGTGCTTGCGGTCGGGGCGTGCGGTGTCGGTGCGGGCGTGCGACCGCTTGCCGATGAAGTCGCGCTTCTTCTTCGACACGACCCAGCCCATGCCGAGGTCCTGCGGGGTGACCGTGCCGTCGGTGTCCTGGCCGACGATCGGATAGCCCTTCTCGGCGCGCAGCACGTGCATCGTCTCGGTGCCGTACGGGGTGGCGCCCGCGGCCCGCACCGCCTCCCACAGGGCCGTCGCCCGCCAGGGCAATACGTTGATCTCGTACGCGAGCTCCCCGGAGAAGCTGATCCTGCACACCCTCGCCGGCAGCCCCGCCACCGTCGCGTCGCGCCAGGCCATGAAGGGGAAGTCGGCGTTGTCCACGGCCAGTCCGGGGGCGAGCGCGCCCAGCACCTCGCGCGAGCGCGGGCCCACGAGGGCGACGGTGGCCCACTGCTCGGTCACCGAGGTGCAATGGGCGCGCAGTTCCGGCCACTCGGTCTGCAGCCACTCCTCCATCCAGTCCAGGACGGCCGCGGCGTTGCCCGTGGTCGTCGTGACCAGGAAGCGGTCCTCCGCGAGCCGGATGACCGTGCCGTCGTCGAAGACCATGCCGTCCTGGCGGCACATGACGCCGTAGCGGATCATGCCCGTGCGCAGGGTGGACATCAGGTTGGTGTAGAGCCGGTCCAGGAGCTCCGCCGCGTCCGGGCCCTGGACGTCGATCTTGCCGAGGGTCGAGGCGTCCATGAAGGCCACGTCCTCGCGGGCGGCCCGGCACTCGCGAAGGACGGCCGCCGCCATGTCCTCGCCGGGGCGCGGGTAGTACCGGGGGCGTTTCCACTGCCCCACGTCCTCGAAGACCGCGCCTCCGGCGAGGTGGAGGTCGTGCAGCGCGGTCACCCGGACCGGGTCGTGGAGCGCCCCCCGGTCGCGGCCCGCGATCGCGGCGAAGGACACCGGCGCGTACGGGGGACGGTACGTCGTCGTGCCGAGCGCGGACACCTCCACGCCGAGCAGGCCCGCGACGACGCCCGAGGCCAGGACGCCGGAGGTCTTCCCCTGGTCGTTCGCGGTGCCCGCGGTGGTGTACCGCTTGGTGTGCTCCACCGAGCGCATCCCCGTACCGGCCGCGCGCGCCAGGTCGGCCACGGTGACGTCGCGCTGCAGGTCGACGAAGCGCGGGCCGGGGGCCGGGACGGGGACGTCGAAGAGGGCGGTTGGCGGGCGCCCGGGTCCCGGCTCCGCCGGCGGGACGAGGGGCCGCGCCGGCGTGAAGCCCTCGGCCGCGAGCGCCCGGGCGGCGGCCGCCACGCCCTCCGCGGGTGTGGCGGCGAACTCCACTGCCTGGTGCGTCGATCCGGGCACCGGGACGAAGGTGCCGAGGGCCCCGTCGTACCGCAGGGCACCGCCCGCCTGGCTGTAGAGGTGGCCCACGGGGTTCCAGCCGCCCGAGACCAGCAGCAGGTCGGCCTCGATCCGCCGGTCGCCCACCAGGACGGCCGTCAGCCGGTCCGACCCCTCGGTGCCGGTGACGTACGCGCCGTCGCGCGCGTCGACCACCGCCGCGATCTCCACGCCGGCGGCGGCCAGGTCGCGCACGACGTCGCCGGTGCTGTCGTTGGTGGTGAACACGACGGCCCGGCGCCCGGGTACGACGCCGTAGCGGCGGACGTAGGCGCGGGCCGCGCCGGCCAGCATGACGCCGGGACGGTCGTTGTCGGGGAAGGCCAGCGAACGCTCGTGCGCGCCGGTGGCGAGGACGACCCGGCGGGCGCGGACGCGGTGGACGCGTTCGCGGGACACGCGGGCGGGGGCGGCGGCGCCGAGGTGGTTCGTGCGCCGCTCGACGGCGAGGACGTGGTTGTCGTCGTAGTGGCCGAAAACCGTCGTACGGCGCAGGACGCGCATCCCGGGTTCGGCGGCGAGGAGGGCCTCGGTCTCCGCGGCCCAGTCCAGGTGCCGTCCGCTGCCGAGCAGGCTGCCGCCCGGTTCCGGCTGGTCGTCGGCGAGGATCACCCGCGCCCCGCTGCCGGCCGCCGCGGCCGCCGCCGCGAGCCCGGTGGGGCCCGCGCCGACGACCAGCAGGTCGCAGTGGGCGTGGACGGCGTCGTAGCGGGCCGGGTCGGGCTCGGTGGCGAGCCGGCCCCGACCGGGCAGGCCGGTCGCCACGAGGCCGTCGTACAGCTCGACGGTCGTCGCGGGCAGCATCGGTTCGGGGAACGGGAACTCGATCTGCACCAGGGCGTTGGGCTCCTCCACCCCGGCGGAGAAGATGCCGCGCGGACGCCCCAGCCTGATGCCGGTACCGGTGGCGACGACCCCGTGGGCGAGCAGCGCGGAGGCGAGGGTGTCCCCGCGGTAGCCGGTGTACGTGGTGCCGTCGAAGGTGAACGTCAGGGGCGTGGCGCGGTCGATCCGCCCGCACTCGGCGAGCCGGAAGGGCTGTGCCGGGTCACGCGCGGGCCGCAGGGAGGGGGCCGGGGCGGCCGGCGCGCGGGACGGCGTCGGGCCGGCGGGCGGGGACGCGGCCTCGCCGAGGTCCGGTGCCGGGCCGAGGTCCGGGGCGGACGCGCCGGTGACGAAGCGGTTCGTCGCCGTGTCGCGCACCGCGTCGAACCAGCGGCGGCAGCCCGCGGTGTGCATCCAGCGTTCGGCGAAGGGACCCTTGGGGTTGTCGCGGAAGAAGAGGTGGCGGGCCCACTCCTCGTCCGTCAGGGCCGCCGGGTCGCGCGGGTAGGCGAGGTGCGCCTGACCGCCGTAGTGGAACTCGGCCTCGTCGCGGGGCCCGCACCAGGGGCAGGGGATGAGCAGCATCGATCGGGCTCCTCAGTGGGCGACCGCGGCCGCGCCGTGCTCGTCGACGAGCGCGCCGGTGGTGAATCGTTCGAGCGAGAAGGGCGCGGCCAGGGCGTGCGGGCTGTCGTGGGCGATGGTGTCCGCGTAGACCCAGCCCACGCCGGGGGTGGCCTTGAAACCGCCGGTGCCCCAGCCGCAGTTGAGGTAGAGGCCATGGACCGGGGTGAGGCCGACGATCGGCGAGGCGTCCGGGCTGACGTCGACGATGCCGCCCCAGGTGCGCAGCAGGTGGGCGCGGGCGAAGACCGGGAAGAGTTCCAGCGCGGCGGCCATCTGCCGCTCGATGACGTGGAACGCGCCGCGCTGGGTGTAGGAGTTGTAGGCGTCGATGCCCGCGCCCATGACCAGTTCGCCCTTGTGGGCCTGGCTGACGTACACGTGCACCGCGTTGGACATGACGACCGTGGGGTGCACGGGCTCCAGGAGTTCGCTCACCAGCGCCTGCAGCGGGTGGCTCTGCAGCGGCAGGTCGAAACCGGCCATCCGCGCCAGCACCGAGGTGTGGCCGGCCGCGCAGAGCGCCACCTTGCCCGCGGCGATGGGCCCGAGGTTCGTCCGTACGCCGGTGACCCGTCCGTCGTGGACGTCGATGCCGGTCACCTCGCAGTTCTGCACGAGATCGATGCCGGCCGCGTCGGCCGAGCGGGCCAGGCCCCAGGCCACGTGGTCGTGCTTGGCGATCCCCGCGCGGGGCTGGTAGGTCCCGCCCATCACCGGATACCGCACGTCCGGCGAGGTGTTGACGATCGGGCAGACCTCCTCCACCTGCGCGGGGTCGAGCCACTGGGCGTCGACTCCGTTCAGCCGGTTGGCCTCGACCCGGCGGACGCCGTCGCGTACGTCCTGGAGGCTGTGGGCGAGGTTGAGGACCCCGCGCTGGGAGAACAGGATCGGGTAGTCCAGTTCCTCCTCCAGGCCCTCCCACAGCTTCAGGGCGTGCTCGTAGATGCCCGCGCTCTCGTCCCAGAGGTAGTTGGAGCGGATGATCGTGGTGTTGCGGGCCATGTTGCCGCCCGCGAGCCAGCCCTTCTCCAGCACGGCCACGTCGGTGATGCCGTGGTTGCGCGCCAGGTAGTGCGCGGTGGCCAGGCCGTGCCCGCCGCCGCCGACGACGACCACGTCGTAGGAGCGCTTGGGTTCGGGCGTGCGCCAGAGGAACTCCGGGTGCTCGGGGAGGTCGGCACCCGGGGTGCGCGGGGTCATCGGGCGTCGTCTCCGTCCTGCGGCAGGTGCGGGTAGAGCGGGTGCGCGGCGGCGAGCGCCTCGGTGCGGGCCCGCAGCGCGGGCAGGTCGGGCGCGGGGCCCATTGCGAGCGCGACGACGTCGGCGACCTCGGCGAAGTCGTCCTCGGTGAAACCGCGGGTGGCCAGGGCGGGCGTGCCGATGCGCAGCCCCGAGGTGACCATGGGCGGGCGCGGGTCGAAAGGGACGGCGTTGCGGTTGACGGTGACGCCGATCGAGTGCAGCAGGTCCTCGGCCTGACGGCCGTCGAGGGCGCAGGCACGCAGGTCGACGAGGACGAGGTGCACGTCGGTGCCTCCGGTGAGCACCGACACGCCCGCCCGCGCGGCGTCGTCCCGTGTCAGGCGCTCGGCCAGGATGCGGGCACCGGCCAGGGTGCGGGCCTGGCGTTCCCTGAACTCCTCCCCCGCGGCGACCTTGAAGGAGACCGCCTTCGCGGCGATCACGTGCTCCAGGGGGCCGCCCTGCATACCGGGGAAGACCGCCGAGTTCAGCTTCTTGGCGAGGTCCGCGTCGTCGGTCAGGATCACTCCCCCGCGCGGGCCGCCGAGCGTCTTGTGGGTGGTCGTGGTGGTGACGTGGGCGTACGGGACGGGGTTCGGGTGGAGCCCTGCGGCGACCAGGCCCGCGAAGTGCGCCATGTCGACCAGGAGCAGCGCCCCGACCTCGTCGGCGATGCGGCGGAAGGCGGCGAAGTCCAGCTGCCGGGAGTACGCCGACCAGCCCGCGATGATCATCTTCGGGCGGTGTTCCTTGGCGAGCCGCTCGACCTCGTCCATGTCGACCCGGTGGTCGGTCGCGGAGACGTGGTACGGGACGACGTCGAGCATCTTCCCGGAGTAGTTGAGCCGCATCCCGTGCGTGAGGTGGCCGCCGTGCGCGAGGTCCAGCCCGAGCACGGTGTCGCCGGGCCGCAGCAGGGCGAAGAGCACGGCGGTGTTGGCCTGCGCCCCGGAGTGCGGCTGGACGTTGGCGTACGCGGCGCCGAAGAGGGCCTTGACGCGCTCGACGGCGAGCCGCTCGGTGACGTCGACGTGCTCGCAGCCGCCGTAGTAGCGGCGGCCGGGGTAGCCCTCGGCGTACTTGTTGGTCAGCACCGAGCCCTGGGCCTCCATGACGGCGGCGGGCGCGAGGTTCTCCGAGGCGATCATCTCCAGGGTGGACCGCTGACGGGCCAGTTCGGCGCGCAGCGCGGCGTGCACCTCGGGGTCGAGTTCGGACAGGCGGGCGGTCAGCGGGTTCATGCGCGGGGCTTCCTCTCAGCGGCGGCGTCGGAGGTCTCGCGGTGGTGCCGTCCGTGGGGTGTCAGCCGCGGAGGCGGGACATGGCCGGGTCGAACAGCGGCTCCGCGGCGACCCGCGCCGCCACGCGCCGGTCGAAGTAGGCGATGTCGAGGGCGCGTCCCGGCACGGCGAGCTCCGCCGGCAGCCAGGCGTAGGCGATGCCCTTGCCGACCGTGTAGCCGTAGGCGGCGCTGGTGACGTACCCGACGGGCCGGTCGCCGTCGTACACCGGCTCCTTGCCCATCACGACGGCGCCCGGGTCGTCGACGGTCAGGCAGGTGAGCCTGCGCCGCACCTGGTCCCGGCGCCGGGCGAGCGCGGCCTTGCCGGTGAAGTCGTCCTTGTCCTCCCTGACGGCGAAGGCGAGGCCGGCCTCGTACGGGTCGTGCTCGAAGGTCATGTCGGTGCCGAAGGAGCGGTAGCCCTTCTCCAGACGCAGGCTGTTGAAGGCCCCGCGCCCGGCGGGGATGCCGCCCAGCGGCCGGGCGGCGGCCAGCAGGGTGTCCCAGAGCTTCAGGCCCAGGTCCGCCGTGGTGTACAGCTCCCAGCCCAGTTCGCCGACGTAGGACAGCCGCATCGCCGTGACGGGCACGGCCCCCACGTGCGCCCGTTTGGCGCGGAAGTACTTCAGTCCGGCGTCGGAGAAGTCGGCGTCGGCGAGCGGCTGCAGGACCTCCCGGGCGAGCGGCCCCCACAGGCCGATGCAGCAGGTGCCCGCGGTGATGTCGCGGACCGCCACGGTGCCGTCGGCGGGGAGGTGCCGGGTGAGCCAGTCCAGGTCCAGGTTGCCGTTGACGCCGACCTGGAAGAGGTCGCGGCCGAGCCGGGCCACCGTGATGTCGCTGCGGATGCCTCCGTCGTGGTCCAGGAGCAGGGTGTAGGTCACCGACCCGACCGACTTGTCGACGTTGCCGGTGGTGAGCCGCTGCAGGAAGGCGGCGGCGCCGCGTCCGGTGACCTCCAGGCGCTTGAGCGCGGTCATGTCGTACAGGGCGACGGTCTCCCGGGTGACCTGGGCCTCGGCACCGACGACCGGCGACCAGTAGCGGGCCGCCCAGTCGCCCGGGACGGGGAGGGAACGGCCCGCCACCAGGCCGGCGTTGCTCTCGTACCACTGCGGCCGCTCCCAGCCGTTCGCCTCCAGGAAGAAGGCCCCGAGCTCCTCCTGGCGGGGGTGGAAGGGGCTGGTGCGGATCGGGCGCGGGGCGCCCGTGGGCTGGAGCGGGTGGATGATGTCGTAGACCTCGACGAAGTTGCGGCAGTCGCGGGCGAGCACGTAGTCGGGGGCGAGCTGGTGCGGCTCGAAGCGGTTGACGTCGCATTCGTGGAGGTCGAAGGACGAGCAGTGGCCGTCCACCAGCCATTCGGCCATCGCCCGGCCGACGCCGGCCGAGTGCGTGACCCAGACGGCCTCGGCGACCCAGAACCCCTTCACCTGCGGCGACTCGCCGAGCAGCGGCATGCCGTCGGTGGTGAAGGAGAACAGGCCGTTGATGCCCTCCTCGACCTTGGCGTCACGGGTGGCGGGCAGCAGGGACCGGGTCTCGGTCCAGGCGTCGGCGAAGTCGTCCTCGGTGAACTCCAGGACGGACGGCATCCCGTCCGCGGCGTCGAACGAGGCGATGTCGTCGACGGGGACCGGCATGGGGCGGTGGCCGTAGGAGCCGATGCCGATGCGGTCGTGGTGGTCGCGGTAGTAGAGGTCGGCGTCCTGGTGGCGCAGGATCGGGCGGACGGCCTCGGCGGCCTGGCCCGCCAGGGCGGGGACCGGGCCGGTCCAGGCGAGCTGGTGGGCGAGCGGGGTGAGCGGCAGCTCCATGCCCGCCATCCGGGCCACCTGGGGGCCCCAGATGCCGGCGCAGCAGACGACGACGTCGGCCGCGAGCTCGCCGCCGCGGTCGGTGACGACCCCGGTGACGCGGCCGTCGTCCTGGGTGACGGCGAGGACTTCGTGACGTTCGAGGAAGCGGACGCCGCGCGCGGCGGCACGCCGGGTCTGCGCCTCGACCGCGAGGACGGCCTTGGCGAGGCCGTCGGTGGGGACGAACAGTCCGCCCAGGACGCGTGAGCGGTCCAGCAGCGGGTGCAGCGCGGCGCATTCGTCGGGTCCGACGACCCGGGCCTCGACGCCCCACGAGGTCACCCAGCCGTGCCGCCGGTGCAGTTCGGCCAGGCGCTCGGGGGTGGTGGCCACCTCCAGACCGCCGACCTGGAGGAAGCAGGGCTGTCCGTCGACGTCGAGGGAGCGGAGCTTGTCGACGGTGTAGCGGGCGAGTTCGGTCATGGTCTTGGAGGGGTTGGTCTGGAAGACCAGGCCCGGGGCGTGGGACGAGGAGCCCCCGGTGGCGGGGAGCGGCCCCTGGTCGACGACCGTGACGTCGGTCCAGCCGGCGGAGGACAGTTCGTCGGCCAGCGCCGCCCCCACGACACCCGCTCCGATGATGACCACGCGGGGTCCCGTCATCGCCAAACCTCCCAGTTGCTGTCAGCGCAACATGATTCAGGTTGCGCAACTCAATGTGCCGGGCGCCGGAGAGGGTGTCAAGAGGCCCGCCAGGGGCGGGAGAAGGCCGCCCGCAGGCGTCTGGAGCGGCCCCGGGAGGGCCTGGTGACGGCCCGGGGAACGACGGTGCCCGGCGGGCTGTCGGAACAGCCCGCCGGGCACGGGAACGGCGCGTTGCGGCGCGGTGCGCCCCGGTGGCGCGGCGCAGGGTTACTTGACCCAGGCGTCCACCTTGCCGGGGTTCGCCTTCACCCACTTCTCGGCGGCGGCTTCGGGGCTCATCTTGTCGACGGCGATGTACTTGGCGACGAGGTTCTGGTCCTCGTTCGTCCAGCTGAAGTTCTTCACCAGGTCGTAGGCCGGGCTGCCGGAGCCGGCGAACTTCTTGCTGACGATCTTGTCCAGGTCGTAGACGGGGTAGTCGCAGGCGACCTTCTCCGCGTCGGCGTCGCAGCCGGCCTCGTACGGCGGCAGCTCGACCTTGGCGAGCGGGACCTCCGACAGGAACCACTGCGGCTCGTAGAAGTAGCCCAGCAGCCACTGCTGCTTGGCCTCGGCCTGCCGGAAGGCCTGGATCAGCGCGGTCTCGCTGCCCGCGTACACCACCTTGAAGTCCAGCTTGAGGTTCTTCACCAGGGCGGCGTCGTTGGTGACGTACGACGGGTCGCCGTCCAGGAGCTGGCCCTTGCCGCCGGACTCGGAGGTGCGGAACTTGTCGGCGTACTTGTCGAGGTTCTTCCAGTCCGTGATGTCCGGGTGCTCCTTCGCCAGCCACGGCGGCACGTACCAGCCGATCACGCCCTTGTTGCCGGTCGGGCCCGCCTCGACGGCGGTCTTCTGCTGCTCGACGTACTTCTTCTTCAGGTCGTCGTGGCCCCAGTTCTCCAGGATCGCGTCGACCTCGCCGGTGCCGAAGCCCTGCCAGGCGATCTCCTCCTTGAGGTCCTTCTTCTTGACCGTGCAGCCCAGCTTCTCCTCGGCGACGTACGCCACGACCGCCGCGTCCGCCTCGTAGCCGACCCACGGGTTGACCGCCAGGTTGAAGGTGCCGCACTTGCCGGAGGAGCCCCCGGAACCGGCGTCCGACCCGCCGACCTTGGCGCCGCCGCAGCCGGTGAGGACGAGCCCCAGTGCCGCGGCCCCGGCCGCCCCGGCACGCCATCGCGCCGACCGGCCGGCCGCCCTCAGGTGTGTTGCCATGTGTCTACCGCCTCCTGCCCTAGCGCCCGCCGGGCACCCTCGTGGTGCGCCCGGCCGCGGCCTGAGTGATCCGGTCGAACATCACGCCGAGCAAGACGATGGCGAGTCCCGCCGCCAGCCCCTTGCCGTACAGCTCGCCCTGCGAGAAGCCGGCCACGACGTCGTAGCCGAGGGCGCCCGCACCGACCAGGCCGCCCACCACGACCATCGACAGCACGTAGATCAGGCCCTGGTTGGTCGCGAGCACCAGGGCGCCGCGCGACATCGGCAGCTGGACCTTGGTGACGAGCTGCCAGGTACTGGACCCGGCCGCCGCCGCGGCCTCCACGGTCGTCTCCGGTACGCCCCGGACGCCGTCGGCGACGATCTTCACCGTCACGGGCGCGGCGTACACGACGGCGGCGACGATCGCGGTGAAGCGGCTCGCGCCGAACAGCGCGAGGAACGGAACGAGGTAGACGAAGGGCGGCATGGTCTGCGCCGCGTCCAGGCCGGGCCGGACGATCCGGTCGGCGAGCGCGCTGCGGCCCATCCACACGCCCACCGTGACCCCGAGCAGCATCACCAGCAGCGTCGCCACGACGGTCGAGGCGAGCGTGGTCATCGCGTCCTGCCACACCCCGGTGCCCACCAGCAGCCCCACGCACACCGCGGCGGTGCCGCCGGCGCCGAGGCCGCCGAGGACCGTTCCCAGGGCCACCAGCACGAGGCCGGTGAGCCACCACGGCGAGTCGGTGAGCAAGGTCTGGAAGGGGTTGAGGAGCGCGTTGGTGAGCACGTCGCGGACGGCGCCCGTGACCCCGGACAGGTGCTCCTGCGCCCAGGTGGTCACGGTGTCGGCGGCACTCGCCAGGGAGCGCCCCGCTCCGCCCTGGCCGGGGAACTCCGCGGCCCAGACGTAGGTGTGGGACAGCCAGGCGGCGACCGCCGCGGCGACGGCGCCCGCGGCGAGCAGCGGCCCGCGCCAGCGCCGCAGGCGGCCGCCGGAGCCCTGCCCGCGCTCCGTCCTGACGGCGGCCGCGGTGGTGACCCGGTCCAGGACGATGGCCATGACGACGATGGCGAGGCCGGCGTTGAAGGCGGTGCCGACGTCGAGCGACTGCAGGGCCTGGACGACGGTCTTGCCGAGGCCGGGGGCGTCGATGAGGGCCGCGATGGTAACCATGGACAGGGCCGCCATGATGCTCTGGTTGACGCCCATCACCACGGTGCGGCGCGACATCGGCAGCAGCACCTTGGTGAGGGTCTGCACCCTGGTCGAACCGAGCGACTCCGCCGCCTCCACCGTGGTCGCGGGCACCGAGCGGATGGCGTGCGCGGTGATGCGGACGGCGGGCGGCGCCGCGTAGATCAGGGTGGCGATGGTGGCGGAGGCCGGCCCGATGAGGAAGAAGAGGGTGAGCGGCGCCAGGTAGACGAAGGTCGGCATCGTCTGCATGAAGTCCAGCACGGGGGTCAGGACGCGGTTCACCCGCGGCGACAGCCCGGCCCACACGCCCAGCGGGATGCCGAACAGCAGCGCCACCAGCACCGCCGACACGGTGAGCGCCAGGGTGTCCATGCTCTCCTGCCACAGGCCCTGCAGCCCGAAGAAGGTGAAGCCCGCGACGGCCAGCAGCGCCACGCGCCAGTTGCCCAGCGCCCAGGAGACGTAGCCGGCGATCGTGACCACGCCGAGCCAGCCGATCTGCGGCACCGGGCGGCCGTCGGGCGGCTGCGAGATCAGCGTCTGGACGAAGGTCACCAGGGTGTCGATGACCAGCCGGATCTCGTTGAAGAAGTAGAGGAAGAGCGGGTTGCTGTTGCGGTCCGCGCCGATGGTGTCGTTGACGTCGTTGAACCAGCGGTGCAGCGAGGTCAGGTCGGCCGCCGCGAGGGCGAGCGTCTGCCGGCCGCGCAGGAGCGCGAAGAGCACCAGCCACAGCACGACGATGCCCGCCACGACGGCCCGGCGGCGCAGCCGGACGGGCGCGAGCCGTTCGCGTGCCCCGGAGGCGGCGACCGCCATCACGCCCCGCCTTCCCGGCCCGCGACGACGGCGAGGATCTCCTCGTCGCCGACGACGCCGAGCAGCCGTCCGTCCTCGACGACCCTGACCGGCTTCTCGGCGGCGAGCACGGCCCGTGTCGCCTCGCGGACGACCGTGCCGGGGCCGAGTTCGGGGCCGTCGAGGGCGTCGTCGGGCCGCGGGTCGCGCATGATCCAGCGGAGCGTCAGCACGTCGGCCCGCGGCACGTCCTTGACGAAGTCGCGCACGTAGTCGTCGGCGGGGGCGCCGACCAGTTCGTCGCCCGTGCCGCACTGCACCGTCCGGCCGTCGCGCATGATCAGGATGCGGTCGCCGAGCTTGAGGGCCTCGGACAGGTCGTGGGTGATGAACACCATCGTTTTGCCGACCTCGTGGTGGAGGCGGATGACCTCGTTCTGCATGTCGCGGCGGATCAGCGGGTCGAGCGCGGAGAAGGGCTCGTCGAAGAAGAGGATGCCGGGGTCCCCCGCCAGTGCCCGGGCCAGGCCGACGCGCTGCTGCATGCCGCCGGAGAGCTGGTCGGGGTAGGAGTTCTCGTAGCCCGCCAGGCCCACCAGTTCGACGACCTCCAGGGCCCGCTTGACGCGCTCGGTCCGGCCCATGCCGCGGATCTCCAGGCCGTACGCGACGTTGTCGACGACCCTGCGGTGCGGCAGCAGGCCGAAGTGCTGGAAGACCATGGAGAACCTGTTGCGGCGCAGTTCGCGCAGCCGTTTGGCGTCGGCGGCGCGGATGTCCTCGCCCTCCAGGACGACCTGGCCGGCGGTGGGTTCGACGAGCCGGGTCAGACAGCGCACCAGGGTCGACTTGCCGGAGCCGGACAGGCCCATCACGACGAAGACCTCGCCGGGCGCGACGTCGAAGTGGACGTCGCGCACGGCCGCGGTGCAACCCGTGCGCTCCATCAGCTCACGGCGGCCGAGCCCGCGCAGCTCCTGCGATTCCGGCACCCTGTCGGCCTTCGGCCCGAACACCTTCCACAGCCCGCGCACGGAGATGACCGCGTTCCGGTCCTGGTCCTGGTCCTCGTCGTGGGACGCGCCGCGCCGCTGCGGCACATCGGTCGGTGCTGGGGTCACGGTCGGCCTCTCCTGGGCGTTCAGCCGCGGAACCAGTGCTGCGGCCTGGGTCGGATGTTCTGCCAGATGTGCTTGGGCTCGCGGTACTCGTCCAGGCCGGTCGGTCCCAGCTCCCGGCCCACGCCCGAGTGGCCGAAGCCGCCCCATTCCGCCTGCGGTACGTAGGGGTGGTAGTCGTTGATCCACACGGTGCCGTGGCGCAGCCGGCGGGCGACCCGCTGGGCGCGGCCGGCGTCCCCCGTCCAGACGGCGCCGGCGAGGCCGTACTCGGTGTCGTTGGCGATGCGGACGGCGTCGTCCTCGTCGGTGAAGCGCTCGACGGTCAGCACGGGTCCGAAGGACTCCTCGTGGACGACGCGCATGCCCTGGTCGCAGTCGTCGAGAACGGTCGGCGGGTAGTAGAAGCCGTCCTGGAGCGCCGGGTCCGTGGGGCGGGCGCCGCCGAGGCGCAGCACGGCGCCCTCGGCGATCCCGGCGGCGACGTACGCCTCGACCTTGTCGCGGTGGGCGGCGGAGATCAGCGGGCCGGTCTCGGCCGCGGGGTCGAAGGGGCCGCCCAGGCGGATCGCGCCGGCGCGCCGTACGACCTCGTCGACGAAGGCGTCGTGGACCGTGTCCTGCACGATCAGCCGGGCCCCGGCGGAGCAGACCTGGCCGGAGTGCAGGAAGACGGCCGTGAGCGCGAAGTCCACGGCCGTCTCGAAGTCGGCGTCGGCGAAGACCACATTGGGGTTCTTGCCGCCGAGCTCGAGGGCGACCCTCTTCACCGTGGCGGCGGCCGCGGCCATGACCCGCTTGCCGGTCTCGAGACCGCCGGTGAAGGAGACCATGTCGACGCCGGGGTGCTCGGCGAGCGGGGCGCCGGCCCCGGGCCCGGCGCCGAGGACCAGGTTTCCGGCTCCGGGCGGGAGTCCGGCCTCCTCCAGGGCCCGCATGAGGAGCACGGAGGTGGAGGGGGTCAGTTCGCTGGGCTTGAGGACGAACGTGTTGCCCGCGACGAGCGCGGGCGCGACCTTCCAGGAGGCCTGCAGCAGCGGGTAGTTCCAGGGGGTGATCAGGGCGCAGACGCCGACCGGCTCGTACTCGACACGGCTGACGGCGTCGTCGCGGCCGGTGTCGACGACCCGTCCGGCGGAGGTCCCCGCGATGCCGCCGTAGTGGCGCAGGCAGGCGACGACGTCGGCGACGTCGTACTCGCTCTCCACGAGCCGCTTGCCGGTGTCGAGGGATTCGGCGCGGGCGAATTCCTTGGCGTCCCGTTCGACGATGCCCGCGGTGCGGAGCAGGAGGGCGCCGCGTTCGCGCTCCGGGGTGCGCGGCCAGGGGCCGTGGTCGAAGGCGGCGCGGGCGGCGGCGACCGCGGCCTCCGCGTCGGCGCCGGTCGCCTCGGAGACCGTCGCGACGAGCACTCCGTCGGCGGGGCAGCGGATCTCCCGGCGGCCTCCGGCCACCGCCTCGCGCCACTCTCCGTCCAGGTACAGGTCTGCCACGCGCGGAGTCCTCGCTTCGTTGCACATAGCGCATCGAATTGCTTGTGGTGGAACACCCTGTCCGAACGGCCACCGGCCGTCAAGGGGTGGCACGGGGTGTACGGCACATCTTGATCCGGTGAACGCGGCACCGGACACGATCAGTTGGCGGTGGCCTCGCGGTGCCGGTAGAACTGCGCCTTCGAGGGCGGCAGCGGTTCACGGCCGAGGATCAGATCCGCGGCCTTCTCGGCGATCATCATCACGGGGGCGTAGATGTTGCCGTTGGTCACGTAGGGCATCACGGAGGCGTCGACCACGCGGAGTCCCTCCACGCCGTGCACCCGCATGCTCGCCGGGTCGACCACGGCCATCGCGTCGGTGCCCAGCCGGCACGTGCAGGACGGGTGGAGGGCGGTCTCGCCCTCCTTGGCGACCCACGCCAGGATCTCCTCGTCGGTCTCGACCCCGGGGCCGGGCGAGACCTCGCCGCCGTTGAAGGGGGCGAGCGCGGGCCGGCCGAGGATGTCGCGGGCGACGCGCACCGCCTCGACCCACTCGCGACGGTCCTGTTCGGTGGACAGGTAGTTGAAGCGCAGCGCGGGCTTCTCGCGCGGGTCCCTGCTCCTGATCTTCACCGAGCCGCGGGCGTCGGAGTACATCGGCCCCACGTGCACCTGGTAGCCGTGGCCGCCGGCCGGGGCCGAGCCGTCGTAGCGCACCGCGATGGGCAGGAAGTGGAACATCAGGTTGGGGTAGTCCACGTCCTCGTTGCTGCGCGCGAAGCCGCCGGCCTCGAAGTGGTTGGTGGCGGCGGGACCCTTGCGGAAGAGCCACTGCAGACCGATGAAGGGGTAGCGCCACTTGGCCAGGTAAGGCTGCATGGAGACCGGCTGCGTGCAGGCGTACTGGACGTAGACCTCCAGGTGGTCCTGGAGGTTCTCGCCGACGCCGGGCAGGTCGTGCACGACGTCGATGCCGAGCGCGGCCAGTTCCCCGGCGTTGCCGACGCCCGACAGCTGCAGCAGCTGGGGCGAGTTGACGGCCCCGCCGCAGAGGACGACCTCGCGGGCGCGCACCTGTTCGCGGCTGCCCCTGCGGCGTTCGTACTCCACGCCCACGGCGCGCTTGCCCTCGAAGAGCACCCGGGTGACCAGGGTCCGGGTCCGCACCGTCAGGTTGGGGCGCCTGCGCACCGGGTCGAGGTAGGCCCGGGCGGCGGAGAGCCGGCGGCCGCGGTGGACGTTGCGGTCGAAGGGCGCGAAGCCCTCCTGGCGGTAGCCGTTGACGTCGTCGGTGAGCGGATGCCCCGCCTCCTGGACCGCCTCGAGGAAGGCGGGGAACAGCGGGCTGGAGGCGGGCCCGCGCTCCAGGACGAGCGGACCGTCGTGGCCGCGGAACTCGTCGTCGGGGCCGGCCGCGAGGCAGTTCTCCATGCGCTGGAAGTACGGCAGGCAGTGGGCGTAGTCCCAGTGCTCCATGCCGGGGCCCTCGGCCCAGCGTTCGTAGTCCATGGGGTTGCCGCGCTGGAAGATCATGCCGTTGATGCTGCTGGAGCCGCCGAGCACCTTGCCCCGGGCGTGGTAGATCCGCCGTCCGCCCATGTGGGGCTCGGGCTCGGACTCGTAGCCCCAGTCGTAGAAGCGGCTGCCAATGGGGAAGGTGAGCGCCGCCGGCATGTGGATGAAGACGTCCCACGGGTAGTCGGGGCGGCCGGCCTCCAGCACCAGGACACGGTTGGCCGGATCGGCGGACAGCCGGTTCGCGAGGGCGCAACCGGCGGAGCCCCCACCGACGATGACGAAGTCGTACTGCACGGGAGCCATGTCAGCCTCGTCTCACTCGTCTCGCTTGAATCGCTCGTCTCGATCGCGCGGTCGACAGGTCGACTGGCGCAGCATGCTAGTACGGTGCCGCTATGCGCACCAGGTTGCGAGCCGCGCAACTTGACACCGGAGTTTCGGTCGCGTTTCCCGTCCGGACTCCGCCGGGGAACCCCGACGCTGTTGTTTACCGCGCGTATAGTTTCGCTGTGGGCAACTTCAGTGCAGATACCGAAACAACCGCTGCGCAGCCGGGCGGCGTCCAGTCCGTGGACCGGGCCATCAGCGTGCTGGAGATCCTGGCGCAGCGCGGCGAGGCCGGCGTGAGCGAGGTCGCCGCCGAGATCGAGGTCCACAAGTCGACGGCGTTCCGGCTGCTCGGCGCGCTGGAGGCACGCGGGCTGGTGGAGCAGGCGGGCGAGCGCGGCAAGTACCGGCTCGGCTTCGGCATCGTGCGGCTGGCCGGCGCGGTGACCGGCCGCATCGACATCACCCAGCAGGGCCGGCCGGTCTGCGAACGGCTCGCCGAGGAGATCGGCGAGACCGTCAACATCGCCGTGATGGAGAAGCACTTCGCGATCAACCTGTACCAGGTGCGCGGACCGGCGGCCGTGACCGCGCACAACTGGGTCGGCCAGCTCACGCCGTTGCACGCGACCTCCAGCGGCAAGATCCTGCTCGCCCACCTCTCCGCCGCGCAGCGCGCGGAACTCCTCACGGACGCGGGCCTGGAGAAACTGACCCCGCACACCCTCACCTCGCGGACGAAGCTGGAGAAGAACCTCGCCGAGGCCAGGGAGCGCGGGTACGCCTGGACGCTGGAGGAACTGGAGATCGGCCTGCACGCGATGGCCGCCCCCGTCCGCTCGCGCGACGGCGAGGTCATCGCCGCCGTCAGCGCCTCCGGCCCCTCGTACCGCTTCACCCAGGAGCGCATGCACGAGCTCGCGCCGCTGCTGGTCGCCGGGGCGGCCGAGATCAGCCACCGCATGGGCTACCTGGGCTGAGCCGTGCCGAGGCGCTCGTGGACCCAGTCGTGGAAGCCGGCGATGTGGTGCTCGCTGGGGACCAGCACCCCGCCCTTGGCGTAGAGCCGGGATCCCATCGCGGGCTGGCAGCGCTCGCAGGCCTCGAAGTCCTGGCGGTTGACCCGGTCGAAGAGCTCCACCGAGCGGCCGACGTCCCTGCCCGCGGTGACGACCTCCTCCAGGTAGAGCCAGTCGCACTCGACGACCGTGCGGTCGGCCGCGACCGGGTACATGCGGTGGAAGATCACGTGGTCCGGCACCAGGTTGACGAAGACCTGCGGCTTGATGGTGATCGCGTAGTAGCGCCGGTCCTGGGCCGCGGAGACCCCCGGTATACGGTCCAGTCCCGGCGAGCCGTCCACCGTGAAGCCCTCGATGTCCGCGCCGAACTCGGCGCCGTGGCCGACGTAGTACTGCGCGGCGTAACCGCCGGCGAACTCCGGCAGCACCTCGGTCAGTTCGGGGTGGATCGTGGCGCAGTGGTAGCACTCCATGAAGTTCTCGACGATGAGCTTCCAGTTGGCCCTGACGTCGTACACGATCCGCCGGCCGACCCTCAGGTCCTCGATGCCGTAGCGCTCCAGGGACTCCACGTCCCCGAGCCGGGTGACCACCTCGCCGACCACCTGCTCCTCGAAGGAGGGCGGGTCCTCGGCCAGGCAGACCCAGACGTACCCCAGCCATTCGCGGACGTGGACGGGGACGAGCCCGTACTCGGTACGGCCGACGTCGGGCATCTTGGTGAGGTTGGGGGCCGCCACGAGCCTGCCGTCCAGGTCGTACGTCCAGGCGTGGTACGGGCATTGGAACGCCCGCCTGACCTCGCCGCCCTCCTCGGTGAGCAGCCGGGCGCCGCGGTGCCGGCACACGTTGTAGAAGGCGCGCACCGCGTGGTCCCGGGACCGGGTGACCAGGATGCTCTCGCGGCCGACGTCCACGGTCCTGAAGGCGCCCGGCCTGCCGAGCTCGGAGGAGCGAGCCACGCAGAACCACATCGTCTCGAAGATGCGCTCCTGCTCCTGGGCGAAGATCCCGGGGTCCGTGTAGTAGGAGCCGGGGAGGGTGGCGATCAGGCTGTCCGGCAGACCGGTCGGGGTCACGGGCACTCCTTGCGGGACGTTGTGTAATGAGCAACGGAGTGTGCACTGCGCAACTGCAGCATGTGGTGCCGCTCCGGCGCTGTCAAGACGCGACGACGGCCAGCTGCTTGCGCCAACGGGTGAACGACCGGGGCCGGTTCATGCCCAGTACGGCGACCGGAACCCCGCCCCTGCGGTAGACCGCGAGGACGTCCCGTTCCTCCGCGACGCCCTCCTCGACCGTGACGGTGTCGGCCCCCGCGGCGCGGCCCGCGAACTGGATGCGCACGCCGTACTGGTCGGACCAGAAGTACGGCGGGCGGGGGGCCCGTTGCCCGCCCGCGCCGCCGGACAGCAGCGCGGCGACGGCGGTGGCCGGACGCTCCAGGGCACCCGTCCAGTGCTCCACGCGGTGGTGCGCGCCGGCGGCCGGGTCGTACCAGGCGGCGCAGTCGCCGACGGCGACGACGCCCGGCAGGCCCGTGCGGCCGTCGGCGCCACACAGGACACCGTCGCCGAGCTCGATCCCGCACCCGGCGAGCCAGTCCGTGCACGGGCGCGCCCCGATGCCGACGACCACGGTGTCCGCGGGCAGCCTGCGGCCGTCGGCCAGGACCACGGCCACCATCCGCCCCTCGCCGTCCGCCTCGGTCCCGCGCACCCCCGTGCCGCACAACAGCCGTACACCGTGGTCGGCGTGGAGGCCCGACACGACGCCGCCCATCGTCTCGCCGAGCGGACCCGACAGCGGGGTGGGCGCCGCCTCGACGACGGTGACGTCCAGGCCGAGGGCGTACGCGGTCGAGGCGACCTCGGCCCCGATGAAGCCGCCGCCGATGACGACGAGCCGCCCGCCGCGCGCCAGATCGGCCCGCAGTGCGCGGGCGTCGTCCAGGGTGCGCAGGGTGTGCACACCGGACCGGCCCGCCGCGCCGGGCAGGGTACGGGCAGCGGCCCCGGTGGCGATGACGACTCCGTCGGCGGTGACGGCGCTGCCGTCCGCGAGCCCGACGACCCGCGTGCCCGGGTCGAGCGTCACGGCCCGGGCGCCCAGCAGCCATTCGGCCCCGAGGTCCTCGCCGTCCGCCTCCAGGACCAGGGCCGCCTCGTCGGCCTGTCCGACGAGGAACTCCTTGGACAGCGGCGGCCGGTCGTACGGCCGGTGCGGTTCGTCGCCCACGACCACCAGCCGGCCGTCGTACCCCTGGGCGCGCAGTGCCCGCGCCGCCGACAGCCCCGCCAGCGAGGCGCCGACCACGAGGACCGCTCTCATCCGGCTCCCCCGGCGAGCCGGCCGGCCGCGCACGAGGGCGGGCCGGGGGCGGCCGCCGACAGCCGTACGTGGATCACGCCGTCCTCGACCACGACCTCGTGCGTCCGCACGGGCCGCCGGGCCGGGGGCGCGTCCACCGCACCCGTGCGCAGGTCGAACTTCGAGGCGTGCAGCGGGCACTCGACCTCGCACCCCTCCAGCCAGCCGTCCGCGAGCGACGCGTCCTGGTGGGTGCAGGTGTCGTCGACGGCGTAGAGCTCGCCCTCCTCGGTGTGGAACACCGCGACGGGCGGGTCGGTCTCGAGCCGGAAAGCCTCGCCACGCGGGAGGTCCGCGAGCCGGCACACGGGAATCATCATGACACCTCGGTGCGTATGGCGGAACTGATTGCGGTTGACGCAACATCAGTGTGGGGGTGCCCCCCACCCCTGTCAAGGCATCGTCCGGACACCCGGAATCCGCATCTGACGGGGGCTCATCCGCAGCTCCGCGGGGGAGGCCGGCGGCGGATCGTCGCGATTCGGTCACGGGGGTTGTCCGGGTTCAGCTGAATGACATAATCCGTTCCTCTTCTGTGTGACAACGGCCGGAATACGGCCCGGAGGAAGTGACCCGCGGCATGAACGTGACCGTCTCGGCCCAGCAGCCCCGCGTGCTGGTCGTGGAGGACGAGGCGAGCATCGCCTCGATGCTCGCGATGGCGCTGCAGTTCCTGGGCTTCGACGTGGTCACGGCCGGGACCGGCGAGGAGGCGGTGAGCACGGCCGCCGATCGCGCCGCCGACGTGATCCTGCTCGACGTCGGACTGCCCGACCTCGACGGCTTCGAGGTGTGCCGCAGGCTCCGCGCCGCCCGGGTCGACGCGCCCGTCCTCTTCCTCACGGCCCGGGACGCCGTGGAGGACAAGATCAGGGGCCTGGCCCTGGGCGGCGACGACTACGTCACCAAGCCCTTCGACATCAACGAGGTCGCGGCCCGCGTGAACGCCCTGCTGCGCCGGGGCCGGGCCCCCGAGCCTGCCGGGCGCCGGCTGCGCGCGGGCTGGGTCGAACTGGACGCGGACACCCACGAGGTGTGGCGGCACGGCCGGCCGGTCCAGGTCTCGGCGACCGAGTTCGCGCTGCTCCGCTTCCTGCTGGAGAACCCGGACCGGGTGGTGTCCAAGGGGCAGATCCTCGACGCCGTGTGGAGCTGCGACTTCCAGGGCGAGTCCGGGATCGTGGAGACCTACATCTACTACCTGCGCCGGAAGCTCGGCGACACCGACCAGTCGCTCATCCGCACCGTGCGGGGGGCGGGCTACCTGGTGAGGGCGGCGCCGGCCGGCGATACGGCTTCGCGCTGACGGTGCCCGCGCGCGGCGCTATGTTGGCCTTCGGAGGAAAGCCGACGAGAAGAGGGCACGATCCCGAACGAAGCCGCCGCCCAGGAGCCTGAAGCGCCGCTCGACCAGCCGGGAGCGGAGCGGCTGCGCCTGCTCCGGTCCTCGGGCGACGACCAGGGCGAGCGCGAGGCGCTGCGACTGGGACTGCAGCAGGCCGTGGCGGCGCTGAACGGCTTGGGCGGACTGGTCCACCTGCGCGGGCAGGCGGCCCGGGGCGGAGTGCCCCTGCGCCTGGCCGCCAGCACCGGTCTGCCCAGGAACCTGACCCGTGCCTGGCTCTTCCTCCCCCCGCAGGACGCCACCGCGCCGGGCCGCGCGACGACCGGGGGCGAACCGGTGTGGCTGCCCACGACGGAGACGACCCCCGGCCCGCTGCCCGGCGGGTCCGGGCTCGCCGCCGTACCGCTCCCCGGCCCCGAGGGCCCGCTCGGCGCGCTCTCGGTGGTGACCGCGGACGCCGTACCGCCGGCTCCCGGCGCGTGGGAGCTGCTGCGGGGGATCGCCGCGTGGGTGTCGGAGCGGCTGGGCCGTACGGCGGCCGTCGGGTCGCGCGAACGCTGGCGCCTGGCGGAGGGCGGCTCGGGTTCCCGGCCCCGGGAGACCCCGTCCGACGTGGGCATCGGCACCTGGGAGTGGAACGTCCGCACCGGCGAGGCCTACCTCGACGAGACCGCGCGCTCCGTCTTCGGGATGTCCCCGCAGATGTACGACGGTCGCCTGGAGACCTGGGTGGAGCTGGTCCACCCCGAGGACCTGCCCTGGGTGATCGCCGACGCCGAGGAGGCCGCCCGGGCCCGCGGCGGCTTCGCCTGGGAGTACCGGGTCCGCCGGCCCGACGGGACCTTCCGCTGGGTGCAGGCCCGCGGCCGCAGCGTGCTCGGTGCGGACGGCAAGGCCGTCCGGCTCGCCGGTGTGCTGTGGGACAGCACGGAGACCCGGATCGCGATGGACGCCGCCGGCCGGGCCCTGCGTCACATGAGCGACGGCTTCCTGGCGGTCGACGACGACGGCCGCATCGCCTTCGCCAACCCCCAGGCCGAGCGGCTGCTGGGGGCGCGGCGGCCCCTGGTCGGCGCGGTGCTGTGGCACCTGCCCGGCGTCCACGACTCGGAGCTCGAGGCCCACTGCCGCCGGGCGGCCGAGGGCGACGCGACCGTCAGCGCGGACATCGAGTGGGGCGGCGGCACGCGCCGCTACCACCTGCGCGTCATGCCCGTACCCGACGGCCTGACCCTCTACCTCACCGACGTCACCGAGCACCGGCTCGCGGAGGAGGCCCGCGCCGACGCCGCCCGCACCGCCGCCGACCGCGCGGCGCACATCGGCCGGCTGACCACCGCGCTCGCCGAGGCCGTCACCGTCAAGGACGTCGTCGCCGCGGTCGCCGACCGCGTGCTGCCGCTGTTCGACGCCACCGGGCTGATCATCAAGACGCTGGAGGGCGACCTGCTGCGCGTGGCCGGCTTCGTCGGCTACCCCCCGGGCCTGATGGAGCGGCTCAGCCGGACCCGGCTCGCCGAGGGCAGCCCCAGCACCGACGCCATCCGCGAGCGCGTGCCCCGCTACATCACCTCCGCCAAGGAGTTCCACGAGGCGTACCCGGCCCGGGTCCACCTCCAGGAGTGGTCCCAGAAGCACGCCTGGGCCTTCCTGCCGCTGATCGTCTCCGGGAAGGCCGTCGGCTCCTGCGTCGTCTCCTTCTCCGAGCCGCGCCCGTTCAGCGAGGAGGAGCGCACCCTGCTGACCGCGCTCAGCGGGCTGGTCGCCCAGGCCCTGGAGCGGGCCCGGCTGTACGACGCCGAGCACGGACGGGCCCAGGAGCTGCAGCGCGGCCTGCTGCCGCGCGTCCTGCCCGAACTGCCGGCGGTCAGCGCCGCGGCGCGCTACCTGCCCGCCGTCGAGGGGACGACGGTCGGCGGGGACTGGTACGACGTCATCCCGCTCTCCGCCGACCGGGTCGCACTGGTCATCGGGGACGTGATGGGGCACGGCATCTCCGAGGCCGTGACCATGGGGCGGCTGCGAACCGCGGTGCACACCCTCGCCGGTCTCGAACTGCCCCCCGACGAGCTGCTCGCGCACCTCAACGAGCTGGTCAGCGACCTCGGGGACGACTTCTACGCGACCTGCCTGTACGCCGTGTACGACCCCACGAACCGCACCTGCGCGTTCTCCCGGGCCGGGCACCCGCCGCCCGCGCTGGTGCTGCCCGACGGCACCGTCCACTTCGCCGGGCACTCGCCGGACCCACCACTGGGCGCCGCCACGCCGCCGTTCGCGACCGTGGAGCTCGAGATCCCCGAGGGCAGTCTGCTGGTGCTCTACAGCGACGGCCTCGTCGAATCCTCCCGCCGGGACATCGACACGGGCATGGCCGGGCTGGCGAAGGCCCTCACCGGCGCACCGGCTGCGGCGCCCGTGCGGCCGGCGGACGGCCGCCGGGGCGAGGTGGAACGCCTGGGAAGGCTCTGCGACGAGGTCGCCGCCGCCCTCGACCCCCACCAGGAGCACGCCGGGGACGACGCGGCCCTCCTCATCGCCCGCACGCACGCCCTGTCGCCCGGCGACGTCGCCTCCTGGTCCCTGCCCGAGGACCCGCTCGCCGCGGGCCAGGCACGCGAGCACATCCGCCGCCGGCTGGACGGCTGGGGACTGGGCGAACTGGTCATGACGACCGAGCTGATCGCCAGCGAACTGGTCGGCAACGTGGTCCGGCACGCCCGGGGCCCCATCGGCCTGCGGCTGATCCGCAGCCGCACCCTCGTCTGCGAGGTCTCGGACCGCAGTCTCAGCACCCCCCGGATCCGGCACGCCGGCGACACCGACGAGGGCGGCCGCGGGCTGCAGCTGGTCGCCGCGCTGTGCCAGCGCTGGGGCACCCGCTACGTCCCCGGCGGCAAGTGCATCTGGACCGAGCAGGCGATCCCCTGACCGTCGTGAGAGCGGGCGATCCCCAGCGCGGACTCTGATCCCGCTTTGATGTGACTTTGATGCTCCGGTGCTTGGCTTGCGCGCATGACCACCCACGCACCGGTGTCCACGGGCCTGGATTCCTGTCTTGACCTGGGATTCACCGACTCCGGCGGAGGCGAGCCCTCGCTGCGGCGGGAGCTGTTCGCCGCCCTGATAGAAGTCGTCTCCGGCTCGGGAGAGTGGAGCGAGCAGACCGCCGCGCGGATCCGCGGCGAGGGGCTCGCCTGGGCCGCTCGGGGCGAGCCGGTGAGCGCGCTGCGGGTCGCTGTCCAGGAGACGACGGAGTACATCCTGGTCTCCGGCGGGCACGCTGCGGCCGGGGCCGACGGCTCGCGCGGCGAGTTCGCCCGGCGCCTGACGGACGCGGGGCGCCGTGTGGCCCGGGAGCTGAACCGGGGCTACTTCGCCCAGTCCGGGCGGGAGGCCCCCGCCTCGGTCCCGGAGCCACCGCGGCCCGGGCCGTCCTACGCCCCGCCCGCCTACGCCGTGATGGCGCTGCGCGCGCCCGGCCTCCCCCTCGGCGACGTCGAGGCGGTGGCCCGCGGCCACGGCGGCCCCGAGACGGCCGTGCTGCCCTCGGCGCGCGGGCTGTACGTGCTCACCCCCGCGCCACGCCACCAGGAGTCCGTCGACCTGGCGGACCGCATCCACCGCGACCTCGCCGGGACGGCCCGGCTCGCGGTGCACTGGAAGCCCTACAACGAGGTGACGGCGGGTCAGCTGCTGGTGGACGACATCTGCGCGGTGGTGGACGCGCTGGGCTTTGGACCCGGCGTCTACGAGCTGGACGACGTCCTGGTGGAGTACGCGGCAGCGCAGACGCCCGACATCGCCCAGCGGCTGGTCGGCATGGTGCAGCCGGTGCTGGACGACCAGGTGCTGCGGGAGACGCTGAGCGCGGTGATCTCCGCCGACGGCGACCCGGACCTGGCGTGCGAGCTGCTCACGCTGCGCCGCAAGTTCTTCGACCGCCGACTGCACCGGGTCGAGGAGCTGACCGGCCGGCGCCTCGACGGCCCGCGCGACCTCCAGGTCCTCAGGACGGCCGTCGCGGTCGCCGCGATCATGCGCCAGTGAGCGTCGGCAACCGCACCCGGAACCACGCACCCGACTCCGAGGCCTCCACCCGCACCGACCCCGCGTGCGCCGCGGCGATCGCGGCCACGATGCTCAGGCCCAGTCCGCTGCCGGGGGCGGGGTGGTCGTCCCGGCGGGCGGGGCGGGGGGTGCCGCCGCCGGCGCGGAAGAACCGCTCGAAGATCCGCTCGCGCAGTTCCTCGGGTATCCCGGGCCCGCCGTCGATGACGTCGACGATCTGCTCGTCGCCCTCGCGGCCGACCCGCACCTCGGCGGGGACGTCGTGGGCGGTGTGCGCGACCACGTTGGCCAGCAGGTTGGTGACCACCTGACGGAGCCGGTCGGGGTCACCGGTCACCATGTGGGGCCCGGGTTCCACGACGAGGGTCACCGGGCGGTCGGGGTCGACGACGCGGGCGTCGGCCACCGCGTCGGCGCAGAGTTCGGCCAGGTCCACGGGGCGGCACTCGAGGGGGCGGCCCTGGTCGAGGCGGGCCAGCAGCAGCAGCTCGTCCACGAGGGCGGACATCCTGCGGGTCTCGTTCTGCACCCGGCGCATGGCGTCGTCCAGACGGGCCGGGTCGTCGAGGGCACCGAAGCGCACCAGCTGCGCGTAGCCGCCGATCGCGGTGAGCGGGGTGCGCAGCTCGTGGCTGGCGGCGCCGACGAAGTCGCGCAGCTGCTCCTCGGCCTTGCGGCGGCGGTTGAACTCCTCGTCGACCCGGCCGAGCATCGCGTTGACGGCGTCGGCCAGCGCCTCCACCTCCGCCGTCGACACCGGGGCGGCGACCCGCTGCGAGAGTGCGCCCTCGGCGGCGAACCGGCGGGCGGTGGCGGTGATCTCCTTCAGCGGCGAGATGGTGCGGCGGCTGAAGTACAGGGCGCCGAGCACGACTCCGGCGACCAGCGGCACACCGGAGACGGCCTCGATGACCACGAGGTTGTGCACCGTGGCCGCGTCGTCCGCGGTGGACTCCGCGATCACCAGGTAGCCGCCGTCGGGGAGCTTCTCGACGACCGCCCGCATCGGGGCCGGGCCGACCGTGCCCGCCCGGCCGGCGGTCGCCATGCGGTCCAAGTCGGCGCTGGACAGCCGGATGACGGCCCGCTCCACCATCGCACCGGACTCGCGCTGGACAACCCTGCCGATGGCGTCGGTGAGCAGCACCACGGCCGTCGCCCCGGCGGGCTTGAGGTCAGAGCTGGTCTCCAGTTCGTCGAGCCGGTCCTGGCGTATGGAGGCCAGCTGCTGGTCCAGCCGGTTCCGCAGGCCGTCGGCGAGGGCGTGCGCGGCGTAGACGTCCGCGGCCGCGACGCCGACCGTGGTGATCGCCAGGAAGCCGAGCGCGAGGCGCCAGTACAGCGAGCGGGGCCACCAGCGCAGCCGGCGCCGCCTGCCGGGTGTCTCCACGTGCCCACCCCTCGTCCGGTTCCGGCGGCTGCCGGGATCCGGCCGCTTTCCGAGCAGATACTAGGACAGACCCCGGGGACACCCGTTCGACCGATCGAGCTGAGGAGACCGCACCATGCGCATCGCCGTCCTGGACGACTATCAGAAGGCGGCGCACCGGTTCGCCGACTGGGACGCGCTGGGAGCCGAGGTGGTCTTCCTCCACGACCACGTCTCCGGTACGGCCGAACTGGCCGAGGCGCTGGACGGCTTCGACGTGGTGGTCGCCATGCGCGAGCGCACCCCCTTCACCGAGGAGCGCTTCGCGGCGCTGCCGGCGCTGCGGCTGCTGGTGACCACCGGGATGGCGAACGCCTCCGTCGACCTGGACGCCGCCCGCCGGCACGGGGTGACGGTGTGCGGCACGGAGAGCGTCGCGCACGCCACGGCCGAGCTGACCTGGGGGCTCGTCCTGTCGCTGGTCCGGCACCTCCCCGAGGAGACGGCCGGGATGCGGCGCGGTGAGTGGCAGCACACGATCGGCGGCGACCTGCACGGCCGGACGCTGGGCGTGGTGGGGCTGGGCCGGCTGGGCGCGCGGGTCGCCTCCATCGGCACCGCCTTCGGGATGCGCGTCCTGGCGTGGAGCGCCAACCTCGACCCGGAGCACGCCGCCGCGTGCGGCGCGCGGGCGGTCGGCAAGCGTGAGCTGTTCTCGCAGTCCGACGTCGTCACCGTGCACTACAAGCTCAGCGCGCGCAGTACCGGGCTGGTCGGCGCCGAGGAGCTGGGCTGGATGAAGCCCACGGCGCTGCTGGTCAACACCTCGCGCGGTCCGCTCGTCGACACCCCGGCGCTGGTCGCCGCGCTGCGCGAGCACCGGATCGCCGGTGCGGCCCTGGACGTGTACGACACCGAGCCGCTGCCCGCCGGGGACGTCCTGCGGAGCCTGCCGGGCGCGCTGCTCACCCCGCACCTGGGCTACGTCACGGAGGCGACGTACGAGGTCTTCTACCAGCAGGCGGTCGAGGACATCGCGGCCTTCCGGGACGGCGCGCCGCTGCGCGTGCTCACCGCCTGAGCGGCGGGCGCGCTTTCCGGCCGAACCGGCGTCCCGGCACCCGCGGGGCGCCGGTCCGCGTTTTCCGGGGGCGGTGGTGGGCAGAAGCTCCGTGTACAACCGTTCACCGAATTTCCCGGAACGTCGGAGCACAGGGAAGGACCGGAATGCTGTTCCTGGTGGCCGCACTGGCCCTGTTCGGGCTGCTGCTCGGACCGGTCGCGCATCTGCCGCTGCACGTGACCCTCGTCGCCGCCGCCGGCATCGTCGGGTGGCTCGCGCTGTACGCGGCACGCCGGCGCGTCGCGCACCGAAGGGAGAGGTGAGCGATGCCCGGGACACCCGTGAGCACACGCCGCGCCCACGCGGACGGCGCGGCGGTGGCGTCGTTCGTCCTCGGACTGGTGGGCCTGCTGGTCTTCAGCGTGGTCCTCGGCCCCGCCGCCCTGGTGCTGGGCTCGATGGCACTGTTCCAGGGGACCGCCCGCCGCGGGCGGGCCGTGCTGGGGCTCGTACTGGGGGCGGCCGACCTGGTCGTGCTCGCGGTGGTGACCGCGAGCGACCACGCCTACGTGTGGTCGCTCTGACCGCGGTGGCCGCCGCACCCGTGGGTGCGGCGGCCATGGGGGCTCAGTGGCCGCGGGCGATCCACTCGTCCAGATGCGGGGCCTCGGCGCCAATGGTGGTGCTGTCGCCGTGGCCGGTGCGGACGACCGTCTCCGGCGGCAGGGTCAGCAGCCGCTCGCGGATGGAGTCGATGATGGTGGGAAAGTCCGAGAAGGACCGCCCCGTGGCGCCCGGGCCGCCCTGGAAGAGGGTGTCGCCGGTGAAGACCGTGCCGAGGGCCGGCGCGTACAGGCAGACGGCGCCCGGCGCGTGGCCCGGGGTGTGCAGCACCGTGAGCTCGATGCCGGCCACCGCGATGATCTGACCGTCCGTCAGCTCTTCGTCCGGGGAGCGCTCCGGGTGGGTCTGCTTCCACAGCGGCAGGTCGTCGCCGTGCAGCAGGATCTTCGCGCCGGTGCGGGCGGCGAGCGCGGGCGCGGCGTCGACGTGGTCGTTGTGGGCGTGGGTGCTCACGATCGCGACCAGGCGGCGGCCGCCCAGCGCCGCGGCGATGGCATCGGCGTCGTGGGCGGCGTCGACGACGATCGCCTCGGTGTCGTCGCCGACGATCCAGACGTTGTTGTCGACGTCCCAGGTGCCGCCGTCCAGCGAGAAGGTGCCCGAGGTGACGAGGTGGTCGATGCGGGCGGTCGTCACAGGACCACCACCGAGCGCAGCACGTCGCCGTGGTGCATCCGCTCGAAGGCCTTCTCCACCTCGTCCAGGGCGATGGTCTCGGTGACGAAGGTGTCCAGGTCCAGCCGGCCCTGCAGGTGGAGGTCGATGAGCATGGGGAAGTCGCGGGAGGGCAGGCAGTCGCCGTACCAGGAGGACTTCAGGGCCCCGCCGCGGCCGAAGACGTCCAGCAGCGGGAGTTCCAGCTTCATCTCGGGGGTGGGCACGCCGACCAGGACGACGGTGCCGGCCAGGTCGCGGGCGTAGAAGGCCTGCTTGTACGTCTCGGGGCGGCCGACCGCCTCGATGACGACGTCGGCGCCGAAGCCGCCGGTCAGCTCGCGAACCGCCTCGACGGGGTCGGTCTCCTTGGAGTTGACGGTGTGCGTGGCGCCCAGCTTCTTCGCCGTCTCCAGCTTCCGCGCGTCGATGTCGACCGCGATGATCTTCGCGGCACCGGCCAGCCGGGCGCCGGCGATCGCCGCGTCGCCCACGCCGCCGCAGCCGATGACGGCGACGGAGTCGCCGCGGCCCACGTTGCCGGTGTTGATGGCCGCGCCGATGCCCGCCATGACACCGCAGCCCAGCAGCCCGGCGACGGCCGGGGAGACGGCCGGGTCGACCTTGGTGCACTGCCCGGCGTGGACGAGGGTCTTCTCGGCGAAGGCCCCGATGCCGAGGGCCGGGGAGAGCTCGGTGCCGTCCAGCAGGGTCATCTTCTGCTTGGCGTTGTGGGTGTTGAAGCAGTACCAGGGGCGGCCGCGCAGACAGGCACGGCACTGGCCGCACACGGCACGCCAGTTGAGGACGACGAAGTCACCGGGAGCGACGTCGGTGACGCCCTCGCCGACCGACTCCACGATGCCCGCCGCCTCGTGGCCGAGCAGGAACGGGAAGTCGTCGTTGATCCCGCCCTCGCGGTAGTGCAGGTCGGTGTGGCAGACCCCGCAGGCCTGGATCCGTACCAGCGCCTCCCCGGGCCCCGGGTCGGGCACGACGATCGTTTCCAGGCTGACGGGGGAACCCTTCTCCCGGGCGACGACGGCACGGACCTGGTGAGCCATGGGGCACTCCTCGGCTGGTACGGAACCCTGAGACGGGCGTTTCTCATTACGGCACATTCTGCACGTGCCGCAACACAAGCATCGACGACGGCCGACAGAGCGGTCAAGGACCGCGCAGCCGGGCCGGCCGGCGCGCTTCATTCTTACCAAGGATCTTGCCCGGCGGCCCCGTTCGGCGGGGCACGGCGTCCGGTGTCTTCCCCTCACTGGGCGTTGAACAGCATCCGCGGATTGCGGTCCCCCGCCGCGCGGGAGGCGGGCAGCAGCGAGAGTGCCACCGCCGCCGCGACGCACACGCCGACGATCAGGGCCAGCACCGCTCCCGGCGGGGACTGGGCGATCCCCGCGCCGACGCCGCTGGAGCCGGCCTGCAGGTCGATCAGCCAGTCGGAGGCGAACACCCCCGCGGTGACCCCCGCCGCGGCGGCGGCCAGGACCACCAGGCCGACGCCGGTCACGACGGTCGCCACGGTCTGCTGGGGCGTCAGGCCCACGGCGCGGTAGGCGCGCATGTCGCGGGCGTGGTCGCGGATGCCGCTGCCGACGGCGGTGGACAGTTCGGCCAGGGCGATCAGCGCGAGGACGCTGACCAGTCCGATGATCACGCCGCGCACCGGGGAGAGTTCGGCGCCGGGGCCGGTGACCTCGCGCACTTCCAGGGCGCCGTGCGACGCGTCGGTGAGGGCGCCGCGCACCGCCGCGCGGTCGGCGCCGGGACGCAGCACCAGGCTGTAGTACGAGGGCCCGATGGAGGCGTCCTGGGCCCGCAGCACGTCGAGCGGGGCGGAGATCACCCGTCCGCCGTGCCCGGTCTCGATGCTGCGGCCGACGATGTGCAGGATGTGCGGCGTGCCGCCGACGGTGACCCGGACCCACTGGCCGACCTCGATGTGCAGCGCGTCGAGCAGGCCCTGCCCGGCGAGTGCCTCGTCCGGTCCTGCGGGGCGCCGGCCCTCCGCGACGGCGAAGGGGTACGGGTCGGCGGTGGTGCCGATCCCCCGCAGGGTGACGGACTGCGACTGGCCGGGGGCGAGCGCGGGGAGGTCGACGCCCGGGTGCGCCGCGGTGATCTCCGGTCGTGCGGCGAGCAGCTGCCGGACGGCTCCGTCGGTGAGGCCGTTGGGGCGGGCGGTGAGCGCGCCGGCCTGGCCGAGCAGTTCGGGGTGGTGCTCGAAGCGGTCGAGGGTGGCCCAGGTCCCCAGCGCCACGGTGATCATCAGGACCGGCAGGGCGAGCCGGGCCACGGCGGCCGCCGAGCGCGCGGGCCGGTGCAGTACGCCGCGGCAGCCGAGCACCAGGGCGGGCGGGGTCCCCAGGCGCAGCGCGGCCCGGGCCGCGCCGGACATCCTGCGGCGTCCCGGAACGGCCCCCCGCGCGGCGGGGATCGGCGGCACGCGGCCGGCCCGCCAGGCGGCGAGCACCGTGGCCAGGGCGATGACCAGCACGGTCGCCGCGGCCGTACCGGGGAGCGCCCAGGTGTGCTGCGGCAGTCCCTGCCACAGCCCCATGGCGTCCCCCATCGGCCCGGGGATGCCCGGCGCGAGCGTCTCCGCGGCGACCGATCCGAGCACCACACCGGCGGTGGCGAGCACCGCGTGCTGCACGAGGAACATCCGGACCACCTGGGCCGGGGTGAAGCCGACCGCCTTCAGGACGGAGATGTCACGGACGTACGCCAGGACGCGGGTGGCGATGCCCCCGGTCACCGCGATCGCGGCGGCCAGCAGCGCGGCCAGCCCGAACAGGCCGAGCAGCAGCCCGAGAAGGTGGTTGTCGCCCTCGGCGTCGGCGCGGGCCTCCCGCCAGGTGGCGACGCTCGTGACGCGGTCCGGTCCGACGGCGGAGACGGCCCGCTGGATGACGAAGGCGGTGTCCGCCGGGTCCTTCAGCCGCAGCCCCACGGTCTGCCCCGCCCGCGCCTGGCCGGTGGCGAGGCCGCTCACCAGCGTGGGCGACGCCCACGCGACACCGGGGTTGTCTCCCGGGGAGTAGAGCGGCTCGGCGGTCCCGGCGACGCCGACCACGCGGACGGTGCTCCGCCGTCCGTCACGGGTCACGCTGATCTCGTCGCCCGGCTCGGCCCACAGCGCCGACGCCACCGACCGTTCCAGCACGACGCCGTCGCCGTCGTCGCCGTCCAGCCAGCTCCCGCGGTCCATGAGCGGCCGGCCCACCGACGGCGGGCTCGTGCCCGCGGCCCGCAGGTCGAGGGCGGCCTTCTCCCGGCCGTGCTGCGCGGTGACGGTGAGGGTGCGGAAGGGTCCGGAGACCGCGGTGACCCCGTCGATCCGCGACAGGGCGCCGGTGTCGGCGCGGCCGTCCGTGCGCAGCCAGACGTGGGCGCCCTCGGTGGCGGTGAACATCCGCTGCCAGGGGTTGGCCGCGTACACCAGCAGCGCGACGGAGAGCAGCAGCGCCACGGTGATGCCCGCGGTGGCCAGGACGATGGACAGGGCCTGGCCGCGGTGGGTGCGCAGATCGGCGAGGGCCCAGCGGGCGGTGGCGCGCACGGCGGTCAGCCCTGCAGCTTCACGACGTCGGCGGCGGCACGGGAGGGACGCGAGGCGTACGGCGGGACGTCGAGGGTGATGTCGTCGACCACTTCGCCGTCGAAGAGGCTGATCACCCGGTCCGCGGCACTGGCCACCTTGGCGTCGTGCGTGACGAGCAGGATGGTCTGGCCACGTTCGTGGCAGCGGGTCAGCAGCCGCAGCACCTCCCGGGTGCCCTTGCTGTCGAGGCTGCCGGTGGGCTCGTCGGCCAGCAGCAGGGCCGGGCGGTTGACCAGGGCCCGGGCGAGGGCGACCCGTTGCTGCTCACCGCCGGACAGGTCGGCGGGGGTGCTGTCCTCCTTGCCCGTCAGGCCGAGGTCGGCCAGCAACTCCTGCCGCGCGGCGCGCACCTGGCGGGGCGAGCGGCCGGCGAGCAGGGCGGGCAGTTCGATGTTGTCCGCGACGGTGAGGGTGGAGACGAGGTTGAAGAACTGGAAGACGATGCCGACGCCGCGCCGGCGCAGTACCGCCCAGCGTGCCTCGCTGAGCTGGTCGACCCGCTGCCCGTCCAGCCATATCCGCCCCCGGTCGGGGCGTTCCAGGCCGCCGAGCAGATGCAGCAGGGTGGACTTGCCGGCGCCGGAGGGGCCGGTGACGGCGACGAACTCGCCCGGCCGCACCTCCAGGTCGACCCCGCGCACGGCCCTGACCTCGCCGCCGTCCACACGGTGCGTCTTGACCAGGCCCTCGACCCGGAGCATGTGCGGCGCCGCGGGGGGCGGCTCGGCCCTTCTCATTCCAGCTCCTCCTGGCAGCGCTCCAGCCAGTCGAGGTCCGCCTGCAGATGCAGCGTCGCGCCCTCGATCAGCAGCTGCGCGATGGTGTTGTCCCGGTCCTCCCCCGCGGCGAGCCGGGACATGGCCCGCATGAGGTTGAGGTAGTGGCGGCGCTGCTTGTTGATCAGGGAGACCTGGTCGGCCAGGCCGGTGGCCGGGGCGAGGGCGAGCTTCATGAAGAACTCGTCGCGCACCCGCGGCTCGCTGGACGGCTCGTCGAACCAGGCGGCGACCGCCTCCTGCCCGGCGTCGGTGAGTTCGTAGATCCGCTTGTTGGGCCGACCGGACTGGGTGACGTCCTCCCCCCGGATCAGTCCCGACTTCTCCAGGCGCGCCAGCGTCACGTAGATCTGGCCGATGTTCGGCTGAGGATAGGCCGCACCGAAAAGCTTCTCAAGTGCCGTTTTGAGCTCGTAACCATGGGCGGGCCCCTTGGCGAGGAGTGCCATGAGCGGAAGGCGCACGCTCGACCTGCCTCCTCCCCGGCTACCTGCTTGTTAGGGGCCGCTCACCAGCCCGATCATCGGTGAGCAGGCCATCCTGCCGCAATGGCTAGTATCGCGCATGTCCAACAGGTATACATGTCTCTTCGGACGACGACGCCGTCGCCGGAAGCGGGACCTGGAGGATCGTATGCGCTGGGCGCGGGCCGCGGGCAGGACCCTGCTCGCCGCTGCCCTGCTGCTGACGGGATACGCCTCCGAGGGCGCCCGCGCCGCCGTCGGACCGCCCGGCACGACGGGCCGGGGCCCGGTGACCCTCGCGACCGGTCGCGATCTGACCGGCTACCTCCAGCACGTGCTGGACGGCTGGAACCGTGGCCACCCCCTGGAGAAGGCGACCCTCGTCGAACTGCCCGAGGCGGCCGACGAGGTGCGCGCGCAGATGGCAGACAGCCTGCGCTCCGGCAGCGACCGCTTCGACGTGCTCAACATCGACGTGGCGTGGACCTCCGAGTTCGCGGGCGCCGGATGGATCGCGCCGGTCGACCCGCGCGGCCTGCCGCTGGACCGGCTGCTGCCCTCGGTGGTGGACACCGCCACCTTCCGCGAGCGGCTGTACGCGGTCCCGTACGTCACCAACGCCGGGCTGCTCTACTACCGCAAGGACATCCTCGACCGGGAGCACCTGGATCCGCCGCGCACCTGGGCGGAGTTGGAGCGGCAGGCGCGCACGCTCGCCCCGAAGTACGGGATCGGCGGCTACGCCGGGCAGTTCCTGCCGTACGAGGGCCTGACCGTCAACGTCACGGAGGCGGTGCAGTCGGCCGGGGGCGGCATCCTCGGCGGCGACGGCAGCCGGGTCACCGTGGACTCCGCCGCGGCCCGCGAGGGGCTGGGCTTCCTGGTGCGCGGGGTGCGCGAGGGCTGGATCCCAGGCGAGGCACTGCGGTTCAAGGAGGAGGAGTCCCGGCAGGCCTTCGAGGACGGCCGGCTGCTCTTCCTGCGCAACTGGCCGTACGTGTACGACCTCGCCTCCGCGCCCGGCTCCAAGGTCGCGGGGCGCTTCGGCGCGGTGCCGCTGCCCGGGCCGGACGGGCCGGGCGCCAGTGTGCTGGGCGGGTCCAACCTCGCGGTCAACGCGCACTCGCGGCATCCGCGGACGGCCGCCGACCTCATGGCGTACATGACGGGTGAGTCCGTGCAGCGCCAGGTCCTGACGGAAGGCTCGCTGCCGCCGGTGTGGGCCGATCTGTACCAGGACCCCGGGCTGGTGCGCCGGTATCCCTACCTGCCGGTGCTGGAGCAGAGCGTACGGACGGCCAAGCCGCGCCCGAAGAGCGCCCGCTACGAGCAGGTGAGCCTGGCGGTGGCGGCGGTGAGCCGGGACGCACTGGCGCTGCACACCACGCCGGAGCAGGCCGTCGCACGGCTGGACCGCGAGCTGCGGGAGATCGTGCGGGACCGCTGATCCCGCGGCGCCTTCGATGGATGTCACCACCCACCTCATACATACTTGTTAAGTAACTGCGGGGGCCTCCGCGACACCCTCTCGGTCCTCGACTGCGGATCTTACCCACGCAAATCACCCCAGTAAGCGCCGTCTATCGGCAGCTCCGTTGACACCTTCCTGACACTGCTACTTAACATGCATGCATAACGAGCCACCCCGCGCGGCGTGCAGTGTCGTGTCCGTCCGCGCGCCCGCAGTCAGGATGGTGACGGGTGTTCACAGCCCCTCTGGAGGACGGTTCCTCCACCGCCGCCGCCCCCTCCCCGGCACTCACCGCCGTACGCCCCTGGTGGCGCGACGCGGTGGTCTACCAGGTCTACGTGCGCAGTTTCCTGGACAGCACCGGTGACGGTGTCGGGGACCTGGCCGGCGTCCGAGCCGGTCTGCCCTACCTGCGCAAGCTGGGCGTCGACGGGATCTGGCTGAGCCCCTTCTACCCCTCGCCGCAGCACGACCACGGCTACGACGTGGCCGACTACACGGGCGTCGACCCGCTCTACGGCGACCTCGCCGAGTTCGACCGCCTCGTGGCCGACGCGCACCGGCTGGGTCTGCGCACCGTCGTCGACGTCGTCCCCAACCACTGCTCCTCCGCCCACCCGTGGTTCCGCCAGGCACTGACGGAGGGACCGGGCGGCCCCGCCCGGTCGCTGTTCCACTTCGCCGACGGACGCGGCGAGCACGGCGAACTGCCGCCCAACAACTGGCGGGCGATGTTCGGCGGTCCCGCCTGGTCCCGGGTGACCGAGCCGGACGGCCGGCCCGGCCAGTGGTACCTGCACCTGTTCACCCCGGAGCAGCCCGACCTCAACTGGCGTGACCCGCGCGTCGGGGAGCACTTCGAGCACGTGCTGCGCTTCTGGCTGGACCGGGGGGTCGACGGCTTCCGCATCGACGTGGCGGCGGGCCTGTTCAAGCACCCCTCGCTCCCCGACTCCCCCGACCCCGCGGCGGACGAGCGGTCCCGCGACTCCGTCAACCCGCTGGCCTGGAACCGTCCCGAGGTGCACGGGGTCTGGCGGCGGTGGCGCGCGATCTGCGAGGAGTACACCGCCCGCGACGGACGCGAACGCCTGCTGGTCGGCGAGGTCTCCGTCCCCACCCCGGCCGAACAGGCCCGCTACGTCCGCCCCGACGAACTCCATCAGGCCTTCTTCTTCCACCTGCTGAGCGCCCCCTGGAACGCGCAGGCGTTCCGCACGGCCATCGCCGAGGCGCTGCGCGACATCGCCGGGACCGGGTCCACCGTCACCTGGGTGCTCAACAACCACGACCAGGTCAGGACCGTCACCCGGTACGCGGGCGGCCCCACCGGGCACTTCGGCGCCGCCCGGGCGCGCGCCGCCGCGCTGCTGATGCTGGCGCTGCCGGGTGCCGCGTACGTCTACCAGGGCGAGGAACTGGGGCTGCCCGAGGTCGTCGACCTGCCGGACGAGGTCCTCACCGACCCGATCTTCCGCCGCACCGGCAGCCGCCGCTTCGTCCGGGACGGCTGCCGGGTGCCGCTGCCCTGGTCGGGCCACGCCTCGCCGTTCGGCTTCACCGCCGAGGGCAGCGCGGCCCGGCCGTGGCTGCCGCAGCCCGACTGGTTCGCCGAGCACAGCGCCGACCGCGCGCTGCTGGACACCGGTTCCTTCTGGCACCTGTACCGGGAGGCGCTCGGCCTGCGGGCCCGGCTGCCCCAGCTCGGCGAGGGGACGCTGCGCTGGCTGGAGGCACCGCCCGGCGTGCTCGCCTTCGTCCGCGGCGAGGGCCTGGTCTGCGCCGTGAACTTCGGCGACGAGCCGGTCCCCGCCCCCGTACCGGGACAGCCGCTGCTGTCCAGCGCCCCCTGCCCGCCGGGGGTCCTCCCCGCCAACGCCGCCGCCTGGTGGGTCCACGACCCGGCGCGCACCTGACCGTTCCGCACCACTCCACCGAAGAAGGGACACCACCCCGATGAAGCGCACCCTCGTCGCGGCCACCGCCATATGCGGTCTGGCCCTCGCGACCACCGCCTGCGGCGGTGACACCAAGGCCTCCTCCGACTCCGGCCCGGCGGCCGGCGCCCAGAAGCTCAAGGGCCAGACCGTCACCGTCGCGGCCGTCTGGACCGGCGTCGAGCAGCAGAACTTCCAGAAGGTCCTGGACGGCTTCACCGCGAAGACCGGGGCGAAGGTGGCGTACGTCTCCACCGGCGACAACTTCGCGACCGTCCTGGGCAGCAAGGTCGAGGGCGGTGACTCGCCCGACGTCGCGATGGTGCCGCAGCCCGGCGTGCTCAAGGAGTTCGCGGGCAAGGGCTGGCTCCAGCCGCTGTCGCCGGAGGTGAAGGGCGCCGCGGAGAAGAACTACGCCAAGATCTGGCAGACGTTCGGCACGGTCGACGGCACCTACTACGGCCTGTACTTCAAGACCTCCGACAAGTCGACGGTCTGGTACAGCCCGCAGGCGCTGGAGACGGCCGGCGTGCAGCCGCCCAAGACCTTCGCGGAGATGCTGGACGCCGCCCGCGCCGTCTCCGACTCGGGCCTGCCCGCCTTCGCCGTCGGCGGCTCGGACGGCTGGACGCTCACCGACTGGTTCGAGAACCTCTACCTCTCCCAGGCCGGCCCGGAGAACTACGACAAGCTGACCCGGCACGAGATCCCGTGGAGCGACCCCACCGTCGTCAAGGCGCTCACCACCTTGTCCCAGCTGTTCGGCGAGGACGACCTGCTCGCGGGCGGCCGCAAGGGCGCCCTGGCCACCAGCTTCCCGGACTCCGTCGCGCACGTCTTCGGCAAGAGCCCCAAGGCCGGCCTGGTCTACGAGGGCGACTTCGTCGGCGGTGTCATCTCGGGTGACCTGGGCGGCAAGGTCGGCGAGGACGCCAAGTTCTTCCCCTTCCCCTCGGTCGACGGCGGCCCGGCACCGGTGGTCGGCGGCGGCGAGGCCGCCGTGGCGCTGAAGTCCGGCAAGAACGCCAAGGCCGCCATGGAGCTGATCGCCTACCTGGCCACCCCCGAGGCCGCGCAGATCTGGGCCAAGGCGGGCGGCTTCCTCTCCCCCAACACCAAGCTGGACCCCGCCTCCTACGCGGACGACACCCTGCGCACGGCCGCCAAGTCCCTGGTCGACGCCGGTGACACGGTGCGCTTCGACATGTCCGACCAGACCCCGCCCGCCTTCGGCGGCACGCCCGGCAAGGGCGAGTGGAAGATCCTGCAGGACTTCCTGCGCGACCCGTCGGACCCGAAGGCCACCGCGGCGAAGCTCGAGGCCGCGGCCGCCAAGGCGTACAAGGGCTGAGGCCGGATCATGTCCGCCCTCACCCGCAAGGTGCCGCCCGCCCCGGCGGGCGGCACCGCCCCGGCCTCCGTCCGGCGGCGTTCACGCCGGGCCCGCATCACGGCGATCGTCTTCGCGCTCCCGGCGCTCGCCCTGCTCGGCGCCCTCGTCGGCTACCCCATCCTCTTCTCGGTCGGCCGCAGCCTGTTCGACGCGAGCGGCGACCGCTTCGTGGGACTCGCCAACTACCAGGAGATGTTCAGCGACCCGGCCACCCTCAAGGCCGTCCGCAACACCGCGATCTGGGTCGTGGCCGCGCCGGCGCTGCTCACCGGCGTCGGCCTGGTCCTGGCCGTGCTCACCGAGAAGATCCGCTGGGCCACCGCCTTCAAGCTGCTGATCTTCATGCCGATGGCGGTCTCCTTCCTCGCCGCGGGCATCACCTTCCGCCTGGTGTACGACCAGGACCCGCAGCGCGGCGTCATGAACGCGGTCGCCGTCGCCGTCCACGACACCTTCAACGACTCCTCCGCCTACCCCGGCGCCCGGCCCCGCGGCACGGACGTGCTGAAGGAGTCGGGCGACGGCGGTTACCAGGCGGTCGCGCGGGTGGAGCCGGGCAAGGACGTCACGCTGGGCCTGGTCGGCCTGCCGCCCGCGTCCCTGCCGAAGCAGGCCCGCCCGGCCGCGCCCGCGCAGGTCTCCGACGACGCCGTCACCGGCGTGGTCTACCTGGACTTCGTCCCGGGCGGCGGGGGCACGCCCGGCGCCGTGGACCCCCGGGAGCGCGGCCTGCCGCACATGACGGTGGAACTGACCAAGGGTGATGCCGTGGTCGCCACCACGACCACCGGTGACGACGGTTCCTTCCGCTTCGCAGGAGCCGGGGACGGCCCGTACGGCGTCCGGCTGCCCGGGAAGAACTTCGCGGAACCGTACGCGGGCATCGACTGGCTCGGCCCGACACTGATCACCCCGGCGATCATCGGCGCCTATCTGTGGATCTGGACCGGCTTCTCCATGGTGCTGATCGGCGCCGGGCTGTCCGCGCTGCCGCGCGAGACGCTGGAGGCCGCCCGGATGGACGGCGCGGGCGAGTGGCAGATCTTCCGCAGGATCACGGTGCCGCTGCTCGCGCCGGTGCTGGGCGTGGTCTTCGTGACACTGGTGATCAACGTGATGAAGGTCTTCGACCTCGTGTACATCATCGCGCCGGGCCCGGTGCTGGAGGACGCCAACGTCCTGGCGCTGCAGATGTGGCTGGTCTCCTTCGGCGGCGGCAACAACCAGGGCCTGGGCAGCGCGATCGGCGTCGTCCTGCTGCTGCTGGTGCTGCCGGCCATGGCCCTCAACATCCGACGCTTCCGCAGGAGCAACCGATGACCGTGCAGACCGCCGCTCCGCACCCCGCTCCGCCCACCCCGCCCGGCGGGACGTCCGGCCGGACCCCCGGGCGTCCCTCCGTGGCGGGCCGGCTGGTCTCGGTGCTGCGCGGGGGGCTCGTCCAGGTCCTGCTGACGGTCGTGGCGCTGATCTGGCTCACCCCGACGGCCGGGCTGTTCGTCTCCTCGCTGCGCAACTCCGACGACAACGCCGGTTCCGGCTGGTGGACCACCCTGCTCCACCCCGGCTCGCTGAGCTTCGACAACTACTCCGCGATCCTCGGCGACAGCGGGATCACCCAGGCGCTCTGGAACACCGTGCTGATCTCGGTGCCCGCCACGGCCGCCGTGGTGGTCCTCGCCGCGCTGGCCGGATACGCCTTCGCCTGGCTGGAGTTCCCGGGGCGCGACTGGGTCTTCCTGGTGGTCGTCGGCATGCTCGTGGTACCCGTGCAGATCGGGCTGCTGCCGGTCGCCAGGCTGTTCCGGGAGGTCGGGCTGTTCGGCACGACCGCGGGCGTGGTCCTCTTCCACGTGGCGTACGGACTGCCGTTCGCGATCTTCCTGCTCCGCAACTACTTCGCGGAGATCCCGCGCGAGATGCTGGAGGCCGCCCGCATGGACGGCGGGACGGAGTGGACGATCTTCCGGAAGCTGGTGCTGCCGGTGGGCCGTCCGGCGATCGCGAGCCTGGCCGTCTTCCAGTTCCTGTGGGTCTGGAACGACATGCTGGTCGCGCTGATCTTCGCCGGCAGCGACGCGCAGCCTCTCACGGTCGCCCTGCAGTCGCAGATGCGGCAGTTCGGCTCCAACATCGACGTGCTGGCGCCGGGGGCCTTCCTGTCGCTGATCGTGCCGCTGGCGGTCTTCTTCGCCTTCCAGCGCCACTTCGTGGAGGGGGTCATGGCGGGATCGGTGAAGTAGGTGAAGCAGGTGAAGTAGCCGCCGGGCCGCCGCGGGAGCGGGTGCCGCGATACGTCGGAGGTCTTTCTTGTCAGTCGCCCTGATCCCCCTTAGGGTCGGGGCGGAGGACAGGACTCCTCCGACGTATCACCGCACCCGCGGTCGTCTTCTCCCCTCCCGCGAGGACTCGTCAGCCATGCCCCTGCAGCCGTGGTTCGCCGACGCCAAGCTCGGCATCTTCATCCACTACGGGATCTACGCGGTCGACGGCGTGCCCGAGTCCTGGGCCTTCTACAACGGCGAGGTCCCCCACGAGCGGTACATGCGCCAGCTCGACGGGTTCACCGCGGCGCGGTACGAGCCGCGCGCCTGGGCCGGGCTCTTCGCCCGCGCGGGCGCCCGCTACGCGGTGCTGACCGCCCGGCACCACGACGGGGTCGCCCTGTGGGACACCGCGCAGGGCGACCTGTCGGTCGTCCGGCGCACCCCGGCCGGGCGCGACCTGATCGCCCCGTACGCGCAGGCGCTGCGCGAACACGGCCTGAAGGTCGGGCTCTACTACTCCCACTCGGACTGGAACCACCCGGACTACCCCAGCGTCGTCCACCCCGCCCCGCCCACCGACGACGTGGTGACCAGCCCCTTCGTCGCCCCGGCGGACGGCAAGGAGGACCCGGCCGCCTGGGAGCGCTACCTCGCCTACCGCAACGCCCAGGTCGGCGAGCTGGTCGACCGCTTCCGGCCCGACCTGCTGTGGTTCGACGGCGAGTGGGAGCGCAGCGAGGAGCAGTGGGGCCTGGACGCCCTGGCCGCGCGGATCCTCGCCGGGAACCCGGAGACGGTCCTGAACGCGCGCATGCTGAGCCACGGCGACTACGCCACACCCGAACAGGGCATCCCCGTCGAACCGCCGGCCGGGCCGTGGGAGCTGTGCCTGACCGTCAACGACTCCTGGGGCTTCCAGCACGCCGACCACCGCCACAAGTCGGTGCGCCAGCTGGTCCGCTACTTCACCGAGACGATCGGCGCCGGCGGCAACCTGCTGCTGGACGTCGGCCCCCGTGAGGACGGCACCATCACCCCGGAGCAGACGACCCGCCTGGAGGGCCTCGGCGACTGGATCCGCGGCCACGCCGACGCCGTGTACGGCACCGTCGCCGGCCTGCCGGCCGGGCACCACTACGGCCCCAGCACCCTGTCCGCCGACCGCCGCACCCTGTACCTGGTGTGCTTCGACGCCCCGCGCGAGACGGTCGCGCTGCGCGGCCTGCGCAACCGCGTCCGCCGTGTGTCGGTGGTGGGCACGGGCGCCGGGCTGGGCCACCACGTGACCGGCGGGCTCCACGACGTGCCCGGCGTCACCTGGATCGACGCGCCCTCCCCCGACGCCCTGGACCCGTACGCCACCGTCCTCGCCCTCGAACTCGACGGCGAACTGGACCTCTACCGCGGCACCGGTCGCGCCTAGCTCCGTGCCGCCCTCCCGTGAGGTGCCTTCCCGTCCCGGCTTCCGGAACCCTCCCGCGCTGCCCCACGAGGTGGTGGCCGAGACCCTGGAACGGGCCCTGCGCGACCGCGCGCACGAGGCCGAGGCGGCGAGCGTCCTGATCGGGAGCGCGCTGAACGACGACGACCGGCGGTTCGTCGAGCACTGGTGCGTCGAGGTCGGGACGCGGGCCCTGCCGGGAAGTCCCCTTCTCGGCCTGGCCGGTCTGTGCCTGGGGCACACCGCCAGACGGTTCGGACGCCTCGGCGACGCGGCCCTCGCGCTGACGGAGTCGCCGGCGGCGCGCGGAGGCGGATCCGTCGGACGTGGACGCCCGGGCCCTCGACGGCCGTGCCGACGTCAGGAACTTCCTGCGCCTTCGGTGATCGGGCCGCACCGGGACGTCCGGCGCGGGGCCCGGTTCCTAGATGGCCAATTCCAAGGGATGCCTGCGGGGGGTGTGGGGCGGGCGGCGGCCGAAGCCACCGCGAGACGGTCAGGCGGTGGGCTGCCGCCCCTGGTTGTCGAGGTGGCAGCCGGCGGTCAGGCGTCAGGGTCGACTTCGGGGTGCGTGAACCGCACGGGCTTGCCCAGCGACCGGGCGTAGGCGATCTCGGCTCGGGTGCTGTCTCCGATGTAGTCGCCGACCACGAGCACCTCATCGGCGAGCCGGATCTTCGCCCGGTGCAGATCGTCGAGTCGAACCTTCAGCGCCTCGGCCTCGGCAGGATCGGACCAAAGTTCGTGCGGCGACTTCATGTCGCAGCCTGGTTTGACGACGATCCTTCCGGCTGTGGTCTCCCGCAGATCGGCCTCGTCCATCTCGGTCATGAAGCGGGTGGAGCCGCAGATCACGACGATATGCGGGAGGCTCAACAGCTTCTTCGCGTCGGCGAGCTTCTCCTCGGGGGTGAGCAGTTGCGGGTATGACACCGGTTCCTCCTGGTGGTGCGGTCCAAGGGGTGCCTGCGAAGACGAGAACGAGGGTGTCCAAGATCGTTTCGTCGAACGACGTGGACACCCTCGCGACAGCACTCTATGCGACGGCCGACGACATGCCGAAGGAGCATCCTTCCTCAGGCGGAGCGTGCGAGCGCGTCGCGGTGGACGGCGTGGGCGAGGGGCGCACCGTGGGCGAGACGTTCGATCTCCTCGATCGCGGTGTCGGCGAGCCGGGCCAGCTCGCCGCCGAGCGATCCGGCGACGTGCGGGGTCAGCAGGACGTTCGGCAGATCGTAGAGCGGCGAGTCGGCGGGCAGCGGCTCGGGGTCGGTGACGTCGAGGACGGCGTGCAGCCGGCCGGAGACCAGTTCGGCGGTGAGCGCGGCGGTGTCGACCAGCGAGCCCCGCGAGGTGTTGATCAGCGTGGTCCCGTCCCGCAGCAGCGCCAGGCGCGCGGCGTCGAACAGGTGGCGGGTCTCGGGCAGTTCGGGGGCATGGACGGTGACCACGTCGCCGAGCAGGCACAGTTGGTCCAGCTCCACCGGCTCCGCACCGAGCGCGACCAGCTCGCCGGGGTCGAGGTAGGGGTCGTGGACGAGCAGGCGCAGGTCGAAGGGGCGCAGCAGCTCGATGACCCGCCGCCCGATGCGGGAGGCACCGACGACCCCCACGGTACGACGGTAGTTGCCGATGCCGGGGCACACCTCGGAGGGCTCCGGCCGGCGGCGGGCCTCCCGGTAGGCCTGCGCCGAGGCCAGGACGCGCTTGTTGGCGAACAGCACGGCGGCGACGGTGTACTCGGCAACCGGCAGGGCGTTGGCCGCGGCGGCGGTGGAGACCTGGATGCCGCGCCGCCACACGGCGTCGGTGATGTGCTGCTTGACCGATCCGGCGGCGTGGACGACCGCGCGCAGCGCGGGCATGCGGGCCAGCGCCGCCTCGTCCAGCGGCGGGCAGCCCCAGCCGGTGAGCAGCACCTCGGCCTCGGCGAGCGGTTCCGCCACGGCGGGGTCCCCGAAGTCCTCGACGAGCAGGGCGGGGTCGACGCGGGCGACACGGCAGAGCCGTTCGAGCGCCGCGTCGCCGAGGACGGCCTCACGGGTCCCGGCGCTCATGGCCAGGACGGTACGGGGACGGTGGTGCGCGCGGGTCACGTGACGGCTCCCCCTGTGGAGACCTGCGGACAGGTGAGGGCGCCATCATTCGCACGGGACCCGGCGCCGTCAAGCCGACCGGGCCTCCCCGGCCCCGGCACGCGCACCGCCGCGGACGCCGCACACGGGGTACCGGACCGGGAGCCGGGCCGGCACCCCCGTCGGGGGTCAGCTGCCCGCGGCGAGCACCGTCTCGTAGCCCGGCAGGACGACGTCGCGGATGATCGCGTTCCGCTCGTCGAAGGGGAGGAACGCGCTCTTGAGCGCGTTGACGGTGACCTCGCGCAGGTCCTCCGCCGTCCAGCCCGCCTCGGTGACGAGCAGCTCCATCTCGCGGGTCATGGTGGTCGCCGAGACCAGCCGGTTGTCGGTGTTGAGGGTGACGCGGAAGCCGAGGTCGCGCAGGAGGGTGATGGGGTGCTCGGCGATGGAGGTGGCGGCGCCCGTCTGGAGGTTGGAGGTCGGGCAGACCTCCAGTGCGATGCGGCGGTCGCGTATCCAGCCCGACAGGCGGCCGAGCTTGCCGTCCACGATGTCCTCGGCGAGGCGGACGCCGTGGCCGATCCGCAGCGCGCCGCAGACCTGCACCGCCTGGTGGATGCTGGGCAGGCCGTGGGCCTCGCCCGCGTGGATGGTGAAGGGCACGTTCTCGCGGCGCAGGTGCTCGAAGGCGGCGAGGTGGTCGGCGGGCGGGAAGCCGTCCTCGGCGCCCGCGATGTCAAAGCCGACGACGCCCGCGTCGCGGTACGCGACGGCGAGGTCGGCCACCTCGCGGCTGCGGTCGGTCATGCGCATCGCGCACAGCAGGATCCCCACGCGGACCGGCGTGCCCGCGGCGGCGGCCTTCGCCATGCCGGCGGCCAGGCCCTGCTGGACGGTCTCGACGACCTCGGCCAGGGTCAGGCCCCGGTGCACCAGCAGCTCGGGCGCGTAGCGCACCTCGCCGTAGACGACGCCGTCGGCGGCGAGGTCCAGCACGTACTCCTCGGCGACGCGCAGCAGGCCCTCTCGGGTGCCCATCACGGCGATCGTGTGCTCGAAGGTGGCGATGTAGCGGACCAGGTCGCCGGAGTTGGCGGCGTCGTAGTACCAGGCGGCCAGCTCGCCGGGGTCGGTGGCGGGCAGGGTGTGGCCGATCTCCGCGGCCAGTTCGACCAGGGTGGCCGGGCGCAGGCCGCCGTCCAGGTGGTCGTGGAGGACGGCCTTGGGGAGCCGGCGGATCAGGTCGGTGTCGAGGGCGGTCACGCGGTGGGCTCCTGGTCGGTGGGGGCGGTGGCGGCGGGCTGGAGGAGGTCCCAGCGGTTCCCGTAGGGGTCCTGGAAGACGACGACCGAGCCGTACGCCTCGTGGCGGGCCTCCTCCAGGAAGGTCACCCCCGCGGCGCTCATCCGCGCGTGGTCGCCCGCGAAGTCCTCGGTGTGCAGGAAGAAGCCGACCCGTCCGCCGGTCTGGTCGCCGACCCGCGACAGCTCCGCGTCGTTCTTGGCGCGGGCGAGCAGCAGCCCGCTGCCCGCGGCGCCGCCGGGCGGGCGCACGACGACCCACCGGCTGCCGCCGGGGCGCGGCTCGTCCTCGACGAGCTCGAAGCCGAGGGCGCCGGTGTAGAAGGCGATGGCCTCGTCGTAGTCGCGGACGACGAGGGTGACCAGGGCGATACGGGACATGCGCGAACGTTATACGTAACACCACGACCCGGGCAAGGCGCCCCCTCCGGCTGGGAGGGGCGCCTGTCCCTGCCCGGGCGGGGCGGCGGCCGGCCGCCCCGCCCGGGCCCCGGGTGAGCCCGCCTCGGCCTGCCGGACGCGCAGGGCGCGGCGCCGCAGCGCCCGGGCGTGCCGCCGCTCGTCCTCGGCCGACGCCGGCCTGAGCTCCGCCACCGGCCGGGGCCTGCCGTCGGCGCCGGTGGCCACGAAGACCAGGTGCGCCGTGGCGACGTCGGTCACCGGGCCCGGGGTGTCCCAGCGCTCGGCGGTGACGCGGACGCCGACGTCCATCGAGGTGCGGCCCGCGTGCTCCACGACCGCGTGGACGGTGAGCAGGTCACCGGCGTGCGCCGGGTGGAGGTAGGCCATCCCCTCCACGGAGACGGTCACCGCGGGCCCCGAGGCGTGCCGGGCCGCGGCCGCCGCCGCCGCGTCGTCGACGAGCTTCATCACGACCCCGCCGTGGACGGTCCCGTACAGGTTGGTGTCGTGCTCGCTCATGATGTGGGCGAGCGTCACGGCCGAGTCGGCCGGCGTCTTGTACCGCGGGGCCATCCCGCTCACCCCCGCACCCGGCGCGCCGCGGCCACCAGGTTCTCCAGCGCGGCACGGACCTCGCCCGGGGCCCGGGTCTTCAGACCGCAGTCGGGGTTGACCCACAGCCGTTCGGCGGGCAGGGCCCGCAGCGCCCGGTCGATGAGGTCGGAGATCTCCCGTTCCGAGGGGACGCGGGGCGAGTGGATGTCGTACACCCCGGGGCCGGCCTCCCGCCGGTAGCCGGCGGCGGCCAACTCGCCCGCGATCTCCATGTGGGAACGGGCGGCCTCCAGGCTGATGACGTCCGCGTCCAGGGCCTCGATGGCCGGCAGGATCTCCCCGAACTCCGCGTAGCACATGTGGGTGTGGACCTGGGTGTCCGCGCGGACCCCGGACGTGGCGAGGCGGAAGGCCTCGGTGGCCCACTCCAGGTAGCCGGGGCGGGCGGCGGCGCGCAGCGGCAGGCTCTCGCGCAGCGCGGGTTCGTCGACCTGGATGACCGCGGTCCCGGCCGCCTCCAGGTCGGCGACCTCGTCGCGCAGGGCGAGGGCGACCTGGCGGGCGGTGTCGGCGAGCGGCTGGTCGTCGCGGACGAAGAACCAGGCGAGCATCGTGACCGGGCCGGTGAGCATGCCCTTGACGGGCCTGCCGGTGAGCGACTGCGCGTAGGAGGTCCAGCGCAGCGTCATGGGCGCGGGCCGTGACACGTCGCCGACGAGGACCGGCGGCTTGACGTAGCGGCTCCCGTAGGACTGGACCCAGCCGTGCCGGGTGACGAGGAACCCGTCCAGCCGCTCGGCGAAGTACTGCACCATGTCGTTGCGTTCGGGCTCCCCGTGGACGAGGACGTCCAGACCCGCCTTCTCCTGGAACGCGACGACCTCGCGGATCTCGGCGGCGATCCGCTCCTCGTACTGCTGCGCCGTCAGCTTCCCCGCCCGCAGGGCCGCGCGGGCGGCGCGCAGGTCGGCGGTCTGCGGGAACGAGCCGATGGTCGTCGTCGGCAGCGGGGGCAGGCCGAGCCGGTTCCGCTGCGCCGCCGCCCGCTCCCCGTACGGCTGGGGGCGGCGGGCGTCGTCGGGGCCGGCGGCCGCGCAGCGGGCCCGTACGGCGGGGTCGTGGGTGAGGGCGGAGGCGGTACGTGAGGCCCGGGCGGCACGGCTCGCGGCCAGTTGCGGGGCGACGGCCTCCCGGCCCTCGGACAGGGCGCGCGCCAGGTGACGGTCTCGTCGAGCTTCTGCCGGGCGAAGGCGAGCCAGCGCGTGACCTGCAGGTCCAGGGTGCGTTCCCGCGTCAGGTCCAGGGGGACGTGGAGGAGGGAGCAGGAGGGCGCCACGTCGAGGTGGCCGGTCAGGCCCAGCAGGGTGGCCAGGGTGGCGAGCGAGGCCTCCAGGTCGTCGGCCCAGACGTTGCGGCCGTCGACGACCCCGGCGACCAGGCGCTTGCCGGGCAGGCCGCCGAGGGAGGCGAGCGCGTCGAGGTTCGCGGCGGCGGGACCGGTGAAGTCCAGGGCCAGCCCCTCCACGGGGGACTGAGCAAGGACGGGCAGGGCCTCCCCGAGGGCGTCGAAGTAGGTGGCGACCAGCACCTTCGGCCGGTCCGCGGCGGCGGTGAGTTCGCGGTAGGCGCGGGCGGTGGCGTCGAGCACGGCACGCGGCTGGTCCTGGACCAGTACCGGCTCGTCCAGTTGCACCCATTCCGCGCCCGCGGCCCGCAGGTCCGCCAGGAGGGACGCGTAGACCGGCAGCAGCCGGTCCAGCAGCGCGAGCGGTGTAAACCGGCGCCGGGCGCGGGCTTGGACAGCAGCAGGAAGCTGACCGGGCCCAGCAGCACCGGACGGGCCGTCAGCCCTTCGCGCCGGGCCTCGGCGTACTGCGCGAGCTGCCCCCGCGGGTCGGGGGCGAAGCCGGTGCCGGGGCCGATCTCCGGCACCAGGTAGTGGTAGTTGGTGTCGAACCACTTGGTCATCTCCAGCGGCGCCAGCTCCGCCGTGCCGCGCGCGGCCGCGAAGTAGGCGTCCAATTCGGTCACCTCGCCCGCGCGGTAGCGCGCGGGAACGGCGCCGACCGCCCAGGCCGTGTCCAGGACGTGGTCGTAGAGCGAGAGGCCGCCGGTCGGGATCTCGGTGATGCCCGCCGCGCGCATCTGGCGCCGGGCGCCCGCCCGGACGGACGCGGCGGTCGCGAGCAGGTCCTCCGCCCCGACGCGGCCCGTCCAGTAGCCCTCGAGGGCCCGCTTGAGCTCCCGGTCGGGGCCCTGGCGCGGGTAGCCGTGGAGGGTTGCACCGATGTGCGTGAGTGCCATGGAACTCTCCCTCGCGAGTTCGCACGGACCCCGGCACGGGACGCCGGCACGGCACACGAAGGCCGCCGCCGACCCGCCCACGAGGTCCCGGTGGAACCGCGCCCCACCGCGGGGCACGGGCAGTGGCAGGTCTTCGGACTCACGGGCACGTCTGCCGGGCAGACACCTACTGGCTGTCGCTTCCCGGGCGCTTGCGCGCCCAGTGCGTATGACGGCGGTCGTTCCCGCTCACCGCTGCGGGGCAGTCCCGGATTCCCACCGGGTTCCCTCTTGCGACGCATCCCGCCTGGCGGACGGGGCGAACCAGCTGCACGCGCCAGCCTACGGGGTGCGCCGCCCACGGACGGGGAGATCCGCGGACCGGACGTCCCGGTGGGCACGGTGAGCGGCGCCGGGCGCCGCGTGCCGGGGTGGCAGGGCCCTGGATGCGGGTCGGCCCGGGCCGCGACGGAACGGAACGGGCGCAGTCGGCCGGTGCCGGTGCGGGCGGCCCCGCGGCGCGGGTGAACCGCGCGGCGGCCTCCTCCAGCCGCGCACGCGGCATGTCACCGGGCACCAGGCGGCCGGCCAGGCCTCCGGCACGACCTTGCGCAGCAGGCAGTGCAAGCGCGGGCCCGCACCGACGGCGACGAGGTCGTCGTCCCGGACGTCCCGGTGGGCGTCGCACACCCCCAACTCGGCCTCCCCCAGCGCCTGGTGGTTCGCGTAAATTGCTTCCATGGGGGCACGGGACGCACAGCACGAACCGATGCGAGGCGGCCGGCGATCGGAAGGGCGGGGCTCGGGCGAGGGCTCCGCGCATCCCCTGGCGCTCCTGCTGGCCGGCGTGGTGTTCCTCGCGGCGGGCGTCTGGCTGCTGACCGCGACGGCCAGGGACACCCTGGACGTGCGCTACGGCGTGCACACGGTGGGGACGGTCCGCGAGGCCCGCGACGCCTCCGGCGACGGCCGGCTGTGGGTGACCTTCACCGTGGCGGGCGCCGAGGTGACCCACCCGCTGCCGCCGGGCACCAACCGCCGCCAGGTGAACCACGGGGACCGGCTCCCCATCGTCTACCGGGCCGACCGTCCCGAGCGGGTCGTCGCCCGCCGTGACGTCGGGCACGGTCCCCTGCTGTTCTGGTCGGGGTTCACCGCGGTGGGACTCGTCCTGGCCGGCTGGTCCGGCCTGGCGCTGCACCGCGCCGGCCGGCGTCGGTCGCGCCCCGCCCCGTGGAAGGCGTGGGTCAGTCGGTGGGGGTGATGTGGCCGTCGCGGAGTTCCAGGACGCGGTCGGCGAGGGCGAGGAGCTGGGG
>NZ_JARAVL010000059.1:0-43452 GCF_033792725.1 Streptomyces sp. PA03-5A | reverse complement strand
CACGCCGACCGCTGGCGCCGCGAGGCCCGCCGCCTCGCCGCCGCGGCCCCCGACCACCCCGCCACCGCGCTCACCGACGACACCGCCGCCGGCCTCCTCACCGCACTCGCCTTCCCCGAGCGCGTCGCCCGCCGCCGCGAGGGCAACGGTTCCGGCTACCTCATGGCCTCCGGCACCGCCGCCGGCCTCGCCGACGGCACCCGCCTCGGCACCCCCCGGTGGCTCGCCGTCGCCGTCGCCGACCGCCCCGCCGGCTCCCCCGCCGCCCGCGTACGCCTCGCCGCCGTCATCGACGAGGACACCGCCCGCACCGCCGCCGCGCCCCTGCTCACCGAGACCGACGAGGTCACCTGGGCCGACGGCGACGTCACCGCCCACCACGCCGCCCGCCTCGGCGCGATCACCCTCACCACCCGGCCCCTGACCGACCCCGACCCCGCACAGCTGCACACCGCGCTCCTCGACGGCCTCCGCCGCGAAGGACCCCGCCTGCTGAGGTGGACCCGCGACGCCGACACCCTGCGCCGGCGCCTCGCCTTCCTCCACCGCGAGATCGGCGCCCCCTGGCCCGACGTCTCCGACGAGGCCCTGCTCTCCCGCGCGGACGACTGGCTCGCCGCCGAACTCGCCACCGCCCGCCGCCGCGCCGACCTCGCCCGCATCGACGCCGCCACCGCCCTGGGCCGCCTCCTGCCCTGGGCCACCGGCGACGCCGCCCGCCTCGACGAACTCGCCCCGGAACGCCTGGAGATCCCCTCCGGCTCCAAGGTCCGCGTCTCCTACGACGACGACCGCCCCGTCCTCGCCGCCAAGCTCCAGGAGCTCTTCGGCTGGACCGACACCCCCCGCATCGCCGGCGGCCGCGTCCCCCTCCTGGTCCACCTGCTCTCCCCCGCGGGACGCCCCGCCGCCGTCACCGGCGACCTGGCCTCCTTCTGGCGCGACGGCTACCGCGCGGTGCGCGCGGAACTCCGCGGCCGCTACCCCAAGCACCCCTGGCCCGAGGACCCCACCACGGCGGTCGCCACCCGGCACACCAACGCCCGCCTCAATGCTTCGGGCCGACGAACCGGTCCATGAGCGCGACGGCCTCCCGGCGGGCGACGGAGATGTTGCAGGCGTTGGCCTGCCTCCAGGCGACGCCGAGGGCGTCGAGCGTGTCGGTGCACAGGCGCCGGATGTCGTCGGACCTCTTGGTGAAGAAGTAGCGCGGGTACTCGTAGCTCCTAGTCCCGCCGGCCACGGTCCGTGTGGTCCGGTTGACGACCCGGCTCCCGTCGGAATGGATGAGCCCACGCAGGAAGTCACAGGGCCGTTCGTCGACGACGGCCTGTTGCCAGGGCTCCAGCGCGATGCGGCGCTCGTGCTTCCTGCCGGGTCCGTGCTGGGGGAAGAGGCAGGGCCAGTGATCGCTGTAGGACGTGACCATGGTGCAGCCCTGGGTGTGGACGCGGCACACGGAGTTCCCGGGCCGGACGGCCCTCATGGCCTGCTCGCACGCGTCGATCAGTCCGGGCCAGGCGTCGCCGCAGGCGATGCGCAGGGCGTGGCCGCCGCGCGGCTGGGCGCTGATGCAGCCCTCGCCGAGGTAGAGGCCGAGCAGGTAGGCGTAGGCGGGGCCGGATGCGCGGCCGGTGCAGTCGGTGCCGTTTCGCCTGGGTTCGATGCGGGTGCGCCAGTCACGGATGGCGGAACGGGACACACCGGTCATCCGGCTCACGGAGTTCAGGCTCCGGCCTTCGACGAGGAGCGCGAGGGCCCGGCGGCGGGTTTCCAGGTCGTACATGTGAACGACTTTGGCGTGATTCCCGCCACGCGTGACCGGAAATCCAGTGCCGCTCACTCGACTCAGTGAAGATCACCCTGAGTGATAAACGCCTTGAATTTGAAGGTGGAGTACCCCGGGTGGGATTCGAACCCACGCTATATGGTGTTTGAGACCATTGCCTCTACCGCTGGGCTACCGGGGCTTCCTTTGAAGCGAAGGCTAGCGTATACCCTCCGTGTCCTAAACATACCGGAGATAGGTAGGCTCTTGGGGCAGCACCTGCCCTGGAACGAGGAGTCCCGTGAGCGCCGCCGAGCCCGTTGACGAGCAGTCGCACGTACCGCCGCTGACCACCCGTGTGGTGATCGCCGAGGACGAGGCTCTTATCAGGCTCGACCTGAAAGAGATGCTCGAGGAGGAGGGCTACTCCGTCGTCGGTGAGGCGGGTGACGGCGAGACGGCCGTGAAGCTCGCCGAGGAGCTGCGGCCGGACCTGGTGATCCTGGACGTGAAGATGCCCGTGCTGGACGGGATCTCGGCCGCGGAGCGGATCGCCAAGGAGAAGATCGCGCCGGTGCTGATGCTGACCGCGTTCTCGCAGCGCGAGCTGGTGGAGCGGGCCCGGGACGCCGGCGCCATGGCGTACCTGGTCAAGCCGTTCAGCAAGAGCGACGTCGTCCCGGCGATCGAGATGGCCGTGTCGCGGTTCACGGAGCTGCGGGCGCTGGAGGCGGAGGTCGCGGACCTGAGCCTGCGGCTGGAGACACGGAAGCTGGTGGACCGGGCGAAGAGCGTCCTGCAGACGAAGTACGGGCTGACGGAGCCGGCCGCGTTCCGGTGGATCCAGAAGACGTCGATGGACCGTCGCATGACGATGCAGGCGGTGGCGCAGGCCGTGCTGGACGAGGTGGACGGCGCCGCCAAGTAGCGTCGGCCGCGGACCGGGTCAGGCCGCGTGGTCGGGCCAGTCGCGCTGTGGCAGGGGGATGTCCGCCGTGGGCATCCCTTTGTCGTTGGTGACGGCGAGGTGGTCGACGGCGGCGTCGCGGGGGATGTCGAACCACAGGTCGTAGGTGGCGCTGTCGTGGGCGCCGATGTCGATCGTGAGGGGCTGGCGCTTGATCTGCATGGCCTCCCAGTCCATGGTGCGCCGGCTGCCGTCGGTGAGGACGAGCCGGTGGAGGTCGTTGTCGAGGCGCGCGCTGACGGCGTCGTCGACCGTGACGGTGACGCGGATGCGGCAGAGGCGGCCTTCGGCGGAGTGTTCGGCGTGGGTGCCGACGATGACGGCGATGCCGCACCGCAGGGCGAGGGCGCGGAATTCGAGGTTCCCCGCGTGGACGGCCGGTGCGTCGAGGGGGATTTCGAGCTGACGGAGGGGTTGGCCGGTCCGGGGTGGGGAAGGGGTGGGCCATGTCGCGGCGGCGGCGAGGGCCGCTACCGTGGCTCCGGCGAGCGCTCCGGCCAGGGCCGTCAGGGCGGGCCGGCGGGCCAACCGCCGCACAAGGCCACCAAATCGGACCTTTGACTCCATCTCTCCCCCAGGGGTCGTCCGGTTACCGGTAAGGACCGTTCTGTTTCCGGCACATGACCGAGGTCACCGTCCGATCACATATCTTCCGACGGCCTATCTGAGTGCCTGATCAGCGGATTACATTCCCGCCAACCCGCGTGGAGTTCACGCGGTCGCAATCCGGAGGGCCTACGGCCCGCCGACTCGTAATCTCATTGAGCGGCTCCAGGGGGTCGTAGTGCTCAACAAGAAGCTCGTCAAGCTTGCCATCCCGGTGGCAGTTGGCGCTCTCGCGCTCACCGCGTGCGGTGGCGACAAGGACGACAGCAGCAGTGGCGGCGGCAAGCCGACGTTCTCCATCGGCTTCCAGGGTCCGCTGTCGGGTGACAACAGCGCGCTGGGCATCAACGAGGACAACGGTCTGAAGCTGGCCGTGGAAGAGGCCAACAAGAAGGGCGACCTGCCCTTCACGCTGAAGGTCGTGGACGGCGACGACCAGGGCCTGCCGGACCAGTCGCCCGCTGCGGCCCAGAAGCTGATCGGTGACACCAGCGTCGTCGCCGTGGTCGGCCCCGCGTTCTCCGGCCCGACGAAGGCCGCGGGCGGTCTGTACGCCCAGGCGCAGCTCGCCGCGGTGACGCCGTCGGCGACCAACCCGGACCTGACGAACCAGGGCTTCACCTCGTTCCTGCGCGGTGCGCCGAACGACAACGAGCAGGGTGCCGGCATGGCCGAGTACCTCTCGAAGCACGAGAAGGCCAAGAAGGTCTTCGTCATCGACGACAAGAGCGAGTACGGCGTCGGTCTGGCGAAGGTCGCGATCGACAGCCTGAAGGCCGCGGGCGTCACGGTGGAGACGGACTCCGTCCCGGCGAAGACCCCGGACTACACCGCTGCCGCGACGAAGGTCGTCAACTCCAAGGCCGACGCGCTCATCTACGCGGGTTACTACGCGGACCTGGCTCCGTTCGCCAAGAAGCTGGCCGACGGCGGCTTCAAGGGCATCGGCGTCTCGGGTGACGGCTCCAACGACGCGAAGTTCGTCGAGCTGGCCGGCGCCGCGTCCGAGAAGTGGTTCCTGACCTGCCCGTGCACGGACGCCACGAAGAACGAGAGCACCAAGGCGTTCACCGAGGCGTACACCGCGAAGTTCAACACGCCTCCGGGCACCTACTCGGCCGAGTCGTACGACATCGCGAACCTGATCATCTCCGAGATGAAGAAGCTCGGTAAGGACGTCACGCGCGACAAGCTGCTGGCGGCCCTCAAGGGTGTCAACTACAAGGGCCTGACCAAGGAGTTCGCCTTCGACGACAAGGGTGAGCTGAAGACCAAGAACGTGTACCTGTACCAGGTCGCCGACGGCAAGATCGGCTACCTGGGTGACGTGGCCACCCTCAGCGCCAGCTGACCCGGCAACTGACACCTGAGGTGGGGGGCGTGGGGCGCGGCACGGATTCCGGCCGCCGCCCCGCGCTCCCCATCGCTGTGTCGGACGCGTTTTCGCCGCCCTTCACCGGCTTCAGCAAGGATTCCCACGCACGATGAATCTCTTCCACAACTTCTGGGACTACTTCATCCCAGGCTTGACGACGGGTTCCATGTACGCCGTCATAGCGATCGGGTACACCCTGGTCTACGGCGTGCTCCAGCTCATCAACTTCGCGCACAGCGAGGTCTTCATGATGGGCGGCTTCGGTTCGCTCGTCGTGCTCTCCGAGCTCGCCCCGCAGTCCCCGCACGGATTCAACTCCGTCGTGTGGGTGATCGTCGGCATGATCGCCGGCGCCCTGGTCGGAGCGCTGACCGCGTTCGGGCTGGAGAAGGCGGCGTACAAGCCGCTGCGCAAGCGCAACGCCCCCAAGCTGGTCTTCCTGATCAGCGCCATCGGTGCGTCGTTCTTCCTGTACAACCTGGCGGGCAAGCTGTGGGGCCGCAACCCCGTGCCCATGCCGGAGCTGTACACCAACGGTGAGGTCTTCAGCGTCTTCGGCACCCCGGTGAAGATCACGCAGCTGATCATCATCGGTTCCGCGGTCGCGATGATGATCGGTCTGGACCTGGTGGTCAACCGCACGAAGATGGGTGCGGGCATCCGGGCCGTGGCGCAGGACGCCGAGACGGCGGGTCTGATGGGTGTCGACATCGACAAGATCATCTCCCGTACGTTCATCATCGGCGGTCTGCTGGGTGGCGCCGCCGGCTTCCTGTACGGCTTCGGCATCTCCGGCCAGGTCTGGTTCACGGTGGGCTTCCTGCCGGGCATCAAGGCCTTCGCGGCGGCGGTGCTGGGCGGTATCGGCAACATCCGTGGTGCGATGCTGGGCGGTCTGCTGCTGGGCATCGTCGAGAACCTGAGCTCCCCGCTCTTCGGCACCCAGTGGATCGACGTGACCGCGTTCGTGATCCTGATCCTGGTGCTGATGTTCCGTCCGACGGGCATCATGGGCGAGCGTCTGGGGAGGTCGGCATGAGCAACGCGACCGCTGCCAAGTCCTTCTCGGTGGACGTGGCGAAACTGCGCCGCAAGGCCTGGTACCAGCAGCCCCGCTGGACACGGCTGCTCGGCATGCTGGTGCTGGGCTTCATCCTGGCGCTGATGACGGGCGAGGACGGCAACCCGGCGGAGAGGCTGTCGGCGTTCACCGGCGCCTTCCAGTCGGTGCGGCTGTGGATCTGCCTGGCCATCATGGTGGGCGTGTGGGCGCTGGTGGAGTTCGGCGCCCCGGTGCGCGACGCGGCCCGGCAGGGTGCGCAGGGTGTCGGCAAGTCGCTGGAGCCGACGCGGGCGATGTTCCGGTCCAACGGCTGGCTGCGGCTGGGCGGACTGGTGGTCGTCCTGGTGCTGGCGATCGTCATCCCGGCCAACACCAGCCTGTTCTGGCAGGAGGTCCTCGTCACGCAGATGGGGATCTTCATGATCATCGCGGTCGGTCTGAACGTGGTGGTCGGCTGGGCCGGTCTGCTGGACCTGGGCTTCATCGCCTTCTACGCGATCGGCGCGTACTCCTGCGCCTTCTGGACCGGCCACATGCCGGTGAAGCCGCCGTTCACGGTGGGCGCGCTGGAGTCGATCCCGTTCGCCATCGTCACCTGCCTGATCGCCGGTGTGCTGCTGGGCGCCCCGACGCTGCGGCTGCGCGGTGACTACCTCGCGATCGTGACGCTGGGCTTCCACGAGATCGTGTACCTGGTCGCGAAGAACTCGGACGGCTTCACGAACGGTTCGCGCGGTGTCATCGGCATCCCGCACCCCTCGATCCACATCGGTCCGATCAACTACGACTGGACGCTGGACCCGCTGCCGTACTGGTACCTCCTGCTGTTCTTCCTGGTGGTGCTGATCTTCCTGTACAACCGCCTGGAGCACTCGCGGATCGGCCGGACCTGGACGGCGATCCGGGAGGACGAGGTGGCCGCCTCCGCGACGGGCATCAACACCGTCCGCTACAAGCTGCTGGCCTTCGCGATCGGCGCGTCGACCTCGGGTCTGGCGGGCGTCGTCTACTCCAGCAAGGTCGGCTTCATCAACCCGGAGAACTTCACCATCGTGCTGTCGGTGCTCGCGCTGGCGTACGTGGTGTTCGGCGGCATGGGGTCCATCGCGGGCGTGCTGTTCGGTGCCGCGCTGCTGGTGTGGCTGCCGAACGCGCTGCGTGACCTGGTGCCGGAGCAGGACCGCTTCATCTACCTGGGTGCGCTGCTCGTCATCATGATGATCTTCCGTCCGCAGGGTGTGATCCCCTCCCGCCGCAGGCAGCGTGAGTTGCACATGGCGGAGGCGGGCATCGGCGACGCCGATGCGATGACCGAGCCGACGGGAGGCGTGAAGTCGTGAACGCGGTGGAGGAAGCGGGCGTGCAGCCCGCGCAGACCGGCGGTGCGGTGCTGCAGGCCCGTGGCGTGACGCTGCGGTTCGGCGGTCTCACCAGCCTGTCGGACGTCAACCTGACGATGCGGCGGGGCGAGATCCTCGCGGTGATCGGTCCGAACGGCGCGGGCAAGACCTCGCTGTTCAACTCCCTGACGGGCGTGTACGTCCCGCAGGAGGGCACGATCACCTTCCACGCGGAGGGCGGTTCCGAGCACAAGCTGCTCGGCGCCAAGCCGTACCTGGTGAACCGTTACGGTGTCGCCCGGACCTACCAGAACATCCGGCTCTTCAGTGCCCTGACGGCGCTGGAGAACGTCAAGATCGCGGCGGAGTCGCGGCAGAAGTCGGGAGCGATCTCGATCATGCTGGGCCTGCCGTGGGCGCGCCGGGACGAGAAGGCCAGCGACGAGCGGGCGCAGGAGCTGCTGTCGTACGTGGGCCTGTCGGGCAAGCACAACGAGCTGGCCGCCAGCCTCTCCTACGGTGACCAGCGGCGTCTGGAGATCGCGCGGGCGCTGGCGACCGACCCGAAGGTGCTGCTGCTGGACGAGCCGGCGGCCGGTACGAACCCGACGGAGAAGCTGGAGCTGGAGCAGCTGATCCGCCGGATCAACCAGGACCTGGGCGTCAGCGTGCTGCTGATCGAGCACGACATGAAGCTCGTGATGTCGGTCGCGGACCGCGTCATGGTGCTGAACTTCGGCAAGGTGATCGCCGAGGGTCTGCCCGAGGAGGTGCAGCGCGATCCCGCGGTGATCGAGGCGTACCTGGGTTCTGCCGACGAGGAGGCCGTGGAGGCCGTCGCGGAGATGGTGGAGATCGTCGAGTCGCACCACACGGCCGACGCTCCGGAAGTCCCCGCACCGCGTGAGTCCGAGGAGGAGGGCCGATGACCGAGGCCGCCAACTTCGAGAAGGCGACGGACGGTTCCGTCGCCCAGGCCCCGGCGATGCTGGAGCTGGTCGACCTGCAGGTGTTCTACGGCGCGATCCAGGCGCTCAAGGGCATCAACGTGACGGTCCGGCAGGGTGAGGTCGTGGCGCTGCTCGGCGCGAACGGCGCCGGCAAGACCACCACCCTGCGCACGATCTCCGGTCTGCTGCAGCCCCGCCACGGCGAGGTGCGGCTGGGCGGTGAGCGGATCGACGGCGTTCCCGCGCACAAGGTCGTGGAGCTCGGCATCGGCCAGTCGCCGGAGGGCCGCCGCGTCTTCCCGGTGATGACGGTGCTGGAGAACCTGGAGATGGGCGCCTACCGGTTCAAGGGCGTCTCCAAGGACGACCTGGACCGTGTGCTGACGCTCTTCCCGCGCCTGGCGGAGCGGCGTACGCAGCTGGCGGGCACCCTGTCCGGCGGTGAGCAGCAGATGCTGGCCATCGGCCGGGCCCTGATGGGCCGCCCGAACCTGCTGCTGCTCGACGAGCCGTCGATGGGGCTGGCGCCGCTGATCGTCCAGCAGATCTTCGAGATCATCAAGGAGATCAACGACCAGGGCACCACGGTGCTGCTGGTGGAGCAGAACGCCTCGCAGGCGCTGCAGCTGGCCGACCGCGGCTACGTGCTGGAGACGGGCGCGATCGTCATGGAGGACGACGCCTCGGCCCTGCTGTCCGACCCGCGCGTGCGTGCCGCGTACCTCGGTGAGGGCGCGGCGTAGCGTCCGGCGTCGCACGGCGTGCCATACGGCGAGGAGGGCGGCCCCCGGAGGATTCCGGGGGCCGCCCTCCTCGTGCGTCCCGTGCGGGCGGGCGTCAGGCGGTGACGGTGCCCGGGGTGGCCGGGGTGGCCGGGCGCAGCGCGCAGGTCAGGCGGGCGGAGCAGACCCGGCGGTCCTGCTCGTCGCTGATGACGACCTCGTAGGTCGCGGAGGAGCGGCCGCGGTGGACGGGCGTGGCGACCCCGGTCACCCGGCCGGAGCGCAGGCCGCGGTGGTGGGTGCAGTTGAGGTCGACGCCGACGGCCAGCTTGCCGGGGCCGCCGTGCAGCATGGCGCCGATGGAGCCGATGGTCTCCGCCAGGACCGCGGAGGCGCCGCCGTGGAGGAGCCCGTAGGGCTGGGTGTTCCCCTCGACGGGCATGGTGCCCACGACGCGCTCCGCGGAGGCCTCGACGATCTCGATGCCCATGCGGGAGCCGAGGTCGCCGGCGGAGAACAGCGCCACCAGGTCGACGCCGAGTCCGGCGTACTGCTCGATGACCTCCGGGGAGAAAAGGCTGGTCGTGGTCTGCTCGCCCATGGACGGTGGCTCCGATCGTCGTCGTTCGGTGTACTGGCCCGTTTTCTACCGGACGGTCAGTGGGGACCGCCGGGCGGGGTGGTCTGTTCCAGCCGGACGACGACGGACTTGGACGCCGGGGTGTTGCTGGTGTCGGCGGTGTGGTCGAGCGGGACCAGCACGTTGGTCTCCGGGTAGTAGGCGGCGGCGCAGCCGCGGGCCGTCGGGTAGTGGACCACCCGGAAGCCCTCGGCGCGGCGTTCCGTGCCGTCCGTCCACTCGCTGACGAGGTCGGTGTAGGCGCCGTCGGCGAAGCCGAGGGCGGCGGCGTCGTCGGGGTGGACCAGGACGACGCGGCGGCCGCCCTTGATGCCGCGGTAGCGGTCGTCGAGGCCGTAGATGGTGGTGTTGTACTGGTCGTGCGAGCGCAGCGTCTGCAGCAGCAGCCGGCCCTCGGGGACCCGGGGGTACTCCAGAGGGACGGCGGTGAAGTTGGCCAGCCCGGTGGCGGTGGGGAAGCTGCGGGAGTCGCGCGGGGCGTGCGGGAGGGTGAAGCCGCCGGGGCGGCGCACCTTGACGTTGAAGTCGTCGAAGCCGGGGATCACGCGGGATATCCGGTCGCGGATCCGGTCGTAGTCGCCCTCGAGCTCCTGCCAGGGCACGCGGCTGTCCGGGCCGAGGACGGCGGCGGCGAGGCGGCAGACGATGGCCGGCTCGGACAGCAGCAGGGGGCTCGCGGGTTCCAGGCCGCCGCGGGAGGCGTGCACCATGCCCATGGAGTCCTCGACGGTGACGAACTGCTCGCCGGCGGCCTGGACGTCGCGCTCGGTGCGGCCCAGGGTGGGCAGGATCAGGGCGCGGGCGCCGGTGACCACGTGGGAGCGGTTGAGCTTGGTGGACACGTGCACGGTGAGGCGGGCGCGGCGCACGGCGGCCTCGGTGACGTCCGTGTCGGGTGAGGCGGCGACGAAGTTGCCGCCCATGGCGAAGAAGACCTTGGCGTCGCCGTCGCGCAGGGCGCGGATGGCGGCGACGGTGTCCAGGCCGTGCTCGCGGGGCGGGGCGAAGCCGAACTCCTTCTCCAGAGCGTCGAGGAAGGCGGGGGCGGGCTTCTCGTAGATGCCCATGGTGCGGTCGCCCTGGACGTTGCTGTGGCCGCGGACGGGGCACACGCCGGCGCCGGGGCGGCCGATGTTGCCGCGCAGGAGGAGGAAGTTGACGACCTCCTTGATGGTGGGCACGGAGTGCTTGTGCTGGGTGAGGCCCATGGCCCAGCAGACGATGACGCTCTTGGCGCCGAGCACCATGGCGAGGAGTTCGTCGATCTCGGACTGGGGCAGGCCGGTGGCGCGCAGCACCTCGTCGGGGTCGGTGGCGCGGGCGGCGGCCGCGCACTCCTCGAAGCCGTGGGTGTGCCCGTCGATGAAGGCCTGGTCGAGGACGGTGCCGGGCGCCTGGTCCTCGGCCTCCAGGAGCGCCTTGTTGAGGGCGCGGAAGAGGGCCTGGTCGCCGCCGAGCCGGATCTGCAGGAAGAGGTCGGCGAGCGCGGTGCCACCGCCGGCCAGGCCCTTGGGGGTCTGCGGGTTCTTGAAGCGCTGCAGGCCGGCCTCGGGCAGCGGGTTGACCGTGACGATCCTCGCGCCGCTCGCCTTCGCCTTCTCCAGGGCGGAGAGCATGCGGGGGTGGTTGGTGCCGGGGTTCTGCCCGGCGACGATGATCAGGTCGGCGCGGTGGAGGTCCTCGAGCAGGACGCTGCCCTTGCCGATGCCTATGGTCTGCGCGAGCGCGGAGCCCGACGACTCGTGGCACATGTTGGAGCAGTCGGGCAGGTTGTTGGTGCCGAACTCGCGGGCGAAGAGCTGGTAGAGGAAGGCGGCCTCGTTGCTGGTGCGGCCCGAGGTGTAGAACACGGCCTCGTCGGGGCCCGTCAGGCCGTTCAGCTCGTCGGCGACGATCTCGAAGGCGCGTTCCCAGGGGACGGGCTCGTAGTGGTCGGCGCCGTCCGGCAGGTACATGGGCTGGGTGAGGCGGCCCTGCTGGCCAAGCCAGTAGCCGCTGCGCCGGGCGAGGTCGGCGACGGGGTGCGCGGCGAAGAAGTCCGGTGTGACCCGGCGCAGGGTGGCCTCCTCGGCGACGGCCTTGGCGCCGTTCTCGCAGAACTCGGCGGTGTGCCGGTGCTCGGGCTCGGGCCAGGCGCAGCCGGGGCAGTCGAAGCCGTCCTTCTGGTTGACCTTGAGGAGGGTGAGCGCGGTGCGTCGCACCCCCATCTGCTGCTGCGCGATGCGCAGGGTGTGCCCGATGGCCGTGAGCCCGGCAGCGGCGTGCTGCGGGGCGCTGACCTCGGGTGCGTCCTGGACGGGGTCGCCTGCGGGTGCTTTGCCTGCCATGGCTTCGATCCTGCCACGACCAGGCGGCGGACCGGCAGTGTCAGTCGGGCGTGGGAGGATCGGGACGTGGCAGTCAAGGCAGAGAAGACGAACGCAGCGACCGGCACCGCACCCCAGGGGGGTGAGCGGCCCCGGTTGCTCCTGCTGGACGGGCATTCGCTGGCGTACCGGGCCTTCTACGCGCTGCCGGTGGAGAACTTCAACACCACCACCGGGCAGCCGACGAACGCGGTGTACGGCTTCGCGTCGATGCTGGCGAACACGCTGCGTGATGAGCGGCCGACGCATCTGGCGGTGGCGTTCGACGTCTCGCGGCGCACGTGGCGTCTGGAGGAGTTCCCGGAGTACAAGGCGACCCGGTCCGCGACGCCGGACGAGTTCCGCAGCCAGGTGACGCTGATCGGCGAGCTGCTGGACACGATGAAGGTGCAGCGATTCGCCACGGAGGGTTACGAGGCGGACGACGTGATCGCCACGCTGGCCACGCAGGCGGAGGCGCTGGGGTACGAGGTGCTGATCGTCACCGGCGACCGCGACTCCTTCCAGCTCGTCTCGGACCACGTCACGGTGCTGTACCCGACGAAGGGCGTCTCCGAGCTGACCCGGTTCACCCCGGCGAAGGTCGAGGAGAAGTACGGGCTGACCCCCGCGCAGTACCCGGACTTCGCGGCGTTGCGCGGCGACCCGTCGGACAACCTGCCCGGCATCCCGGGCGTCGGGGAGAAGACCGCCGCCAAGTGGATCACCCAGTTCGGCTCGTTCGCGGAGCTCGCGGACCGCGCGGAGGAGGTGAAGGGCAAGGCGGGCGAGAACCTGCGCGCCCACCTGGAGTCGGTGAAGCTCAACCGCCGGCTGACGGAGCTGGTGCGGGACGTGGAGCTGCCCTGCGGGCCGGAGCAGCTGGCACGGCAGGCGTACGACCGGGACGCGCTCGACGTGGTGCTGGACACCCTGGAGTTCCGCCACCCCAACTTCCGGGAGCGGCTGTACGCGGCCGACCCGGGTGCCGCGGAGCAGGGCACTCCGGAGGTCGCCGGCGGTGTGGCCGTCGAGGGCCGCGTGCTGGCCGCGGGCGAGCTGGCGGACTGGCTGGCGGAGCACGCCGGCGGGCCGCTGGGCGTGGCGACGGTCGACGCGTGGGCGCTGGGCGCGGGCAGCGTGTCCGAGGTGGCGCTGGCGACGGCGGAGGGCCCGGCGGCGTGGTTCGACCCGGCGGCGCTGGACGAGAAGGACGAGCAGGCCTTCGCGGCGTGGCTGGCGGACGCCGCCCGGCCGAAGGTGCTGCACAACGCCAAGAACGTGATGCGGGTCTTCGCCGAGCACGGCTGGAGCGTGGACGGGGTCACGATGTGCACGGCGCTGGCCGCGTACCTGGTCAAGCCCGGCCGCCGCTCGTTCGCCCTGGACGACCTGTCGGTGGAGTACCTGGGGCGGGAGCTGGCCCCGGCGGGCGGCGAGGACGGCCAGTTGGCCTTCGGCGCCGACGAAGAGGCCGAGGCGGACGCCCTGATGGTGCAGGCGCGCGCCGTGCTGGACCTGGGCGACGCGTTCGCCGCGCGGCTGGAGCAGGACGGCGCGCTGCGGCTGCTGCGCGAGGTGGAGCTGCCGACCTCGACGCTGCTGGCGCGAATGGAGCGGGCGGGCATCGCGGCGGACCGCGAGCATCTGGAGCGCCTGGAGCAGCGGTTCGCGGGCGAGGTGCAGCTCGCCGTGAAGGAGGCGCACGCCGCGGTCGGGCACGAGTTCAACCTGGGCTCCCCCAAGCAGCTGCAGGAGGTGCTCTTCGGCGAGCTGGGGCTGCCCAAGACGAAGAAGACCAAGACGGGTTACACCACCGACGCGGACGCGCTGGCGTGGCTGGCGGCGCAGACCGAGCACGAGCTGCCGGTGATCATGCTGCGTCACCGGGAGCAGGCGAAGCTGCGGGTGACGGTCGAGGGGCTGGTCAAGACGATCGCTCCCGACGGGCGGATCCACACCACGTTCAGCCAGATCGTGGCGGCCACGGGCCGGCTGTCCTCGACCGACCCCAACCTGCAGAACGTGCCGGTGCGCACCGACGAGGGCCGGGCGATCCGCCGCGGCTTCGTGGTCGGCGAGGGCTACGAGTCGCTGCTGACCGCCGACTACAGCCAGATCGAACTGCGGGTGATGGCCCACCTGTCGGAGGACGAGGGGCTGATCGCGGCCTTCGACTCCGGCGAGGACCTGCACACCACGGTCGGCAGCTACGTCTTCTCGGTGCCGCCGGAGCAGGTGGACGCCGAGATGCGCCGCAAGATCAAGGCGATGTCCTACGGGCTGGCGTACGGGCTGTCGGCCTTCGGCCTGTCGCAGCAGCTGGGCATCGAGGCGGCCGAGGCGCGCGGCCTGATGGAGACGTACTTCGAGCGGTTCGGCGGCGTGCGGGACTATCTGCAGCGCGTGGTGGAGGAGGCCCGGGTCACGGGTTACACCGAGACCTTGATGGGCCGCCGCCGTTACCTTCCCGACCTCACCAGCGACAACCGCCAGCGCCGCGAGATGGCCGAGCGGATGGCGCTCAACGCGCCGATCCAGGGCTCGGCCGCCGACATCGTCAAGATCGCGATGCTGAAGGTGGACGCGGCGCTGGCGCGGGAGGGGCTGCGCTCCCGGATGCTGCTGCAGGTGCACGACGAAATCGTGGTCGAGGTCGCCCCCGGCGAGCGGGCCGCAGTGGAGGAGCTGGTCCGTCGCGAGATGGCGGCCGCCTACCCGTTGCGGGCGCCGCTGGACGTCTCCGTGGGCGTCGGTCCGGACTGGGAGTCGGCGGCCCACTGACCGCCGGTCCCCCGGCCGTCGCGGTGCGTGAGGTGCACCGCGCCGGCGCAGGTCGCGGCGGCCAGGGCGAGTCCCGCCCCGGCGCCGAAGAGGCCGGCCGGGATCATCCCGGCGGCGTCGCCGGTCGCCCCGTACCACTGCTCCGCGCGTACGGCCGCTCCGGCGGCCGTGGTGACGCCGAGGGCGGTCAGGGCGAGCCGCCGGGCCCGGCGCGAGAGCCGGGGCACAGAGGAGGGGCGCTTTTCGGCCGTACCGGGCACGGCCCTCAGGGCGCGCAGCCCGTACCAGCCCAGCAGGGCCAGCGCCACGGCCGAGCTTCCGTACTGGACGTACTTGTGCAGGGCCGTGCCGTGCACCTCGTGGTCGAGCACGGGGAGCAGGCGCACGCCCCACCGCCCGGGGTGGGTGAAGGCGTCCCAGACCACGTGGGTGGTCGCCCCGGCCACGGCCGACGCCCAGAAGGCCGCGACCGATCGCGGCGAGGGCCGCATGCGGTCGCCGACGCCCGCCAGGGCGGCGATCCCGGCCTGCCGGTGCTCGGGCAGCAGGGCCACGAGGGGCCCGCGCAGCGCCGCCCAGCCGCCCACCAGCCCGGCGGCGATGACCGGGTCCACGAGGGCGACGCCCAGCGGGGCGTGGGTGACCTGCCCGAAGCCGAAGAGGCCCCGCACCAGCGAATCGGCGAAGAAGGGCACGTCGGGGGCGAAGGAGCCGGCGACGAGGGCGGCCGCGACGAGCGGGCCGCGTCCCCGTACGGTGCCGGCGCGGTCCTGCCGCAGACCCGGCAGCACTGCCAACGCATGACTCATCGTGAACGGCATGCAACCTCTTCCGGAACACATCTGTCTGATCAGTATGCGACGTCCGGGACGGTGGCTCCGTTCGGGAAGTTGCCGTAGGGTCACCAGGGTTGCCACGCAGGGAGACGGGCGACACACGGCTTTCGGGAGGGGCAGCGGGTATGCGAGCGCGGTACGGACGGCGGATCCGCAGGGGAGTCGCGGGCACCGCGGTGGCCGCCGCGGCCATGGCGGCGCTGACGGGTTCCCAGGCCCCCGGACTGCTGCCGGGCATCCTCAACACCAGCGCAGGCGCCCCGATCGTACCCCCGCCCGGCGACCCCATCGACGGCAACTCGTCGGAGTACTTCACCGGTCTCCCGCCGCTCAACACACCCGCTCCCGGCACCTCCGCCACCCCGGGCACCGGTCCGGGGACCGGCGCGACCGACGGCACCGGCCTGCCGGTGTCCGTGCTGGAGGCCTACCGCAGGGCCGAGACGGCGCTCGCCGCCAGCGACCCCGGGTGCAACCTGCGCTGGGAGCTGCTGGCCGCGATCGGCCAGGTCGAGTCCAACCAGGCGCGCAGCGGCAACGTCGACTCCGCGGGCACCACGCTCTCCCCCATCCTGGGCCCGGTCCTCAACGGCAACGGCTTCGCGAACATCACCGACACCGACGACGGCGTCTGGGACGGGGACAAGGTCCACGACCGCGCGGTCGGCCCGATGCAGTTCATCCCGTCGACCTGGCAGACCTGGGGCGCGGACGGTAACGACGACGGCGTCACCAACCCGAACAACATATTCGACGCGGCGCTCGCCGCCGGCCGCTACCTGTGCGCGGGCAACCGCGACCTGTCCGTCGAACACGACCTCCACCGCGCGATCCTGGGTTACAACAACTCGACCGCGTACCTGAACACGGTCCTGTCCTGGTACGACCACTTCCGCAAGGGCGACGTCGTCTCCCTCCCCGACGTGGGCGGCGCGGGCAGCGACACCCCCGACGACCCGCCGTCCTCCACGGCGCCGTCCAGCTCGCCCTCGCCGACGTGGTCCCCGAGCATGAGCGCCTCGCCCCGGCCGACGAAGTCGCCCACGCCGACCGCGACCGCCAGCGGCACGATCGGCCCCCCGTCGGGCAGCCCCTCGCCGACGACCTCGCCCACCGACTCCCCGACGACGGGCCCCACCACCGGCCCGACGGACCCGCCGACCTGCCCGACGGACTCCGCGTCGCCCACGGCGACCCCCACCGACACGGCCTCCCCGTCGCCGTCCGGTACGCCCGACCCCTGTGCGACGGCCCCCCCCCGGCGACAGCCCGTCGCCGACCGCGACGGAGACCGAGGGCGCCACCGCCTCCGGCCCGACCAACTGACGCCGTAGAACCTGTTCTCATTTCAACTCCCGGTTGCTACGGTTCACCGGCCCAGCCGACGTAGCCGTACGACCGGGAGGTACGGCCATGCGCGCAGTCATCGCGGCGGCCATCGGACTCGTCGCCGCGCTCGGGATCGTCCTCCTCGTGACCGCGGTCGGTCCGCCGGACGGCAGCACGTCCCCTGAGCCGCTGCTCACCACCGTCCCCGCGCACCCGTAGGAGGGCGGTCCCATGCGCCGCAGGTCAAGCCTGGTCCTCCTCTCCCTCGCGGTGTTCTTCGCCGCACTGTCACCGCTGGTGCGCTGGTACGCCTTCCCCCGTCTGGCGAAGATCCCGGCAGGCCAGTACCAGGCGGTCGTCCTGGAGGCGCGGGACGCCACGCTGCTCGACTACGGGACGATGCGGCCAAAGAAGGTCGCGAAGGTCAGCATCGTGCAGACCCTGAAGGGCAACGTGGAGGAGGCGCATCGGATCGACCGGCGCACCGGCCGGGACGTGGTCGTGTGGGACGGGCTGGCCTACGTGGTGGGCCCGGACGGCGCGATGGTCTCCCAGGTCCCCGAGCGGTACGTCTTCGACGCGCACACGCAGGAACCCGTCCACGCGGGGGGCGAGAGCGTCGACGGCGATGCCGTCGAACGCCGGGGCGTCGAGTTCAAGTTCCCCTTCCTCACCGAGAAGCGGGACTACTACTACTTCGACGCGCAGGCGCGGAGTTCGGCGCCCATCCACTACCGCGGCACGCGGCAGTTCCGCGGCCTGGAGGTCTACTACTTCGAGCAGACCGTGCCCTGGACCGAGGTCCCGCTGCCCAAGAAGATGCCGGTCGAGGGCGTCACCCCGCAGACCGTCGCGGCGATGGGCATGGAGCGCTGGTACACCACGAAGCGCATGTTCTGGGTGGACCCCGTCACCGGGGCCCCGGTCAACGGGGAGGAGGTCCACCGGGAGGAGATGCGCTTCACCGACGGGAAGCAGCAGCCGGTCACCGCGTTCGCCGGGCACGTGAAGATGCGCGAGGACTACGTGCGGCACACCGTCGCCCTGGTGAAGTCCCAGCGGCAGGTGGTGCTGGTGATGACCTCCTACCTGCCGTGGGGCTCGCTCCTGCTGGGCGCCACGCTGCTGTCGCTCGCGCTCGTCCTGGAGGCGCGCGGCCGCCGCCCGGCAGCGGGCGGCGTCGGCGCCGTCGGCGGCCTCAGCGGGGCGAAGGGGAGTCGTCCTCGCCGATGTGGTGCACGCGCACGAGGTTGGTGGTCCCCGAAACACCAGGCGGCGAGCCCGCCGTGATGACGACGACGTCGCCCTCCTGGCAGCGGCCGATGCGCAGCAGCTGCTCGTCGACCTGGTCGACCATCTCGTCGGTCGTCTGCACCATCGGCCCGAGGAAGGTCTCCACGCCCCAGGTGAGGCTGAGCTGCGAGCGGGTGGCCGGCTCGGGGCTGAAGGCGAGCACGGGGATGGGCGAGCGGTAGCGGGAGAGCCGCCTTGCGGTGTCGCCGGACTGGGTGAAGGCCACCAGGTACTTGGCGTCGAGGAAGTCGCCCATCTCCGCGGCCGCGCGTGCGACGGCGCCGCCCTGGGTGCGGGGCTTGTTCTGCTCGGTCAGCGGCGGCAGGCCGGCCGCGAGCATGTCCTCCTCGGCGGCGGCGACGATCCGGCCCATGGTCCTGACCGTCTCGACGGGGTGCTTGCCGACGCTGGTCTCGCCGGAGAGCATGACCGCGTCGGCGCCGTCCATGACGGCGTTGGCCACGTCCGAGGCCTCGGCGCGGGTGGGACGCGAGGAGGCGATCATCGACTCCAGCATCTGCGTCGCGACGATCACCGGCTTGGCGTTGCGCCGGGCGAGGGCGACCGCGCGCTTCTGCACCATGGGCACGGCCTCCAGCGGCATCTCCACGCCGAGGTCGCCGCGGGCCACCATGATCCCGTCGAAGGCGGCGACGATCTCCTCGAGGTTGTCGACCGCCTGCGGCTTCTCGATCTTGGCGATGACGGGGACCCGGCGGTCCTCCTCGCGCATGATGCGCAGCACGTCCTCGGCGTCCCGGCCGCTGCGGACGAAGGACAGCGCGATGATGTCGGCACCGGTGCGCAGCGCCCAGCGCAGGTCCTCGACGTCCTTCTCGGACAGGGCGGGCACGGAGACGGCGACACCGGGGAGGTTGAGCCCCTTGTTGTCGGAGATCAGACCGCCCTCGATGCACAGGGTGCGGACCCGGGTGCCCTCGACGCCGGTGACCTCCAGGGTGACGCGGCCGTCATCGACGAGGATCCGCTCACCACGCGTGACGTCGGCGGCCAGGCCCTTGTACGTGGTACCGCAGATCAGCCGGTCGCCCTCGATCTCCTCGGTGGTGATCGTGAACTCGTCACCGCGTTCAAGCAGTACGGGGCCCTCCGCGAAGCGTCCCAGCCGGATCTTCGGGCCTTGAAGGTCCGCGAGGATCCCGACGCTGCGGCCGCTCTCGTCGGCGGCCTTGCGCACGCGCCGGTAACGCTCCTCGTGATCGGCGTGGCAACCATGGCTCATGTTCAGGCGGGCGACGTCCATACCGGCTTCGACCAGGGCCTTGATCTGGTCGTAGGCGTCGGTGGCGGGCCCGAGGGTGCAGACGATTTTTGCTCGGCGCATGGACCGAGCCTATGACCTACTTCACAGTAGGTACCTCGTGGAAGGCGACTGTCCAACGTCAGCCTGATTAACGGTTGTTGACAAGTGGTGAAGTGAGCTGGGGCCCGCTCCGATGAGCACACCGCCGGTGGGGCGGGGCTCAGGCCGACAGGTCGGGCGCCGTCATGGTGAAGTGTGCGGTGACCTGCGCGTACACGTTCTGTCGCTCCGGCTCCATGTCAAGGGCCTGGGCCGTGTCCTCGGCGCCGCCGGGTGCCGCGAAGGCGGCGGTCCGCATCGCCGGACGGGCACGGAAGGGCGCCGACTGCTGCACTCCCTCGTCGGCCAGCTCGACCAGGGCCACCAGCCGGGCGCCGAGCGCCTGCGCGTACTCGCGGGCACGCTGCACCGCGTCGCGCACGGCCTGCCGGCGGGCCTCGCTGTAGGCCGCGGAGTCGGGCCGCAGCGACCACCAGGGGCCGTCGACACGGGTGAGCTCCAGATCGGCCAGCCGGGTGGTGAGCTCGCCCAGAGCGGTGAAGTCGGTGAGGGTGGCCCCCACGCGCACGCTGCCGTGGTACGCCCGTACGCGCTCGCCGCGGCCCCGCTCCCGCAGCTCGGGGGTGATCACGAAGGCCCCGGTCTCCAGCTTCTCGACGGCGTCGGTGTAGCCCTTGACGAGGTCGAGCACTTGCGCGTTGCGCCGGCTGAGGTCGTCCAGCGTGGCGCGGCGGTCGGTGCCGCGGGCGCTGACGGTGACGGCGATCCGGGCGAGCTCGGGCTCGACCTCGAGGGTCGCCTCGCCCCGCACCCCCACGTGCGGGGTCTCGGGGGTCGGGTACGTCCTGGCCGGTTCTGTGCTCATGCGTCCCACCTTGCCAGGCCGGTACCGCCGTGACGAGTCATCTGTTCGCAACCTGGCGGGGGTGTTGCCCGGGGCACCCGTGCGCCAGAATCTACGCGCGTTAACACCACCAGCAGACCATCATCCCGCCCCCGGCGACCGCCGGAGGCGCCCCGGACACCAGGAGCCGACGTATGCCGCTGAACCGCAGGGACTTCCTCAACCGGTCCGCCGTCACCGGCGCGGGCCTCGCGCTGGCCGGCACGGCGGGCGCCCTGGCCGGCGCGGCTCCGGCCCAGGCCACGGGCCGCCACGGGCACGGGCACGGTCACGGACCGAAGAAGTACTCCTTCAGCGTCCTCGGCACCACCGACCTGCACGGCAACGTCTTCAACTGGGACTACTTCACGGACGCGGAGTACGACGACAAGGCGCACAACGACGTCGGCCTCGCCAAGATCTCCACCCTGGTCACGCAGCAGCGCGCGGCGAAGGGCCGCCGCAACACCCTGCTGATCGACGCGGGCGACACCATCCAGGGCACCCAGCTGTCGTACTACTACGCCAAGATCGACCCGATCACCGCCAAGCACGGTCCGGTGCACCCGATGGCGCAGGCCATGAACGCCATCGGCTACGACGCCGCGGCGCTGGGGAACCACGAGTTCAACTACGGCATCCCGGTGCTGCGCAAGTTCGAGGAGCAGTGCGACTTCCCGCTGCTCGGCGCCAACGCGCTCGACGCGCGCACGGGCCGGCCGGCCTTCCCGCCGTACTCCTTCCACCGGCTGCGCGTCGACGGCGCCCCCGACGTGAAGGTGGCGGTCCTGGGACTGACCAACCCCGGCATCGCGATCTGGGACAAGGCCAACGTGCAGGGCAAGATGACCTTCCCGGGCCTGGAGGAGCAGGCCGCGAAGTACGTGCCCCGGCTGCGTGCGATGGGCGCCGACGTGGTCGTCGTCTCGGCCCACAGCGGCTCCTCCGGCACCTCCTCCTACGGTGACCAGCTGCCGTACGTCGAGAACGCGGCGGCGCTGGTCGCCGAGCAGGTGCCGGGGATCGACGCGATCCTGGTCGGCCACGCCCACTCCGAGATCCCGGAGTACGTGGTGGCCAACAAGCAGACCGGCCAGGGCGTGGTGCTCTCCGAGCCGCTGAAGTGGGGCCAGCGCCTGACGGTCTTCGACTTCGACCTGGAGCTGGTCCGGGGCAAGTGGGAGGTCGTCACCGTCGGCGCGTCCGTCCTCAACTCCAACACGGTCGAGGAGGACCCGCGGATCGTCCGGCTGCTCTCGGACGAGCACAAGGAGGTCGTGGGTTACGTCAACCAGGTGATCGGCACGTCGGCCGCGGCGATGTCGGCGGAGGAGTCCCCCTACAAGGACACGCCGATCATCGACTTCATCAACTTCGTCCAGGCCGAGACGGTCAAGGCGGCGCTCGCCGGGACCGAGCACGCCTCCCTGCCGGTGCTGTCGCAGGCCGCGTGCTTCTCGCGCACGGCCGCCATCCCGGCGGGCCAGGTCACCATCCGCGACGTCGCCGGGCTGTACGTCTTCGAGAACACCCTGGAGGCCCGGATCCTGACCGGTGCCCAGGTCAAGGCGTACATCGAGTTCTCGGCGAACTACTTCGTACAGACGGCGCCCGACGCGCCCGTCGACGTCGCGAAGCTGACGAACGCGAACGGCACGCCCGACTACAACTACGACGTGGTCAGCGGCGTCACCTACGACATCGACATCTCCCGCCCCGCCGGTTCGCGGGTGTCGAACGTGCTCTTCCAGGGTGCGCCGATCGACGAGTCGGCCCGCTTCGTCCTGGCCGTCAACAACTACCGGGCCAACGGCGGCGGCAACTTCCCCGCGGTCGCCACGGCGCAGCAGGTGTGGGCGAACTCCGAGGAGATCCGGAACACCATCATCGCCTGGGTGCAGGCGAACGGATCCATCGACCCGGCGCGGTTCGGCTCGCAGGACTGGAAGCTGACCCGCGGCGGCGTGCCGGTCTTCTAGCCCTTCCGAGCGTTCCCGGTACACCGGAGGGCATGTGCGGGCTGTGCACATGCCCTCCGGGCGTTCCGCAGTGGCCGGGCACGGAGGACGCCGGCACCGCCGGCCTCAGGCCGGCACGTGTTCCAGGAGCACGCGGCGCAGTTCCCGGGCGGCGCGCGGGGGCTCGGCGTCCTTGCGGTGCGCCAGGGCGACCGTGCGCTGCAGCCCGGGGGCCTCGAAGGGCGTCGTGCGCAGCCTGGGCCGGCGTCCGGCGACCATGCTGGGCACGACCGCGGGGCCGAGTCCCGCCTCCACGAAGCCCAGCACGGCGTCCATCTCGCCGCCCTCGATCGCGAAGCGCGGTTCGAAACCCGCCGCCCGGCACGCCGCGACGGTGAGGTCCCGCAGGTCGTAGCCGCTGCGGAACATGACCAGCGGCCGGTCCCTGAGGTCGGCGACCCGCAGGGTGGGCCCGGCGGAGGGCGGCGGTGCGTCGGTGGCGGTCACCACCACCAGGTCCTCGTGGAGCAGCGGCGTGGCGTCCAGGGCGGGGTCGTGGCTCTGCAGCGGCAGCACGATCAGGGCGAGGTCGAGGCTGCCGGAGGCGAGCTCGCGCACCAGGTCGCGTGAGCCGCCCTCCTCGACGACCAGCCGGATGCCGGGGTAGCGGTCGTGGAAGTCGCGCAGCACGTCCGGCAGCAGGCCGGTGGCGAGGCTGGGGGTCGCGCCGAGGCGCACCCGGCCGCGGCGCAGGTGCACCAGCTCCTGGACCTCCTGGGTGGCGGTCTCGGTGTCGGCGATGATGCGCCGCGCCAGCGGCAGCAGGGCCTGCCCGGCGTCGGTCAGCGCGATGTTGCCGCGGGCGCGGCTGAACAGGTCCGCGCCCAGCTCCCGCTCCAGGGCCTTGATCTGCTGCGACAGCGAGGGCTGCGCGACGTGGACGCGTTCGGCGGCGCGGGTGAAGTGCAGGGTGTCGGCGACCGCCAGGAAGTACACGAGCTGCTGCAGCTGCATATCGGCACGATAACGCGATAGGTGCCGCCTATCGAAACGAGCCGGAACATGTCTTGGACCTTTCGTGGCAGGCAGACCTAGCGTCGAGCGCATGGCTTTGGCGACGACGAGGACGAGGGCGACGGGTACGGGCCGCCGCCCGTCGCTCCTACGGGCACTGTGGGGCTCGACCGTGGGCAAGAAGGCGGTCATGGCCGGGACCGGCGTGATCATGCTGCTCTTCCTGGTCGCGCACATGCTGGGCAACCTGAAGATCTTCTTCGGCCCCGAGGAGTTCAACGGGTACGCGGCGTGGCTGCGCACCATCGGTGAGCCCGCCCTGCACAACAGCTGGTACCTGTACATCCAGCGCACCGGCCTGGTGGTCGCGGTGGTGCTGCACGGCGTCGCCGCCTACCAGCTCAGCAAGCGCGACATCAAGGCACGCCCGGCGAAGTACGAGCACAAGCGGCAGCGCACGAGCTACGCGACCCGGACGATGCGCTGGGGCGGGGTGATCCTGGGCCTCTACATCGTCTGGCACATCCTGGACCTGACCACGCTCACCGTGAACCCGCTGGGCAAGGAGCACCACCCCTACGAGAACATCGTGGCCGATTTCCGGATCTGGTGGGTGGACGTCGTCTACATCGTCGCGATGCTCGCCCTCGGCCTGCACATCAGGCATGGCTTCTGGAGCGCCGCGCAGACCCTGGGGGCGGTGAACAAGCGCCGCGACCGCGCGCTGAAGATCACGGCGAACGTGCTGGCGGCGGCGCTGACCGCCGGCTTCCTCGTCGTACCCGTCTCCGTGATGACCGGATTGGTGGACTGACCGTGGAGTACCGACTGGGCGAGCCGATCGCCGACACCAAGGCGCCGGACGTGCCGATCGCGGAGCGCTGGGACCGCCGCAGGTTCGAGGCGAAGCTGGTCAACCCCGCCAACCGCCGCAAGCACACCGTGATCGTGGTCGGCACGGGTCTGGCGGGCGGCTCCGCGGGGGCGACGCTGGCCGAACAGGGCTACCACGTCGTGCAGTTCTGCTACCAGGACTCACCGCGCCGGGCGCACTCGATCGCCGCGCAGGGCGGCATCAACGCGGCGAAGAACTACCGCAACGACGGTGACAGCGTGCACCGCCTGTTCTACGACACCGTGAAGGGCGGCGACTTCCGCGCCCGCGAGTCCAATGTGCACCGCCTCGCCGAGGTGTCGGTGCAGATCATCGACCAGTGCGTGGCCCAGGGCGTGCCCTTCGCCCGCGAGTACGGCGGCCTGCTGGACACCCGCTCCTTCGGCGGCGTCCAGGTCTCCCGCACCTTCTACGCCCGCGGCCAGACCGGCCAGCAACTGCTCCTCGGCGCCTACCAGGCGCTGTCCCGCCAGATCGACGCGGGCAACGTGGAACTGCACCCGCGCACCGAGATGCTCGACCTGATCGTGGTGGACGGCAAGGCCCGCGGCATCGTCGCCCGCGACCTGGTGACGGGCGAGGTCTCGACGCACATGGGCGACGCCGTGGTGCTGGCGACCGGCGGCTACGGCAACGTCTTCTACCTGTCGACCAACGCCAAGGGCTCCAACGCCACCGCCATCTGGCGGGCGCACCGGCGCGGCGCGTACTTCGCCAACCCCTGCTTCACGCAGATCCACCCCACCTGCATCCCGCGCTCCGGCGACCACCAGTCCAAGCTCACCCTGATGAGCGAGTCACTGCGCAACGACGGCCGCATCTGGGTGCCGAAGGCCAAGGGCGACGACCGTCCGCCGCACGAGATCCCCGAGGACGAGCGCGACTACTACCTGGAGCGGATCTACCCCGCCTTCGGCAACCTGGTGCCCCGCGACATCGCCTCCCGCGCCGCCAAGAACGTCTGCGACGAGGGCCGCGGCGTCGGCCCCGGCGGTCAGGGCGTCTACCTGGACTTCGCCGACGCGATCGCCCGCATGGGCCGCGCCAAGGTGGAGGAGAAGTACGGCAACCTCTTCGAGATGTACGAGCGGATCACCGCGGAGGACCCGTACACCCGGCCCATGCGGATCTACCCCGCCGTGCACTACACGATGGGCGGCCTGTGGGTCGACTACGACCTGCAGACCACGGTCCCGGGCCTGTTCGCCATCGGCGAGGCCAACTTCTCCGACCACGGCGCCAACCGGCTCGGCGCCAGCGCCCTGATGCAGGGCCTGGCCGACGGCTACTTCGTGCTCCCGGCCACGATCAACGACTACCTGGCGCGCGGCCCGCACGAGACCGTCACGCCGGACCACCCGGCGGTCGCCGAGGCCGTCGCCGACGTCGAGGACCGGCTGAACCTGCTGCTGTCCGTGGACGGCGACCGCACCCCGGACTCCTTCCACCGCGAGCTCGGCGAGCTGCTGTGGGACGAGTGCGGCATGGCGCGCAACGAGTCGGGGCTGCGCAAGGCGCTGGAGCGGATCCCGGCGCTGCGCGAGGAGTTCTGGCGCCGGGTGAAGGTGCCCGGCAGCGGCGACGACCTCAACCAGTCGCTGGAGAAGGCCAACCGGGTCGCGGACTTCCTGGAGCTGGCCGAGCTGATGTGCCTGGACGCCCTGCACCGCACCGAGTCCTGCGGCGGCCACTTCCGCGAGGAGAGCCAGACCCCGGACGGCGAGGCCCTGCGCGACGACGAGGACTTCTCGTACGCCGCGGCCTGGGAGTTCACCGGCGCCGGCGAGGACCCGGTGCTCCACAAGGAGGCCCTCGACTTCGAGTACGTACACCCCACCCAGCGGAGCTACGCGTGAACCTCACCCTGCGCATCTGGCGCCAGCCGTCCTCCGAGGACGAGGGCGCCATGGTCACCTACCGTGTCGAGGACATCAGTCCCGACATGTCGTTCCTGGAGATGCTCGACGTCCTCAACGAGGAGCTGATCCTCGCGGGCGACGAGCCCGTCGCCTTCGACCACGACTGCCGGGAGGGCATCTGCGGCGCCTGCGGCATGGTGATCAACGGGCAGGCGCACGGCCCGGAACGGACCACCACCTGCCAGCTGCACATGCGGCACTTCAAGGACGGCGACACCGTCGACGTCGAGCCGTGGCGGGCCGCCGCCTTCCCGGTGGTCAAGGACCTGGTCGTCGACCGCTCGGCCTTCGACCGGGTGATCCAGGCCGGCGGCTACATCTCCGTGCCGACCGGCAGCGCCCCCGAGGCGCACGCCACGCCCGTCCCGAAGGAGGCCGCCGACTTCGCCTTCGAGCACGCGGAGTGCATCGGCTGCGGCGCGTGCGTGGCGGCCTGCCCCAACGGCTCGGCGATGCTGTTCACCTCGGCCAAGGTCAACCACCTCAACGTGCTGCCCCAGGGGCAGCCCGAGCGCGAGACCCGGGTGCTGGACATGGTCGCCGCCATGGACGACCAGGGCTTCGGCGGCTGCACCAACACCGGGGAGTGCGCGACGGCCTGCCCCAAGGGCATCCCGCTGCCGTCGATCGCCGCTATGAACCGCGAGTACCTGCGGGCCTTGCGCAAGGAGAAGTCGCGGTCCAAGGGCTGACCGGGTTGGTGGCCGCGCCGAGCCCGAAGGTCGTGAAGGCCGTGCGGGAGGGCAGCGGGTAGGGCTCCTTGCCGGTCACCGCGTTGAGGACGACCGCCGAGCGCCACGCGGCCAGCCCCAGGTCGGGGGCGCCGACGCCGTGGGTGTGGCGCTCGGCGTTCTGCACGTGGACGGCCGCGCCGGTGCTCGCGACCACCGGGTCGAGCTCCAGCCGGTGGCTCCCGTCGATCCGGGGCCGGCCGGCCGCGTCACGGCGGATGTAGGGGTGGATCGGGGCGAGCAGCGCGTCCAGGGAGCGCTCCCGGTAGCCGGTGGCGAGGACGACCGCGTTGGTGATCAGCCGGCTGCGGGTGCCCTGCTGCTCGTGCTCCAGGTGGAGTTCCACGGCTCCCATGCCCATCCGGCCGGCGGTGCGGACCGTCACGCCGGGGGTGAGGACGGCGTCCGGCCAGCCGCCGCCCAGGGTGCGGCGGTACAGCTCGTCGTGGACGGCGCCGATCGTGCCGTGGTCGATGGCCCGGTGCAGTTGCCACTGCCGGGGCAGGAGCTCGTCGCGGACCGGCTCGGACAGCCCGTGGAAGAACCGCGTGTAGTCGGGGGTGAACTGCTCCAGGCCGAGCTTGCTGTACTCCATCGGGGCGAACGAGGGGCTCCGGGCGATCCACGTCAGCCGTTCGCGCCCGGCGGGCCGGGCGCGCAGCAGGTCCAGGAAGACTTCGGCACCCGACTGCCCGGAGCCGACGACGGTGACGTGCTCGGCGGCCAGCAACCGGTCCCGGTGCTCCAGGTAGTGCGCGGAGTGCACGACGGGCACGGCGGGCGACTCGGCGAGCGGCCGCAGCGGCTCGGGCACGTACGGCGCGCTGCCGACGCCGAGCACCAGGTTGCGGGCGTACGTGCGGCCGAGGGCCTCGGCCTGGCCGTCGGCGTCGAGCTGGGTGTGGTCCACCTCGAAGACGGCGCGCCCGGGGTTCCAGCGGACGGTGTCGACCTGGTGCCCGAAGCGGGTGCTGGGCAGCGACTCGGCGACCCAGCGGCAGTATGCGTCGTACTCGGTGCGGTGCGCGTGGAAGCGCTCGGCGAAGTAGAAGGGGTAGAGCCGCTCGCGGGTCCTGAGGTAGTTCAGGAAGCTCCACCGGCTCGTGGGGTCGACCAGGCTCACCAGGTCGGCGAGGAAGGGCACCTGGAGGGTGGCGTCGTCGAGCAGCAGCCCGGGGTGCCAGCGGAAGGAGCGCTCCTGCTCGTAGAAGGCCGCGCTGAGGTACGGGACGCCGTCGGCGAGGGCGGCCAGGGACAGGTTGCACGGGCCGATCCCGATGCCGAGCAGGTCGTAGGGCTGGTCCCGGTGGGGGTCGTGGTCGTCGGTGGCGGTCATCGGGGGGTGCTGCCTTCCTGGTGGGTCGCGCATACGAGCGTGAGCAGAGCCTCGAGGTCGGTGGGCGTGGTGGTCGGGTTGAGCAGGGTGGCCTTGAGCCACAGCCGTCCGTCGGCGCGGGCCCTGCCGAGGACGGCGCGGCCGTCGACCATGAGCCGGCGGCGGACCGCGGCGACCTCCTCGTCGACGGCGCCGGTGGGGCGGAACAGCACGGTGCTGACGGCCGGGCGGGCGCGCAGGGTCAGTGCGGGATGCCGCTCCACCAGGTCCGCCAGGTACCGGGCGTGGTCGCAGACCGCCTCGACGAGCCCGCCCAGCCCGCGGCGGCCGAGGGCGCGCAACGTGACGGCGATCTTCAGCACGTCGGGGCGGCGGGAAGTGCGCAGCGAGCGGCCGAGCAGGTCGGGGAAGCCGGCCTCGGTGTCGTCGGCGGCGTTCAGGTAGTCGGCGCGGTGGTCCAGCGGGCGCAGCAGCGCGGCCTCGCGCACCGCGAGCACCCCGGCCGCCACGGGCTGCCAGCCCAGCTTGTGCAGGTCCAGGGTGACGGTGTCGGCCTCCCGCAGCCCGGCGAGCCTCACCGCCTCCCGGTCGCTGAACAGCAGCGACCCGCCGTAGGCAGCGTCCACGTGCAGACGCGCGCCGTACTGCCTTGCGACGCGGGCGAGTTCGGGGAGCGGGTCGATGTCACCCGAGTCCGTGGTGCCCGCGGTGGCGACCAGCAGGGCCGGCCCCCCGCCCGCGGCGAGCACGGCCCGCACCCGCTCCGGGTCCAGCACCCCGCCGGGGGTGTCCACGACGACGGGAGCGGGCATCCCGAGCAGCCACGCGGCCCGCGGGACGCTGTGGTGACCGTTGGCCCCGGCGACGACCCGCACGCCCGGAACACCCGGAACGCCCCGCGCGCTCTCCCGGGCCAGCAGCAGCGCGAGCTGGTTGGACTCCGTGCCGCCGGTCGTGACCAGCGCGTCCGGCGCGGCCGCGTCCGGGTGGACCAGACGGGCCAGCGCGTGGGTGACCTCCGCCTCCAGGGCGGTCGCGGCCGGGGCCTGGTCCCAGGAGTCCATCGACGGGTTGAGCGCGCTCGCGGCCAGGTCGGCCGCCACGGCGGCCCCCAGCGGCGGGCAGTGCAGATGGGCGGCGCACAACGGGTCCGCCGGGTCGGCCGCCCCCTCGGCGACGACCCCGACCAGCGCGCGCAGCGCCTCCGCCGCCCCGGTGCCGTCCTCCGGCAGGGCCTCCCCCAGCACCTCCCGTACCCGCCGCGTGACCGCCCCGGGACCACCCGCGGGAAGCGGCCCCTTGCGGGCGGCCGCGCCCGCCGCGAGCGCGCCGAGCACGGCCTCGACCAACGGGCGCAGCCGGTCCGGCCCTTCACTGCCTCCGGCGAGATGGGGTGGCATGGTGTCGGCGCCCCTCCGTTGTCGCGGATCACCGGCGCGTGCGCGCTGGGCGACCTGCGTAACGACGCTCCCCCGCCCTGGGTGTTGCCCCCACGCCCCGAACGGTCGCCGCCCCGGCGCACCCACGGGGGCGTTCGCCCAGCTGTCGTGTGCGGCGCCGTCGTGGTTGCGGTTGAGGTTTCTCCCCCGCCCGCCCGCCCCCAGCCTTCGGCCGGGGGGGACCCCATCCGGCGCGGTTGGTGCGGGCCTCGCGCGGTTCGTGGTGGGCCGGGGTCGGGGCCTCCGGGCTGGGCATTCTGGACCGCATATTTATGTGCATGACGGGCGGCACTTGTTGTGCCGTCCATGCCGCACAACAAATACACGTCAGCGTCCAGAACGCCCACCCTCCGACCCCGTCCCCTCCGCCGGTTCCGCGACCAACGGCCGGTGGGGGGTCAGAAGGCGGACCGGGGCTGCCCCAAGTGCCTTACTGAACCCCCACCGGCCGTCATGCGCCCACACGACCGGAGGGGGTGTGGCGGGGTGCCCCATGGGGGTCCCCCCGGCCGAAGGCTGGGGGAGACGAGCGGTACGCGCGGCGCCGAATGACGTGGGGCAGCGCCGCGAGCGCCGAGGTGGGGGTCCCCCGGCCGAAGGCTGGGGGCGTGCGCCGGCGCGGCACCGACCCCAAACCAACGGAGCGCAGGCGCGCACTGACCGCGCCGGGCAATCGGGCGGGTGGTGGGAAAAACCCCAACCGCAACCACAACGCACCGCACACGACAACCGGCCCGCGCAGACGCACCCCCGCACCCGCTACGCGGAACCCGTGCGGACGCGGAGGGCGCGGCGCAGGTCGTCGAGCTGGTCGGCGAGGCGGCGGCGCAGGGCGGGGATCGGGGCGGGGTCGCCCGAGCGGAGGCACTGCTCGCCGAGGTCGAGCACGGCGGGCTCGACGACGGGGACGGGGAAGGCCCAGCGGCCCGCGGCCTCGGCGAGTGCGGGTCCCCGGCGGGCGGCGACCGCGACGGCGGCGGGGAAGAAGCGGGGCACGTACTCCCGGACGAGGTCGAGCTGTTCGGGCTGCCAGAAGCCCTGGGCGGTGGCCGTGAAGAGGTAGTTGGACAGGGTGTCGCCGTCGAACATCCGCGCCCAGGCGTCGCGCTTCGCCTCGGGGTCGGGCAGCGCGGCCCGGCAGCGGGCGGCGCCCTCCTGGCCGGTGGCGCTGGGGTCGGAGTCCAGCTCGGCCGCGATGTCCTCGGCCGACGCCGCGCCCAGGACGGTGAGCCGGGTGAGGATCTGCCAGCGCAGTTCGGGGTCGAGCGCGGGCCCGCCGGGCAGGGTGCCCTCGGTGAGCCAGCCGCGCAGGGCGCCGGGGTCGGCGGTGGCGGCGATGAGCTCGCGGGCCGCGGCGAGCCGCAGTCCTGGGTCCTGACGGGTGAGCAGGTCGCGGGCGAGCGCCTCCAGGGTGGCGAGCGCGCCGGGGCGTTCGGCCGCGGGGAGGTAGCGGTCGGCGATCTGCCCGCGGGCGAAGCCGAGCACGCCTTGCACGACGGCGATGTCGGTCTCGTACGGCAAGTGGGCGCGGGCGACGTCGAGGTAGGCGGCGGGCGGGAGTTCGCCGTCCCGGACGAGGTCGCGGGCGGCGTTCCAGACCAGGGCGCGGCTGAGCGGGTCCGGCAGGCCGCGCAGCGCGGCGACGAGGGTGTCCCAGGACTGCGTGTCGAAGCGGATCTTGGCGTACGTCAGGTCCTGGTCGTTGAGGAGCACCAGGTCGGGGCGGGGGCCGGGGCGGCCGCCGGGCGCCTCGCCGTTCGCGGGCACGTCGGTCTCGAAGCGCTCGCGCAGCACCAGCTGCGCCGGGTCGGCGTCGGCGCGGTCGTACGCGGCGACGGCGATGCGGTGCGGGCGGCTGCCCTGGTGCGTCACGTCGAGCCGCCAGCCGCCGTCGGCGCCCACGGGGGCGGGGGTGAGCGTGTCGACGCCGGTGGTGCGCAGCCAGCGGTCGGCCCAGGCGTGGACGTCGCGGTCGGTGGCGCGGGCGAGGGAGTCGATGAAGTCGGCGAGGGCCGCGTTGCCGAAGCGGTGCCGGGCGAAGTGGTCGTTGATGCCGGCGAGGAAGTCCTTGCGGCCGAGCCACGTGACGAGCTGGCGCAGCGCGGAGGCGCCCTTGGCGTAGGAGATCCCGTCGAAGTTGAGCAGCGCCGAGGCGGTGTCGGGGACGGCCTCCGGGGCCGGGGCGACGGGGTGGGTGGAGGGGCGCTGGTCGGCGTCGTACCCCCAGCCCTTGCGCGCGACGGCGAAGTCGGTCCACGTGCCGGTGAACCGGGTGGCCTCGGAGAGCACCTGGTAGCCCATGTACTCGGCGAAGGACTCGTTGAGCCAGATGTCGTCCCACCAGCGCAGGGTGACGAGGTCGCCGAACCACATGTGGGCCATCTCGTGGGCGACGACCATGCCGCGGGTCTGCCGTTCGGTGTCGGTGACGGCGGAACGGAAGACCATCTCGTCGCGGAAGGTGACCAGGCCCGGGTTCTCCATCGCGCCCGCGTTGAACTCGGGGACGAAGGCCTGGTCGTAGGAGTCGAAGGGGTACGGCTCCTCGAACAGCTCGTGGTAGCGGTCGAAGCAGCGCCGGGTGATGTCGAAGAGCTCCTCGACGTCGGCGTCCAGGTACGGGGCGAGGGAGCGGCGGCAGTGCAGCCCGAAGGGCAGGCCCGCGTGCTCGGTGCGCACCGAGTGCCAGGGTCCGGCGGCGACCGCGAGCAGGTAGGTGCTGATCGGCGGGGTCGCCGCGACGCGCCAGCGGCCCTCGGCCTCCCCGGTGCGCTCGGCGACGCCGTTGCCGAGGACCGTCCACGCGGGGGGCGCGGTCACGGCGACCTCGAAGACGGCCTTGAGGTCGGGCTGGTCGAAGGCGGCGATGACGCGCTGCACGTCGTCCAGGAAGAGCTGGGTGTACAGGTACGTCTCGCCGTCGGCCGGGTCCGTGAAGCGGTGCATGCCCTCACCGGTGCGGGAGTAGCGCATGTCCGCCTCGACCCGCAGTTCGTGCGGGCCGGCCGCGAGCCCGGTGAGCGGCAGCCGGTTGTCGTCCAGGGACGCGGGGTCCAGCGGCCGCCCGTCCAGGACGGCGCCGTGCAGCGCGGCGGGCTTCAGCTCGACGAAGGTGTCGCCGTCGGCGAGCGCGGTGAAGCGGATGACGGTGGTCGATCCGAACACCTCGTCGCCACGGGTGAGGTCCAGGTCGACGGAGTAGTGCTGGACGGCGATCCGCCGGGCGCGGGTCTCGGCCTCGGCACGTGTGAGAACAGGCATGCGGTCATGCTGCCCCATGCCCGGTCCGCGGCGCACGGCCGTTCGCCACGGGCCGCGGTCGCGCGGGCCGGTCGACCGGGCGTCCGGGACGGCGCGCCGTCAGGTGAAGATGCCGCGCGGAAGGGTCATCGACACGAGCCAGGACGGCAGGTCCACCGTCTCGTTGATCTTCAGGTCGCCCGCCACGCTGCAGAGCGTGTAGGCCTCGTGCAGGCTCAGCCCCTGGTCGCCGGCGAGCCAGTCGGCCATGTCCCGGACCGCGTTCTTCGCGTTCTCCATCAGGTCCGGTCCGGTGCCGGTCGTCTGGTAGTAACCCTGGGCGAGCATCTCCTCGGGCATGGCCAGCTGGGTCGGGTCCGCGGCGGGCACGACGGCCCGGGGACCGGCGATCACCGTGTCCGGGATGACGCCGAACCGCAGGGTGACGGCCATGAGCGTCTCGATGGCCGTCCCGGTCACCTCTCCGTCGCCTTGCGCCATGTGCCCGTCCCCGGCGGAGAACAGCGCGCCCTCGGCGTAGACCGGGATCTGTATCCGCGCTCCCTTGACCAGCTGCCGGATGTCGGTGTTGCCGCCCATTCCGCCGCTGACGTCGGGCGGGAAAGTGCGGTACATGCCCTTGCGCAGGGGCGCGACGCCCATGATCCCCATGAAGGGTGCGATGGGGATGCGCGCCTGCCGGCCGGTGTCGGCGCCGGTGAACGTGGCGAACCCGGTGTTCTGGCCGCGCTCGAAGCCGAACAACTGGAGGAACGGGGCGCCGCTGTTGTGGGGCTGGTCCGCCGGCAGGGCACCGGCGGCCGGTCCGGGGGTGGGGTCGCTGAACTGGGAGGCCTCGCTCCAGGGGGCGAGCGGGGCGAGCAGTTCGGGGCGCAGGGATCCGAACAGGCCCAGGGCGGGGCTGACGACGACGTAGCCGAAGTCCACGAGCGGGGCGACGTCCAGGACCTCGACCTCGAGGATGTCGCCCGGCTTCGCGCCCTCCACCTCGATGGCGCCGGTGAGCGGATGGACCTTCCCCAGGTCGATGGTCAGGGTCGCCTCGGGGGTCATCGTCCGGGCCGCGGCCCCGATGTCCAGGGCGTCCCGGCACAGCAGTTGGACGACCTCGCCCGGCCGCACCGTGGTCACCGGGGGCAGGTCCCGGTTCCACCGGTTGTGCAGTACGCGGCCGAACCCGTCCACGACCTTGTCCCCGTCCGGTCCCGTCGTCACGTCCGGGCTGCCGGAGCCTGCGACGTCCATGCCGCCGACTGTCCCGCCCCCGGCGGCCAGTGCCGACAGCGCGGCCGCGGCCGGTCCTGCGGAGGCCCGCTGCACCAGGCTGCCGGCGCCTGCGGTTCCAGAATGCACGAAGCACATCACGGCCTCCCGTGACCCTGCGTCCCAGGTGCCCGAGGCGACCTGGCTGACGGGGGATGACCCGGGGTCCGCCGGGCGGCGCCCGAGGCGGCGGGTCACCGGGTGGCCCGCGGCGGCGAGGGCGCTCGGCTCCGGCATCCGATGCGAGGGCAGCCCCGCTCTTCACGATCCTCCGCCGGAAATGCGGCGGCAACCGGGGCGGTGGAGAGGGGATGCCGGCCCGCAGCGCCGCTCAGGAGGAGCGGACGGCGCTCGCGTGCACGACCAGTGCCCCGGTGGGACGGTGGCCGTCGTGCCGGTCGCCCGCGCAGGTGACGAGCCGCAGCGTCGGCACGCCGCCGTCCGAGCGCAGGTCCTGGGCGGGGAAGGAGTGCCGGGGGACGTGCTCGATCCGTGTGACGGTGAAGCGGGCGCGGCTGCCGTCACGGCGGGTGACGACGACGGTGTCGGCGCGGCGCACGGCGTGCAGGTCGTGGAAGACCGCGCGGCCGCGTCCGCCGTCGTCGTGGCCGACGATCACGGAGGTGCCGGTGTCGCCGGGGGCGGCGCTGCGGTCGTACCAGCCGGCGTAGCGGCCCTGCTCGGTCGCGGGGGTCTGCAGGGTGCCGTCGTCGGTGATCCCGAGGTCGACGACGCGGGCGTGCACGTCGGCGCTGGGGATGTCGATGCGCACCGGGGTGTGCCCGGCCGGGTCGGAGGCGCGGGCGGGCGTGCTGCCGTGGACCACGGCGGCGGCGCCCTGCCCCGCGCGGGTGACCGCCCAGGTGGTCGCGGCGGCGGCGAGGCCGAGGAGGACGAGGGCGAGGACGTTGATGCGACGGTGCGTCATCCTCATCGCCCCCTCACCTCGGGCGGACGGCGTAGCGGACGCCGCAGACGCCCGCTCCCAGCAGGAACGCACCGGTCAGCGCCGGTCCGGGGCTGCCGAGGATGCCGGGGACCCCGGCCGCCCTGGCCACGCACACCGCGAGGACCGCGCACACCGCGAGCACCGGCGCGAGCACCGCGCGGCAGGCGACGGCGGCGGCGATCCGGGCCGAGGCGCTCCGGACGGTCACGGCGGGGGCGGTCACGGCGGAGGCGGCACAGGCGGCGGACATCGGTGGTGGGGTCCTTCGGGTGACGGCGGGTACGGATGCCGTGACCGGCCGCCGGGCGACGGACGGCCGGCCACGGGTCCCACCGTACGGAGCCCGGGGGTGCCGGGGCCTCCCCCGGCCGACCTGTTCCGTATCAGCCGAAAGTATGGTCCCGGGGGCGGGCCTTGCGTCCCGAGGAGGAGGCCGGGCAGGCTCGTCGGATGATCGCCACCTTGCAGTGCACCGTGATCGACTGCCCGGACCCGGCCGCGCTGGGCGCCTTCTACCAGGGGATCCTCGGCTGGGCCCTGGACACCGCGGACCCCTCGTGGGTGACCCTGACGGCCCCGGACGGCACCCGGATCGCCTTCCAGGAGGTGCCCTTCCACCGGCCGCCACGCTGGCCCGACCCGGAGCACCCCCAGCAGTTCCACCTGGACTTCGACGTCCCCACCCGCGCCGACGTGGAGCGCGCCCACCAGGAGGTCGTCGCGCTGGGCGCCGCCTTCCTGCACGACAGCGGCGGCGAGCGCAGCGGCTTCCGGGTCTTCGCCGACCCGGCCGGGCACCCGTTCTGCCTCTGCTACGGGCAGGCGCCGGGGCCGGCCGTCACGGGATGAGCGGCGGCCCGGTGCCGGCGGCCGCTTGTACGGTGTTCCCGTGCCGCCGACGGGTGCGGCGGCGGCACGTCCCGCCCGGCCGGGCCGGGGCGAAGGCACTCGGCCGAGGGGGAACGGCATGGACGCACGGTGGACGGCGTACGCACTGGCCGAGGAGGACCCGGACCCCGCGTCGGTGCGGCGGGTCACCTTCGTGCCGTTCCTGCCGGGCGGCCTGGCGGGCGCGGTGCGCGGCGCGGACGGGGTGGTGCGCCTGCCGTCCGGCGAGGTGCTGCCCGGCGAGGACTGGATGCTCGACACCGCCGCCCGGGTGCCGCTGGAGAGCGCCGGCTACTACCGGCAGCGGGTGCACCCCTTCGCCTGGGACGCGGGGCAACAGCGGCTCTACGCCTGGCTGGACGGCGACCGGTACCGGGGCCGGCGGCCGCACGCCGCCGAGGCGGACCTGGTCGTTGCCGACGCCGGCACGATCGCGGGCCTGCTCCCCCACGGCCCCGAGCGGCGTGCCGTGCTGGACGCGGAGCGCTCCTTCCGGGAGCAGGACGAGGCCTCGTACTTCGCCGACAACCTGCGCCTGCTGGAGCCCGCCTACCTGCGGGCGACCACGCCCGAGGGCGGTTCGGGCTTCGGCCGGGAGCCGGAGCAGTGGCGGGCGCGGCGCTCGATGGTGGTCGAGGCGCTCCACAAGGACGGCACCTTCCTGGACGTCGGCTGCGCCAACGGGCTGCTGATGGAGTCGGTGCGGCGGTGGGCGGCCGAGCGGGGCCGGGTGGTCGAGCCCCACGGTGTGGACTTCGCCCCGCGCCTGGTGGCGCTGGCCCGGCGCCGGCTGCCGCAGTGGGCCGGGCGGATCGAGGTGGGCAACGCGCTGGACTGGCGGCCCGCCGACGGCGGCCGGTTCACCTTCGTGCACACCCTCGTCGACTGCGTGCCCGAGCGCCGGCTGGGCGACCTGGTCCGCAGGCTGCTGGCGGAACTCGTGGAGCCCGGCGGGCGGCTGCTGGTCAGCGTGTACCAGGCGGAGGGCGGCACCGCGCCGACCGCCGCCGAGCGGCTGGCCGCGCTGGGCGTGCCGGTGCGGGGTTCGGCGAGCGGCACGGGACCGGAACGCACGGCGACAACGGCCTGGGTCGACGCGTAGGCTCGAAGCGTCGTACCCGCCCGGGGAGGCGCCGTGACCGAGCCGTCGTCCAGCCCGATCGAACACGGCTTCCCGCACCTGGAGAAGGTCCGGGCCGCCCTCACCGCGCTGTACCGGCGGCTGTCGTACGACACGGTGAGCCGCTTCCCCGCGAGCGTGCGCCCGGAAGCCGTGGCGTTCCCCGCGGAGGAGGACCTCCATCTGGGCGCCCAGCGGGTGGCCCGGGCCATCGTGCAGCACTTCCGGCTGCCGGAGGCCCGCATGGTGGTCAGCTTCCGGGACATGGTGCACGCGGGCAACGTGGAACTGGCCGCCGGGCCCGAGTACTTCGTGGAGCTGCACGCGCGCTTCCGGGACGACCGGCGCGACGTGGGGGCGGTGCTGGCGCACGAGGTCATGCACGTCTACCTGCACCGGCTCGGCCTGGAGTACCCCGGGGTGCGGGACAACGAGATCCTCACCGACACCGCCACGACCTACCTGGGCGCGGGCTGGCTGCTGCTGGACTCCTACCGGGAGGAGCCGGCGCTGCTCGGGGAGCGGCTGACCACGGCCGCGTCCAAGCTGGGCTACCTCACCCCGGAGGAGTTCGGCTACGTCCTGGCCAAGCGGGCGCAGGCCTTCGGCGACGACATCGAGCCGTGGCTCACCAGTCCGAGGGCCCAGGAGGCCTACCGGACCGGTCTGCGGCTCGCCGAGTCCGATCTGCGCCATCCGCCGATGGTCGGCTGCGGCTGGGCGGGCCGCCGCCGGTACGCCCACGACCGGCGCCGCGGCGGGGCGTACCCGGCGGCCGGCTACGCCTTCGAGGGCGCCGGCCCCCAGCGGGTCTCCTTCTCCTGCCCCACGTGCCACCAGCGGATCCGGGTGCCCGTGCGCGGCCGGGTGAAGGCACGGTGCGGGCTGTGCCGCACCGTGCTGGAGTGCGACACGTGATCAGCCGGTGGGCGGCGCGACCTCCCGCAGGAAGTCCAGCAGCACGGCGTTGACCTGCGCCGGGCGCTCCTGCTGGGTCCAGTGGCCGCAGCCGGGCAGCACCACCGGTTCGCGCAGCGTGGGGTGGAGCTCCCGCAGCACCGGGAGCAGCTCGGACATCCCCGGGAAACCGTGGACGAGGTCGCGGTCGCCGGTGACGTAGAGGGCGGGGACCTGGAGGGCGGCACCGGCCCAGGGCGCGGTCAGCCGCCAGTTGCGGTCGAGGTTGCGGTACCAGTTGAGCCCGCCGGTGAAGCCGGCCTCGGCGTACTCGGCGGCGAAGGCGTCGAGGTCCTCTTCGGTGAGCCAGTCCGGGAGTTCCTCGGGCTCCTCGACGAGGTCGAGGAAGCCGCCGCCGGGCGGGACCAGGGGCTGGGCCGGGACCGGGTCGTTGGCGGGGTTGTCGCCGGACGCGCCGTACAGGAAACGACGGAAGGTCCTCCGCGGGTCGGCGGCGAACTCGGCGTCGGCGACACCGGGCCGCTCGAAGTAGTTCCAGTAGAACCGCCCGTCGTACAGCTCGCGCATGGACCGCAGCGGCGGCGTGTCGCCGCTGCGCAAGGCCGGCGGGACGCTGAGGCCCGCCACGGCGCGGACGAGGTCGGGCCGCAGCAGCGCGGTGTGCCAGGCGACGGGGGCGCCCCAGTCGTGGCCGACGACGACGGCCCGGCTCTCGCCGAGGGCGTGCACGAGCCCGACGACGTCGCCGACGAGGTCGAGGACGGTGTACGCGTCGACGGCGCCGGGCCGCTCGCTGCGGCCGTAGCCGCGCTGGTCGGGGGCGACCACCCGGTAGCCGGCGGCGGCGAGCGGCGCGAACTGGTGGCGCCAGGAGTACCAGCACTCGGGGAAGCCGTGCAGCAGCAGCACGAGCGGGCCCTCGCCCTGCTCCGCGATGTGCAGCCGGATCCCGTTCGCCTCGACGGTGCGGTGGTGGACCACGGTGCCGGGCGCGCGCGGGGGGATCCTCACGGGGTGACGATCGGGAAGTCCTGGTCGGCGGCGTCCAGCAGCCCGACCAGGGTCGCGACCACCTTCAGGTCCCCCTCGTGGTCGACGCCCTCGAAGCGGCCGCCCGCGAGGAGCCGGTGCAGCTCGGGCCGGCTGAGGGTGAGCGTCAGGTCGGCGTGCCGGACGGCGGGGCGCCCGTCCTGGGTGGAGAAGTAGGTGAGGGCGCCGTTGGAGAGGGTCAGGTGCCAGGTGCGGTGCTCGTCGGTGAGGCGCCAGTCGATGGTCAGGTGGACGTCCCAGGCCTTGGGGCCGTTGACGCGGATGGCGAGGGAGTCGATGAGCTGGTCGACGGTCAGGGCGGCCATCAGCTCCGGGTTCGCGATCACGACGGGGGTCCGGGTCACCCCCTGCCGCAGTTCCTGGGCGCCCATCAGGTAGAAGTTGCGCCAGGGACCGTTCTCGCAGCCGTGCCCCAGCCGCTCGTAGAGCAGGGCCAGTTCCTCCGCCGCGGCGGCGTGCCCGGGGTCGGCGAAGACGGCGTGGCCCAGCAGGGTGACGGCGAAGCGCAGGTCGCCGGCCTCGGCGTACTCCCTGGCCTTGGCGACGGTGGCGTCGGTGCCGCCGAGGCAGTCCACGTAGCGGCGTGCCTCCTCCGCCGGAGGGTGCTGCCACAGGTGGGCCGGGTTGCCGTCGAACCAGCCCATGTAGCGCTGGTAGACGGCCTTCACGTTGTGGCTGAGGGAGCCGTAGTAGCCGCGGTTGGAGTTGATCCGTTCCAGGGCCGGGGGCAGGGTCAGCTCCTCGGCGATCTCGCTGCCGGTGAGGCCCCGGTTGATCAGCCGCAGGGTCTGGTCGTGGAGGTAGGCGTAGAGGTCGCGCTGGTGCGACAGCAGCCGGTGGATGCCCTCGCGGCTCCAGGTCGGCCAGTGGTGGGAGGCGATGACGACGTCGGAGGCGTTGCCGAACAGGACGAGGGCCTCGTTGAGGTAGTGCGCCCACAGCCGGGCGTCGCGGACCTGCGCACCGCGCAGGGTAAGGACGTTGTGCATGGTGTGGGTGGCGTTCTCCGCCATGCACAGCACCCGCTTGGCGGGGAAGTGGAAGTTCATCTCGGCGGGCGCCTCGGCCCCCGGGGTGAGCTGGAAGATGATCCGGACCCCGTCGATCGTCTCGTCCTGGCCGGTGCGGGTGACCAGGACGGTGGGCGGGATCAGGGTGACGGTTCCGGTGGAGGCGGTCTGGCCGAGGCCGCAGCCGATCTGCCCGGCCGGGCCCTTGGGCAGTTCGGAGCCGTACATGTAGACGGCACGGCGGGTCATCGCGACCCCGGCGTCGACGCTCTCGCCCGCCGCGTGCTCCAGGAAGCCGGCCGGGGCCAGGACGGGCACCGGGTCGTGACCGTGCGGCAGGACACCGCGGGCGCCGCCGAAGTGGTCGACGTGCGAGTGGCTGTAGATGAGGGCGGTGACGGGCCGTTCCCCGCGGTGTTCGCGGTAGAGGGCGAGGGCGGCGGCGGCGCACTCGGCGGAGCGGAGGGGGTCGATGACGACGACCCCGCGGTCCCCCTCGACGAGGGTCATGTTCGACAGGTCCAGGCCGCGTACCTGGTAGATCCCCTCGACGACCTCGAACAGCCCCTGCCGGGAGGCGAGCCGGCTCTGCCGCCACAGGCCGGGGTGCGCCGTGTCGGGGCACGGGCCCTGCAGGAAGGAGTACGCGTCGCCGTCCCAGACCACCCGGCCGTCGCCGTCGGTGACGCGGCCGGGGGTCAGGGCACCGAGGAATCCCCGGTCGGCGTCGGCGAAGTCCGTCGTGTCCTCGGTTGCGCCGGGTGCGAGAGCCGTCATGACGACACAATGTCAGCGTTTCGCCTGAATTGTCACGCTCATGTGCGCCACCAGCGGCGCAGCACCTCCTCCGCGGGTTTGCCGCGCGGGCTGTACGCGAGCCGGGCCGGGGTCTCCCCGCTGTCCGGCCAGTCGTCCCACATCCACCAGCACACCCCGGCCCACCAGCGCTCCCCGTCCAGGGCGGCGAGCAACGCCTGGTACGCGGCCGCCTGCTCGGCCTCCGCCGGTTGCCGGCTGACGGTCCAGGAGTACGGGGCCGTGGTCGTCCCGCGCTGGCTGACGTAGCCGGCCTCGGTGAACAGCACGCGGCGGTGGTGCCGGGCGGAGTAGCCGGCCAGCTCCCGGATCACGGGCCGCCAGGCGGCGCGCAGCCGGCCGACGTCGGCAGTGGGACGCTCGGCCAGCGGCCAGTAGGCGTCGACCCCGATCAGGTCGAGGGCGTCCCAGAAGCGGACGTGCTCGTACTCGTCGTAGTTGGCGGCGTAGACCAGCGGACCGTCGTAGGCGTCCCGGACGGCGCGGATCACCGCCCGCCAGCGCCCGCCGTCCCGCGAGGTGCCGGCCAGTTCGGTGCCCACGGAGAACTGCTCGACGCCGAGCCCGCCCGCCAGCTCCGCGTAGTGGGTGATGAAGCGCGTGTAGGCGGTGAACCAGGCATCGGGGTCGGTGGGCGTGATGCCGGCCCGGTCGCCGCCGCCGGTCAGGTCGACGTGCGGCTTGAGCAGCACCTTCAGGCCGGCGGCATGGGCCTCGCGGACGATCCGCCGCAGGCTCGCGTCGCTCGCGGTCTCCTCGGTGGTGCGCATCGAGGTCCCGTGGACGCTGGACTGGTACCAGGTGGGGGTGAAGGACACCCAGCGCGCGCCGGTGGCGGCGATGCCGCGCAGGTAGCGCCCGGCGGCGGGGCTGTCGTAGTCGTCCGCGGCCCAGGAGGGCAGCGCGATGCCGCGGACACGGTCGCCCGCACCGGCCCCGGGGCGCTCGTGCGGCCGGCCGTCGGGGCGGTCCGCGGGCCGGGCGCCGACGGTGGTGCAGCCGGCGGTGAGGGCGAGGACCGCCGCCGCGACGGTCGCGGCGGCGGTCCTCCGGAGCAGGGTCACGCGGCGGTCGCGGGGCTGACGAAGGTGTAGCCGAGGGCGCGGATGCCCTCGACCGTCTCCTTGAGCGGCTGGACCGGGTAGTAGGGGTGGTAGAAGAAGCTGGCGAAGCCGTCGCGGACGGCGAGGTTCGCCTTGGCCGAGGCGATCAGTTCGGCCGGCAGGCGCGCCGGGTGGTTGTTGTAGGCCTCGGGCTCGTAGTTGCCGATGTTCTCGGGGAGCACGGTGGTGCCGTACACGTCCTTCACGACGTACGGGAAGAACTGCCCGATGAAGCGGTTGGGGTCGGCCGTGCTGCCGCCGAGGGTGCCCGAGAAGTACAGCGACCGCTCCAGGCGCGCGGTGTAGTTCTGGGCGAAGACCTTGTAGTCGGTGGCGGAGGCCGCGTAGTGCGGGGTGGTCCACAGCTTGGGCACCGGCAGTCCCGCGAGGGCGAACTGGGCCAGACCCAGGGTGACCCGGGTCTGCGCCCACAGGGCGGAGTCCCCGGCGACCGGGCCCTCGTAGACCACGTTGTCGGAGGCGTCGACGTGGGCCCGGTAGAACTCGAAGTCGTCGCCGGTGACGCCGTTGTAGGGGTTGGCGGTGTTCCCGTGCTGGTGGGTGTAGCCGTGGTTCATCAGCACGGCACCATGCTGGAGCATGTACTTCAGGGTGGTGACCAGTTCGGGACGCTGCGCCAGGGTGACGGTCTGCGGCCGGCCGTTGTTGTAGGTGCCGCTCGGATCCGTGTAGACGGGGATGACGTTGATGCCGTACGGGATCTGCTCCGCGGCGAGGTAGTCGGCGATGGCCCGCAGCTGCGCGGGGTCGGAGTTGGGGCTGATGTCCTCCAGCCGCATCATGGCCCGGTGCCGCTCGGCGGTGGCGGGGGCGAGGGAGTCGAAGAGCAGGTCCTCGAAGGCGATGATCCGGTCGCTCTCGGAGACGTAGGCGAAGGGGATCTCACCGACGTACGTGAGGTTGCCCGATCGCACGGCCCACGGGAAGTCGGTGCCGGTGCCGGTGTCGCGCGCGGTGGCCAGCTGCGTCACCGCCGGGTAGCCGGGCCCCGACGAGATGGCGGGGCGCAGCACGCCGCCGTCCTGGCCGGCCGGGATCTTCCGGGTGAGGTTCTGGTTCCTGTACGTCACCTGCGTGACGGTGCCGACGCTGCCGTTCGCCTCGAAGTACGACGCGGTGGGGTCCCAGCCGTACTTGGTCTGGAACTGCGCGACCCCGGTCGCGTTCGCCAGCGACCAGATGTTGTCCGCGAGCCAGGTCACCGGACGCGTGGTGGTGACCACGTCCTGGTAGAAGGCGGCGGGGACGGCGTCGGGGATGCTCCCGCCGTAGTAGGTGGAGCCGATGTAGAAGGTGGCCGTGTACTGGTTGACCATGCCCGCGGTGTACTGCGAGACGGGCTTGGCGGTCACGGTCCCGAAGTGGCCGGCGAGGTTGGCGGTGGCCATGGCGTAGAGCTCGCCGAGGTGCCCATAGGGGCCGGCGGTGTCGTACAGCACGAGCGCGGTGGTGCCGGCGGCGGCCGCAGCCGCCCTCGCGGGTGCGGCCGCCAGCGGGGCGCGTGCGCCGGTCAGGTCGCGGCCGGCCCGTGGCGGC